>JAENWC010000354.1 GCA_016650235.1 Terriglobia bacterium
GTGCGAGCCATGGACGCGGTGAGCGAGTTTTGTGCCAGACCCGAGGCGGGGGGACACAAGATCGACGGGTACGTGGTGGGCGGAGGGTCAAAGCGGGGGTGGATCTCATGGCTGACGGCCGCTGTGGACCGGCGCGTCATCGGGCTCGTCCCGCTTGTCTTCGATTCCTTGCGCTTTGACGCGGCTTCCCGCAGCCACTGGCAGGCGTATGGATTCTGGTCTCCGGCCGTGGCCGATTATGAAAAACTGGGGATTTTTGCCTGGCTGGGTTCGACGCCGAGCCGCGCCTTGATGCGGATCGTGGACCCGTTTGAATACCGGACGCGCCTCACGATGCCGAAATACATCATCAATGCGTCGGGCGACGAGTTTTTCACTCCGACATCGTCGCAACTCTATATCGGCGATCTGGCAGGCGCCAATTCCCTGCGCTATGTGCCGAATGCGAGCCATTCGCTCGAAGGAGCGGAAACCGAGACTCTGGGAAATGCTCTGGCGTGGGCGCAAGCCGTGATCAAGGGGTCGCCCATCCCGCAATACCAGTGGCAATTCCCGGACGAGGGAAAGATCGTGGTGAATTCACCCAGCCCACCCACCACGGTAAGACTCTGGCAGGCGGCCAACCCCAGGGCGCGGGACTTCCGGGTTGAAACGATCGGCAAAACCTGGACGAGCGCAACGGTAGCCAGGTCAGCCGGGGGAGCCTACGAGGTGACAGTGGAAAAGCCGCAAGAAGGGTGGAAAGCCTTCTTCATCGAACTCACTTATCCCAGCGGCACGCTGTTTCCGTTCACCTTCACTACGCCCGTCCGCGTAATTCCGGACACGCTTCCCTTCCGTCCTCCGGTGGCGAGCGTCGTGGCGTCTCATTTTCATCCCCTTACCGCTCCGGGCTCTATCGCGAGCGGGTTTGGTGAAGGATTCGCCACCGCGATTGAGGCGGCTGCAAGACTGCCCTTGCCAACCGAGCTGGCCGGAACCAGCGTCCTGATACGCGACGCCAACGGTGTATCGCGCAGTGCCGGCTTGTTCTTCGTGTCGCCTGGACAAATGAACTACCTGATCCCGGCCGAGTTGGCGGCGGGTGTGGCGCGGATGGAGGTTTTCCACGCGGGGCAGAAAGCCGGAGAAGGGCAACTGCTGATCGAGACAATCGCGCCGGGTCTGTTTAGCGCGAATGGAACCGGGAGAGGCGTAGCGGCTGGCGTAGCGATCACTGTGAGAGCCGGCGGCGCCCAGGCAGGACAGTTGATTTTCGACGCATCGCAGCCGGAGGGAAGCCGGACCGCGATTCCCGTGAGGATAGGAGCGGAAGAAGGCCAGATGTACCTTTCGCTATTCGGGACGGGGATGCGCAACGTGCGGGCGGCAACCGCTCGGGTGGGAGGAGAAGCAGTAGGCCTGACGGGGCCGGTCGCGAGCAGCGAGTTCGCCGGGGTCGAGCAGATCAACCTGGGACCTCTGCCAGTCTCGCTGGCAGGGCGTGGAGAGGTCGACATCAACCTAATAGCGGATGGCATCGCGGCGAACACCGTGACGGTGCGATTCCAATAATTCTGCCGCCCGGGCCGGCTTGACGCGGCGGGAGTGATTGCGGCGGTAGTCATTTATGTTAGGGTTTGAGGGGGCTCGCGCCTGTCCGCGCTCCATGTGGGAAAGTCAGGCCCGTTGGTCATTTGCGGCAGGTAGCATTCCAGCGTGTACGGCTCGCCGGTCAACCCCCGCCGCCAGCAGAAGGGCGGCGTTCACACGAATCAGGTCGCGGCGCGTGGAGCGGTTCAAGGCCGTGGTATCCAGTCTTTGGGTCGCATCAGAATCACCTCGTATCGAGGAATTATGCTTGACTGCTCCTCCTGGTATCATTCCTCTATGCCAAAGCCTCGGCGACGGGACATCCTCTCCGCAATGGCCGCTTCCGCCGTTCCCATGGCAGGCGCGGCGCCGGACTGGAGCGGAATCCGCGCCCAATTCCCCTGGGCCGGGAAGCAGCTTTTTCTCAACCCGGCCGGATGGCACCCGATGCGGATTTCCGCCATCCGGTCCATGCAGAGCTACCTGGACTTCAAGCTGAACGGCCCCACCGAAGGCCGCGCCCGGCACGCTTCCGGCTCCCAGGAGGAAGCCCGGCGGCTGTTCGCCCAATTGATCAACGCCTCGCCGGAGGAGATTGCCTTCGTGCAGTCCACGTTGATGGGGGAGAACCTGGTTTCGGCCGGCCTCGACATTGCTTCCAACAAGTACAACGTCGTCACCGATGAGTTGCACTACGAAGGTTCGCTGTATCTCTACCAGTCGCTGCGGCAGCAAGGCCTCGACCTGCGCATCGTGCGCCTGCGTGGGGACCATACCATCCACCTGAAAGACGTAGAAGCGGTCACCGATGGCAAGACACGTCTCATCGCCACTTCTCTTGTCAGCTACCAAAACGGCTGGCGGCCCAATGTTCGTGCGCTTGCGGACCTGGCTCATAGCCACGGCGCCTACCTCTATTGCGACGTGATCCAGGCGGCGGGTGCGGTGCCTATCGACGTGCGTGCGCTCGATCTCGACTTCTGCGCCTGCTCCGGTTACAAGTGGCTGATGGGCGACCGTGGCCTCGGTTTTCTCTACGTTCGCCGGTCTTTACAGGGCAAGATCATGCGCCGAACCCAATTCGGCGACCGCCAGTTTTCCGATTTTCAATACCACATGTTCCCGCACGACCCGCCCGGCCCGCGGCCCGCCTCCTGGAAACCCCGCACCGGCGCCGGAGCGCTCTACGAGGTGGGTAACATCGCGACCGCGGTGGCAGCCGGCCACGCCGACAATCTCCGGTTCATCCTCGAATTGGGAGTCGGCAGCATCCAGGACTATGTCAGGCCGATGGTAGCCAAGCTGAGGAAAGAATTGCCGGGCCTCGGTTACCCCACCCTCACTCCTCCTGACACGCCCACGCCCACCTCCGCCTTCATCGTGGCCAAACCGGAGGCTCTGAGCGCCAAACTGGCGCGAGCAAATATCGACACGAAGATCCAGTGGAACCAGATGCGCGTGTCCGTGTCGGTCTATCACAGCATGGCGGATATCGACAGATTCTTAAACGCCGCCGGATAAAAAAGGCGAGCCGGCTATGCCCACCGACTGCTCAATCCACTCGCTCGCCGGACGCGCGGCAAGAGCCGCACTCAATGCGGGCGCGGCGATCGGGTTCGCGCCGGCCTCCGGATTCCGGCAGGGGCTGTCACAATAGTGGTTACCCGATATGAACCACACCCGGATTTGTGCGCTCCTCGCGTTGGCCGCCTTGATCTCTGTTGCCTGGCCGGCCCTACAGAGCGGCGGGAGGACCCCAGTGGCCTCGCGCACCGCCAATTGGCCTCGCTGGAGAGGCCCCCATGCGGATGGAGTGGCCGACGGCGGGAATCTTCCGACGCAATGGAGCCAGACCGAGAACATCCGTTGGTCGGTGAACTTGCCTGGATGGGGCACCAGTTCTCCGGTGGTCTACGGAGACCGGCTGTTTGTCACTTCCCAGGTGGAACAAGACGGCAGGAAATCGCTGCTGACGTTCTGCTTTCATCGCGACACCGGCAAGGAATTGTGGCGGCATGACTTCGGCTTGGGCATCGATCAGCGGGCTCACGAGAAATCCAATCTGGCGGTGAATACGCCCGCGGTAACTGAGGATGCGGTCTATGTCGCCTTCGGTAATTCGGACATTGCCCGCTACTCCCACGACGGCAAACTGATCTGGGTCACGCGCTACATGGCTCTATTCGGCGATCCCCGAATGGCTTGGGGGTACGGAACCAGTCCGCTCGTTCTGGAGGACTCCGTGCTGCTGCCCTGGGATCACCACAAGGGCCCTTGTTTTCTCGTTGGTCTTGACAAAGGAACCGGCCGGATTGTCTGGAAGAAAGACCGGCCCATCGGCACGGCCCACGCAACACCACTCCTGGTGGAGCATCATGGACAGACCGACATTCTCGTGTCCGGGAAGAACCGCCTCACCGCCTTCGACGCGAAGACGCACGCTGAGCTGTGGCAATACGGCGAAGGCGAAGGGCCGTTCAACGGCGAAATCGTGGTGAGTCCGATCTACGGAGACGGCATGGTATTCCTGCAACTGTGGCGGCAGAGTCCGATTCACGCGATTCGACTGGCCGGCGGCGGGCGGCCGCCGGAGTTGGTATGGGTGAGCGAAAAGCCCGGGCCGCAGGAGCCATCCCCGCTCTATTATCGAGGATTGTTGTATGCTCTGATGGACAACGGCGTGCTGGTCTGTCTCGACGGCAAGACCGGCAAGGAACTCTACCGAAAGCGGCTGGGCGGCGCCTGCAATTCTTCCCCGATCGCCGGCAACGGACGGATCTACTTCAGCAACAACGATGGCGTCACCTTTGTGGTGAAGGCTGGAAGGGAGTTCGAATTGCTGGCCACAAACAACCTCGGGGAAAGAATCACCGCTTCCCCGGCGGTGTCCGGAAACGAACTGTTCTACCGGACAGACTCGCACGTGTACAGCATCTCAGAGAATCCCGGACGGTGAAAGGCGTTCATCGTCCCCGGTTCGCGTGCTCCGGGCCCTCCGCCAACAGCGCCGCATAGCGCCGGGCGATGCTTGCTGTCGTTGCGCCATCGATGATCCGAAAGCGGTCCCGCTGTCCCGCTGCCTCATATATCCCGGCGGCGGAGCGGTAGGTTCGCTGGACCGTTTCCGGAGCCAGCACGCGATGCTGGGCGTCCACCGGGTTCTGCAGGAGCAAGGTTCTGGGCGCGATCAGCGCGGCCAGGTCGGGCAGGTCGAAATCCCGCAGGAAGCCGGGTCCGAACGAGCTGAAGCGATGCGTGTAGATTTCGCTGTCGGCGATCGAGGAATACGACGCCAGCGTTCCGGTGGCCGCTACGGAACGGATCCGGCCGTCGAACGCCGCCGCATAGAGAACAACCAGTCCGCCCATGCCGTGGCCGATCGCCGCGATGCGGGAAGCATCCACTTCGGGACGCGCCGCAAGATAGTCCACCGCGCCGAGGACGTCCCGCGTTCGCATTCCGCTAACGGTCTTGCCCACACGCATCGAGTCGTAAAAGAATCCCGATTCCGAATCGTGGACAAACTTCTTGAAGTCGGTTGGTTTGGAGGAACGCGGCGCTTCGGGGTCCGTCTCGCCCATGCCGCGCGGGTCGATGGAAATGACCACGTATCCGGCCTCCGCCATCGGCCTGAGATAATCATCCAGCAGCCCCTGGACGGCTTTTCCATCTTCAGAGACGAACACCGCCGCCGGGCGCGGGCCTTGCTTCTTGGGCAGAAGCAGCACGGCGGGCACGTAGATCTCCGGCTCGCTGTAATAGATGACCTTCTCGAGGACAAAAGATCCCTGATCGATAGACTCCAGCGTGCGCGGAGTCAGCGGCCGCGGCCCAGGATCGAAGCCGATACTGGTTTGAATCCTTTCGGTGAGGCTGCTGCGCCAGCGCGTGGAATCCGCCGCCGCGGCCCTCTTGCTTCGGTCCGCGGCGAGCCGGTGCGCGTGCGCCCGGTTCAGGGAGAACACGGTTTCTCCGCCAAGCGAGGTGGCAACCTCTCCCGCCGGGGTGCTGTTCAGATTCTCCGCCGGCTCCACCGCCGTGACCGGCTCGGCCAGGCTCTCCGCCGATACGTTCTTTCCGAAGAACCACCGGCTCAGCCAGGAGTAGGCCGCCTGATGCATGCCGGGCACGTAGCCGTGAGGGCCGTCGACGATGATGAAGCGCGTCTTCTCGCTCTGCCCGGTCACCTGGTACAGGTGAGTCACCTCCTGATGGCGCTCCTGCTTGGCCATCACGCCTGGGCGGGGATCCCCCGTCGCCTCGATCATCAACAGCGGGCGAGGCGCAATGAGAGCGTCGATATCGGTGATGCTCAATCCGGGACGGGCCGGATTGTCCGGATTGCAGCCGCCGTAGCACACCGGGATGGAAATCTTGATTCGCTCATCGATGGCCGAGAGGAGTTCGGCCTGCAAACCGCCGCCCGAGGTTCCGGTGCAGGCCAGGCGCTCCTTATCGACATCGGCCCGTTCGGTGAGATAGTCCAGCGCGCGAATGCCGTCCCAGACCAGATACGATGCGTAATTTCCTCCCGTGAGGATCGCCTGGGCACCGGCGTAGCCGTGCTCCAGGGTGACGAACCAGTGGGAGCCGCCAGGATCGATCAGGGAGCGGCCGAGAATCGGATTGAAGTATTGCCTTCTCTCCCCCTGTCCCGGCACATCATAAACCAGCACGATGTAGCCGCGCCGCGCCAGGTAAATCCCCAGGCGCTGATATTCCTCAAACGTCTTGCCCATGCCCCAGTGGCCGACCGGGGCGAGAACCGCGGGGTAAGGAGGCGATCCCTTGGCCGGAACGTACACGTTCGCCGTGACGTAATACCGGGGACGGCTTTCGAAGACCACCTTCTCCACCTTGTAGCCGTCGCGCTCCAGGATACCCGCCGTCCGCGGGTTCAGCGGAGTCCGCGCGGGAAAGTCTCCAAGAGCGGCGCGCAGCCGGGCCCGCGCTTCCCGCTGGTACTGCCGGATCTCCTCTGCCGACGACAAGCCCGCAATTGCTTTCGAGCGCTGTTGCTGCTCTTTCTGGAGAAGCTTGCGCAGGTAGCCTGAAAACATGCTTTGGGCATCGGTGAACTCCTTCCGGCCGTACAGGACGTTCCAGTCCGGCAGCGAGGGGCCGCCAGGGGGAGTTACCTCCTGTGCGAGGATGGCTCCGGCGAAAGCGAGCATAAGCCCGATACCCAGTCTGTGCCGCATAGACCCGATCCTATCGCAATCCACGCTGCACGGCTGCGGTGGTACGTACACGGCCGATGGGATGCGGCGCTATATGGATTTTCAGATGTACGGTCCAGCCGAGGGGTACGCGGGTGAATATAAGGCGCTCCAGCGCATCCTGGCGCTGGGTGTTGAGAATATATACGCCCACTCCAAGCCGATGTGCGACCGGTTGAAGAAGGAACTGCCCGCCCTGGGCTTCCATGATCACGCCGCTGGAGGCGCGCAGTTCGCTGGTCGTGGTGCAGGCGAAGAACCAGAAATTGACCCAGGAGAAGCTGCAACGGGCCGGTGTTCAGGTGACAACGGCCGGCGAGAACCGCATCCGCATCTCGCCCGCGGTGTACAA
>JAENWC010000355.1 GCA_016650235.1 Terriglobia bacterium
CTCGGCAGTAACCTGCACAAGCTCGCCTATCCGGAAGAGTTCGCGAAGTTTGCCGCCGGCGGGCGGGAGCTGCATGAGTCGCACCACCATCACGGCAACGTGATCAGCCTGCAGCAGCGCGGCGAGTACGTCTACACCGCCAAGGGTCACGAAGGCGTGGAGATCTACGATATAGCCAACATCGACAACAAGGCGCTGGCCGAGCGTATACTCAGCGCCCCGGTTTCAAAACTCGGCCAACGCTTCACCGTGAAGACGAAGGACGCGCGCTGGATCGCGGCTCCGACAACGCTGGGCGTGGATCCGGTGCGGAAGGTGATTCCTGAAAACGAAGAGCAGCCGCACCATCTGGTCCACGGGTTCCTCTACGTGGCCGATGCCGAGGAAGGCCTCATTATGATCGGCGCGGCGACGCTGCTGGACGGGGATCCGAGGAACAACTTCCTGAAGAAGGACATCGTCTTTAACCCGGATGGCGCGTTGCACGGCGCAAACCATGTGTTCACGGCGGGCGTGTATGCCTACGTATCGTGCGACAAAGGATTGGCGATTATTGACCTGAGCGATGCCACCAAGCCGAAACTGGTTCGCATGGTTCCCCTGACAGGCGCCGGTCACGCAGCGCTGCAGTTCCGGTACCTGTTTGTGTGCGACAAGGAAGGCGTGCAGGTCTTCAACGCGACGGACTTGACCAACCCGGTAGCGGTTTCGAGAATCGCGATGAAAGAAGCCAAGGACATCTATCTGGCGCGGACCCATGCGTACGTGGCCGCGGGTCATGAGGGGTTGGCGATCATCGACATCGAAAATCCGGAGAGGCCGGGTAAGCCGGACTACTACACGGCGGGCGGGAAGATCAACGATGCGCACGCGGTGAAGGTGGGGATGACCAACGCGAGTGTGTTCGCCTATATCGCGGATGGGCACAACGGGTTGCGGGTGCTCGAGCTGATGGCGCCGAACCGTTCGCCCGACATATGGGGCTTCAGTCCGAAGCCGCGGCCGGAGTTGATTGCCACCTACAAAACCAAGGGTGAGATGGTTGCCTTATCGAAGGGACTCGATCGCGACCGCGGCGCCGATGAGAGCGGAAACCAACTGGTGGTGTTCGGGCGTCGCGGGGCGCGTCCGTTCAACAAGCAGGAGATGGAAAAACTCTATCTACGCGGCGGAGAGCTGTACACAGTGACCAATGAGCCGTCCGTTGCTCCGGTGGGTGCCCCCGCGGGAGGGAAGAAATGAAACGGGCGCTGTTGCTTCTGCTGATCGGCTCCTGCGTCTTCGGGCAAGTCTTTCACCGCGCGACGGGCGATCCGGTGACGCTGGAGAATCCGGCTGAGCCGGGCGAGTCCTTGTTGATAGTGGCGCCAGAGAACATGGAAGAGCCGGTGGAATTGCAGGTGGGCAGCGAGACAGTGGAGTGGAGCTGGTTTGATGAAGCGCGAGTAGAGTTCACATTGCCCGAACATGCGGGCGGGTCGTTCCTCGAAGTGACTTTGGCCGGGATATCCGGAACTATTCCCGTCAACCGCGCCGATGGAGTGCAACTGGACGCGACCGAAGTGCGGGACTTGACGACGCGCGCAGCGCTGGCACTCGACAATCCTACATTGGTGGTGGCAGTGGTGGACCGGGCCGGCCGGCCGCTGGCCATCTATCGCCGCCCGCAAGCAAGCGACGATGATGTGGAAACCGCTTTGTCCTTGGCCCGAACCGGAGCATTCTTCTCGCATAATCAGGCCCCACTCAGTTCGCGGACCGTGCGTTCATTGAGCACGATAAATTTCCCGGAAGGGATTCCAAACCTACCGGCGGCGGCGCTGTATGGAATCGAGAACACTAACCGCGGTTGCGAGTTCAACACGACGTTTGCCCCGGGCAAGGCTGTGCCGCCGGCGAAGAATGTGGCGGGCACAGGCCCTGGTAAAGGGATCACGACGCAGGCCGGTGGATTGCCGCTGTACCGGAACGGATCCGTGATGATTGGCGGGATCGGTGTGGGCGGCGTCAGTCCGGATGCGGCGGAGTTTGCGACGGTGGCGGCCACTTTCGGTACGCCGTTCTTCGTGAATCTGCCGTTGCCTCCTCCGGCGGCCGTGTTCGTGGACGGAATACGGTTGCCGTATGTGTTCCAGACAACGCGTCCTGCCGGAACCAGCGGCGCCACCGCGCCGGGCGGAGTGTTCACAGTGGGGCCGCTGCATGGCAACGATGCACCGGAAGAATGGCTTGTGTTGCCGAAGGCAAGCGCGACGCTGACCGCGGACGAAGTGAGATCGATCATCGAGCGCTCCATTGCGCAAGCGAACAAGACGCGCGCCGTGATCCGGCTGCCGCTGGGCACGCGGGCCAGGATGGCGATCGGGGTAACGGATCTCCAGGGCAACGTGCTGGGCTTATATCGCATGCCGGATTCCACCGTATTCTCCATTGATGTGGCGGTGGCCAAGGCGCGCAACGTGGTGTACTTCTCGGGGCCGAATGCGGACGCCCGGGATCTGGGCGGCGTCTCGCCTGAAACGGCGTTCACCAACCGGACCATCGGGTTCGGCGGGCAGCCGCTGTTCCCGTCGGGGATCCTCAACTCGACGCCCGGTCCGTTCTTTGAGGTGTATCAGTACGATCTGGCGAACCCATGCACGCAGGGCCGGCAGCCGAAGAACGCGAACCAGTCCGGGATTGTATTTTTCCCGGGGTCAGCTCCTTTATTTAAGGGCGGGAATCTGGTGGGCGGATTGGGCGTATCGGGTGACGGAGTGGAACAGGACGACTACGTGACGGCGGGTGGGGCACAGGGCTTTGAAGCGCCTGCCGGGAAGCGGGCGGATCAAACCATCATCCGCGGCGTCCGGCTGCCCTACTGGAAATTCCCGCGGAACCCGGAGCAGTAGGCCGTGCGGCCGCTGGCAGCCATCCTATCGCTTGCCTGCTGCCTGACAGCGGAAGAGTCACGACTGGTCTGGGGCGAGGCGAATCTGCTCGGTGCGCCCTCGCGGGACGGCCAATGGATGTCCTACGTGGACGGCCAAAGCGGGGAACTGGCAGTCCGCGAATTGGCCAGTGGCAAGAGCCGCACTCTGACTCACAAAAAGACCGAAGGGGAATTTGCCTACTTCTCCGTGCTTGCGCCGGACGGCAAAAGTGTTGCCTATGCCTGGTTCAACGCGGAAGGGTTCTATGAGCTGCGCGTAGTGGGGACGGATGGGGCCGGGGAGCGGATCCTATACCGGAATGAAGAGGCGGGGTTTGTACAACCATGCGCCTGGACACCGGACGGGAAACAGATTCTGACGCTGCTGTTCCGGAAGGACAACATCAGCCAGATCGCGATGGTGGCTCTGGTGGGCGGCGTGGCGCGCGTGTTGAAGTCGTTGCAATGGGTGTATCCGAACCGGATGGACATTTCCCCGGACGGAAAATTGATTGTGTACGATAGTCCGGCTTCGAATGGGAGCATGCAGCGGGATATCTACGCGTTGTCGGTGGACGGCAGCCGTGAGACGCCTCTGGTGAGCGGAACCGGCAACGACATTTTTCCGTTGTGGAAGAGAGATGGCAAAGCGGTGGTGTATGTGCGCGATGCCGGTGGCGCGGCGGATATTTGGGATCAGGCGGTGGCGGAGGGCAATGCAGTGGGCGAGCCGCGCAAGGTGGCGGGCGATGTGGGGCGCGTGTTGCCGCTGGGGATTACCGAAAAAGGCGATTACTATTTTGGCAGGCGTGCGGGAGTTGTGGACGTGATGGTGGCCGAGCTCGACGGGAAGACCGAGCCCGTGAAGGTGAGTGCGAATCTGGCCGGGGTGAATCTTGCTCCAGCCTGGTCCGGAGACGGGAAGCATTTGGCGTGGCTGACGCGGTTGGGAAGCGAGAACTTCGGGCAGGAGTCACGGGTAATTTCCGTGGCGGATCTGGAGAGCCGGAAGCAGAGGGTGCTGCCAGTGCGGCTGCCGCACATGGAGCGGCTGCGTTGGTCGCCGGACGACAAGGACCTGCTCGTGTCGGGGACAGACCGGCAAGGGCGGCGCGGATTGTATGTGGTGAATGTGGAGACGGGAGCAGCGCGAGGTGTGGTCCAGGAGAGGGCGGGAACCTATCACGGGCTGGAGGGCGTGTGGTCAGCGGATGGCAACAGCATTGTCTACTTGGGCGATGGTATCCGTTTGCGGAAACTGGCCGAAGGGCCAGCCGAAGGGAATGAAAAGGTGTTGCGGGCCGGCGGCGCAGGGAAGTTGGGGAATCTCGAGATAGCGCCAGACGGGAAATGGCTGGCCTACACGATGGAAGGGAAAGTGATGGTAGTGGGAGTGGATGGAGGAGAGTGGCGGCAGGTGGCATCGCTGCGCGAGAGCGGTGCGATGGGTTTGGAATGGCTGCGGGATTCCACGGGACTGCTGGTGAGCGTGCCGGGAGTTCCGCCCGGATTATGGCGTGTGAGTCTGTCGGGGAAAGCGGAGAAGTTGGGGACGCGGTTGGAAAGAGTGGACGGAGTGAGGCTGCATCCGGATGGGCGGCGTGTGGCGTACACGGCTGGAAAAGTATGGGAAGAGGTGCGGGTCATCGGGCTTGGGAAGTAAGCGCCCTATCCTTTGGAAATGGCCTGTTGCCACGTGAGCGTAGAGCCTTGCTCAGCGGGGGTGATGGAGGCAAGCTCTTGGGTGAGAGTTTCCAGACAGTACCCACATCGCTCGATTGTTTCCGCGCCTAGCTCGTTGATGTATGTGCGCGCCCATTCCAGGTGTGTAGCGGATTTCGCAAGCGTCGCACGCCATTGATACATGCGCTCGGGGACGGGGCGCGAGTTTTTGTAGACGGTGCCTTGATCGCCAAACATCCAGCGGCCGCCATCAAAATCCTTGCCATATTCAATCATTGCGGGTAGAAATGGGATGTTGAGGTGCGCGCAGATTGCATCGACAAGCGGTTCGGGATTAGAGACCAGATCTTCATACTGGACGCGCATGGCGGCCGGGCCGAGGGCGTCCAGGGCATCGAGCATGAGCTGAGGCGCCGAGAGAAGATCATGCCGGTTGCCGATCAGGAAGCCAGGACAATCCGGCGTGGGTGGGCGGAAGTTGAGTATGGAGGTGAACACTGAGACTGGATTGCGGAACAGAAGAATGAACCGCGCATTCGGAAAAACCCGTTGGAGTTCGGGGATGACGTGATAGTAACGCGGCGTCTTATCAAGGAAGAGAGATTTACCCGAGCCCTGGAGTGCTTGACCGTAGAGATGGGACAGCATGAGACGGACCGCCTGCCACCAGACGTCCTCCCCGGCCGGGAGTGTGCGAAGGAAATCGCGGACCCCGGCGCGGTACAGCCCCGAGTTGAACACGGTGGAGACCCCTTTGCCGCGCAGCAGATATAACGGGAACAGTGCGAGCCACGGTTCCGAAGTGGTGTGTATAGCCGGGTGGGCGCCGAGAATCTTTTGGAGCAATGTGGAGCCGGAGCGCGGTTGAGAAATGAGAAAGACAAGTTGCTCATCAATGTTGATTTCACTCAAAGTGATCCCAAACCTCCTCCACCGATATCATGTTGAAGGGCGGCCGCCGAAATTTGTCCGCGTATGGAAAGCGCATCCCGTCTTTCCCTATTCCGCAATTGAAAATCACCCGGGTTGGAGTGCGTCGATGGCAGAGCCGGCGCGAAGCGGTGAGCGCTGCGAAAAGAGCGTCCCAGCTAAAGTAGTGCTCGGCCGGTGGGTAACGGCCCGGTGTGGCGGACAAGCGCGCGCGCACATCGTCTGTGAGCAGCGGAGCAACCCAGCGGATGTATTCCGGCTCTGACATGGCAAGACACTGCTTTGCTTGACTAAGAAGTGGGATCAGTTTATGTGACCACGTAGCCCAACCCCAGCCCTGGAAGCGCGGAAAGAAATCGTCTTCGCCGGGGACCAGGAAATGATGCCCGTAGACGGAGAACATTTCCGGCAAGTCCCGGATGCCGGCCAAAGCGCTGCTGAATGAGGCGATGGCATTGGCGGTGGGGAAGCAGTCATCTTCGAGGACGATGATCTCTTCGAACCGGGAGCACATGCTGCTGAGGGCATCCAGCATCAGCTTGTCGATGCCGAGGTTGCCATTCAGCGCTGTGAGCGACACTTCGGGGTATTGCGCGGCGACCTCCTGGCACTCGGTGACGGACCGGATGTAACGCTGTTTGCTTTGATGGCCATCGATCCACAGTTGGACGAACCGTGTCGCGTTCTGGCGGCGCAGGCTTTCCAGAACCGCGGCCAGGTGTGACGGACGCGTGTGCGCGATCACGAGAATGCCGGGTTCGGTGAAACTTGAAGCCATTTGTGTATAATCTTATGACACTAACACGCTGGAGATTAGGTTTTCAGCAAATGCCTATGTTTGAGAGGAGTCGACTAAAATGGACCCAAGAACGTTATTGAGTTACTCTGCTAGCAGTACCGGATACCAAGAAGAGGAAAAGGAATCCGGCACCGGGTGCGGCACTGGACATGAGGAGGAAGAGGAATCCGGCACCGGTTGCGGCACTGGACATGAGGAGGAAGAGGAATCCGGCACTGGGTGCGGCACTGGACATCAGGAGGAGTAAGGGGCGTAGCCGGGCCTCGTTGAGAATCAAATAGATCGAA
>JAENWC010000356.1 GCA_016650235.1 Terriglobia bacterium
CGCAGTCCGATAGGTATCAGCATTGTTCCCACCGACGGGCTGCATGAATATGATGGCACGTCCCACTTGATGCGTCAAGTAATTTATCGCCATTGTTTTCAGAGCAACGCCGATGCATGCCGATGTGCCCAGATTCCCAAATTCGCTCACTTATTGTTGCGCGCCTTCCGATGTTTCTCGATTTCAGCCTTCCACTCCTTGGCGTCCTTATCCACCGGCGCAGTTCCGATCGCGCTAATGGTCTGATCATAGAAAAAATCCTGGCGGTCCGGTTGCGACAGCTTCGCGGCTCCGAACAGCTTACCCGCTTCATACAGGGCGGCCGCCATGGCCAGCTCAAAGGTGGCGCGGGGGACTTGTAGCGGCGGCGTTTTCAGCAGTTGCTGGGCGCGAGGCGCGTCGCCTTTTGCTCCAACGGCCTGGCACACCGCCCCCATCACCGCGCGTTCCAGCATCGCCCTGTGGCCTTTTTCGGCTTCCGCGCCGGGAAGGACCATCCCCTGCGCAGTCCTGGCCATCTGCGGCACCATCGCCAGGCTTCCCCGCGATGGGAACGGACAGGCAACAGGAACATCTCCCTCGGCGGCATTCTTCTCGAATTCCACGTAAGCTTCGCCGAACAGCATCGCCTGCTGCGCCGCCATGGAACGGAAATCGGACATCTGCCTGCGCAGCGGCCCTGGAGTCGTTTTGTTATTGCGTGAGCCATGCTCGTACTGTTCGGCGATGTTCACATATCCTTGCATCAGGCCGGAAAGCAGTATGAGCCGCCAGGGCATGACCCGGCCGGCGTATTCGCCATTACGCGCTATCTTCTCCAGGTGCTGGCTGGCTTTTAGGTAGTCCGCGGCGAGAAAAGTCTCCTGGGAAGCGGCCCAATAAAACGGGGGTGAGCCCGAAGCCGGTGGGCCCTCCGCAGTGGAGCAGGAAACTGCCAGGGTGGAAACGGCAAGAAGGGAAATGACCAAAAGTGTGGTCTTGAGGCGCATATTACACTCCTCTACTCAGGACAGTATACACCCAAGGCGGACACCGGCAGACTTGGGTCTTCTGGTTCGGCCAATTCCACGGGAAGGGCGTGGATATGTGACGGCACGCCGGAGGTAGCCAATATAACTTCCGGTAAACGCGTAATCTTGACAGGTATTCTGTCACGCCCGGCGGAGACGGTCGCTTAGTCTGTGGGTGGCGTGAAGAGGAATCCTTCTTTCCCCAAGGTTTGTTTTTTGCTTGGAATGCCTAGTGAGGCGATCCAAGTTAAGATGGCATCGCGATCGCGCCCTTCGAGCCGCCAGTGATTGCTCGCTAACAGTTGTTTTGCGGGTGGAGTAAATGTTGATGTGGTTGCGAGGACGGCTTTTGTTGCGTGCTGTTGCCGGTCGTTGAGTACGCCGAGGAGCTGTTGCACAATGGGACGCCCCACTTTATTTGGTGGTGTGTACCTCTTGCACTCGACGAGAACGCGAACATCGATCTCCTCTCGTTTACTAGCCACCATGTCGAAGCCGCCGTCATTTGTTTCTGGCGTTAGTTCGACGTTGTACCCAAACCGTTCGAAAATGTGCGCGATCAGCTGTTCGAATCGACGTGGTGGGAGTTGGTAGAGATCCTCTGGCCGCGCAGCAATTGCCGGGAGGAGTGCGCTGAAGTCGACAGGAATGATGCGGCCACTCGGCCTTGGAACATTCTCGGGTGCTTGATCGCGAAGGCCGAGCAGCACTTCCAGCATCCAAAGGTCTGGTGTTGCTTCGATGGCGCATTCGAGCAGCAAGTCGGCCAAAAGGTCCAGATAGCTTGTGACGAGTTGGGTAACTTGGTGGGCAGCATTGCTGTACTCAAAGGCCTCCGCGAGTTGCGTTTCAAATTCTTGGTCTGAGAGCCGTTCAAGAGCGTCCTCTCCGAGCCGTTCTTCTAGGCCGTCGAGAGCGCGTGTGAGTTGATTGAGCCACAGCCAGTTGGTAAATCCTACCCATGTAGTGATTCCTTTCGAGCCGGTCGAGAACAGGCGATTCGTGAACGTACGAAACCGTTCAATGGCAGTATCCTCCCAGCCGTCAGGCGGGTCGAATACGATGGTGGGCGAATCGGTGTCTCGTCCCTCAAAGCGCAAATGTTTGGCATGGGAATCAACCAGTCGCTCACCGTGTTCAGGCGCTTCGCTTTCGAACCGCTTAAGGTAGTGCTCGCCAATCCGCGCCACCGAGAGGCGGGCGAGCATTTCCGGCAGTGGCAACTGCTTCTCGAAGTCTTCTGCAAGTGCTGCGATAAATGCTGGATTGGTAGCTTCTCGAACGTATTGTCCGTGCTGGTAAAAGCGCCAGGCAGCGTCAAATACCTGCTCCTTGCCTTCGGGTGTGTCCATGATTGCCAGATCATCGACGGGGATCATCACGGGCTCTTCGGTGTCGGGACCGATCTGTACCGCAACAAAGAGTTGCTGATACTCCACCAGTTCCGAAGACGCTACACTGTTCTCCTCTGGTGTCGGGCTGTCTTGCGGCGTGACAATGTGGGATTCAGGTAGCATGCAACATGATCGAGGCCATCTGCAAACGGTTTACGCTAGCGCCATTCCTCACTCAATTATTCTCCTCCGTTCTTGGCGCTTAAAGGAGATCGTCAGTCCTGCACGGTTGTCAGAGTCGCTATGATCAAGAGGTCAGCGGCTAGATGCTGAGACCCCTAGATCGAGGTTGTACTCCATTGTCTTTCTTCAAGCAGCCCTAAGTAACAGCCGCTTGGATTGCCTGGGTCAGGCTCTTTTCCACCAGGGAGCACATTTCGTCGAGGTCGGATTCTTCGGCGATGAGTGCGGGGCAAACGGCGAACCAGCCCGGATCGATTCTTAGGATGAGGCCGTTATCCAGGGCAGTGCGTTTGAGGGCGCGGCCAATGGCGGGATCGGTGAGTTCCACGCCTAGCAGAATGCCTTTGCCACGCACCTCGCGGACTACTCCAAGGTCCTTCAATTTCTCCAATCGGGCGCGCAAATAAATGCCCAGCCGCGCCGCTTTCTCCCACAAACGATTCCCGGTAATCTCATCCATAACGGCAATGCCGGCGGCGCAAGCGAGCGGGTTGCCGGCATAGGTGTGGCCGTGCATGAACTGGACCTCGTCTTCGGCCTTGCCCAGAAACGCGTGGCCCATGTCTTCGCGCGCGGCCATGGCGGCGAGGGGAATTGCGCCGGAGGAGATGGCTTTGCCGAGGCAGAGAATGTCGGGAGTGACGCCAAAGGTTTCACAGGCGAACAGGGAGCCCGTGCGTCCAAAGCCTGTGATGATTTCGTCAAAGATGAGGATGACGTTGTAACGGTCACAGACTTGCCGCAGGATGCGGAAGTATTCATCGGTCGGGGTGATAATGCCGCCGGTGTTGCCGATTGGTTCGACGATGACGGCGGCGATGGTGGCCGGGTCTTCGTTGATGATGACGTCCTCAAAAGCGCGGGCGGCGTGGCGGTTGCACTCGTCC
>JAENWC010000357.1 GCA_016650235.1 Terriglobia bacterium
ACCGGAATCTGCGTCACCGGGATGTTCGAGGTCTTAATTGCGCCCAGCAGAAAGTCGCCCAGGGAGTTCAGCGGGTTCGTGCGTCCGGCCGCGCCCAAGCCTGTGATCTCACCATTGAAACTGTAGGAGCCGGCCACCTGTCCGGTGCTGATGTACCAGAACTGGTTCTGGAAGAGCTGGCCACCGAACCGCATGGTGTGCTTTCCGTTCTGCCAGGTCATAGTGTTGTTCATCCCCGCGGGCTGATTGATCCAGTCCTGGACCATTGTGTGACCATAAGCGCCGTAGCCGGAGATGTCGATGGTGGGCATGCCGGGCGCGGGCGTGCGCTGGATGCCGAGCGTCTGTTGCGCGCTGAAGTCGCCAAACCAGGGGTACTGCTTTCGGTTGTCGCGCATGGCGTGCGCCAGGGTCTCGTTGGACAGGTTCGGGTTGAAGATCCTGGTGTAGTTGATGCTGAGCCGCCGCATGTCGCGCGGGGTTGCGCCGCGGACGTTATTGATCGGAGTGTCGAAGTTCAATCCCTCGTCGCGCGCTTCGTTGATGTGAGCAAAGGTTACGAAGAAGCGGTCGTTGTCGGTGGGGTTGTAGTCGATGCGTCCGATGCCAAAATTCCGCGCCCAGTCCACCTTGCCGGGGTAAACCCAGTTGTTGGTCGGGATCCGGAACTGCGCGTTGAATGTGCCGGCACTATTCGGTTGCGGAAACATCTTCAGGAAACCAACTGCCGCCGGATCCTGCCGGCTTTGCGGAATCGTGTTATTCGGAAACGGCATGCGGCTCAGCGGGTCGTTGATCAGGGTAGGCAGGGCCGAGAAGTCGCCGGATCTCACCGCGGGTTCCGGAATCGTGCGCAGACGAGTGGTGGGGCTGTGGTCGCTCTGGCCCTCATAGCTGCCGAAAAAGAACATCTTGTTCCTGGTGCCGGGAACCGGGCCGCCCCATGTCCCGCCAAACTCGTTTACGCGGCGCGTCACGCCGGCCCGGTTGTTGGCGTTGTCCTGCCAGTTGGATGCATTGAAGGAGTTGTTCCGGTGATACTCGTAGGCGCTGCCGTGGTGCTGGCTGCCTCCGTTCTTGACGTTGAATACGAGCACACCGCCGGCGGTACGGCCATATTCGGCCGAATAGGTGTGGGTGAGGATCTTGGCCTCGGAGAAGGCTTCGATCGAGCCGATGCGTTCGCCGATGCCGCCGATGTGGAGCGAGGAAGAGCCGTCGATCACGAAGGCATTGCCGCGGCTACGGCTGCCGTTGATGCTGAGCCGGTCGGCATAGTCCAGCGCGCTTGGATCGTTGCCACCAGCCGACACCCCGGCTGCGAACTGAACGAATGCGTACGGGTTGCGACCGTTCAGCGGGAGGCTCTGTATGTCGGAGGAGGTGAGCGTCTGGCTCATTTCGACGGTCTCTTTCGTCAGTGGCTCAGCTTCGGCTCTGACTTCGACCGATTCGGCCACTGCGCCCACTTCCATGGAGGCGTCGAGACGCAACTGCTGGCCGGTGCGCAATACCAGGCCGCGAATCTCGCGCTTGCTGAACCCGGGGCTTTCAAAGGTGGCCGTATAGGGTCCGGCGACGAGCGAAGGCAACAGGAATACGCCAGATTCATTCGTCCGGGTCTTATTGACGATACCGGTGGCGATGTTGGTAAGGCCGACTTCGCAATTGGCCACCGCCGCACCGCTCGGATCACTGACGATGCCGGTGATGCTGGCGATACCGGATTGAGCCGTCACGGGGCTGGCGGCGGCCCAAAGTGCGAGAACGGCAATGAGGGCCATCCGAACCAGGCCCAAAAGAGCGCAGCAGCGATTCATGATCAACCTCCTACGCGGACATCGGATCGACGGTTTGCAGGGCGGCATAGAGCCCGAGCCTTCTGGCCGGAGTAGTATATCACGAACAGGTTTTGATTAAATTAGACTGGAAGGATGAGGAGAGCGGCAGTAGCCTTGCTTGTAAGCCTTTGCGTTTCGGCTGCTTTTGGGCAGACAGTATGCCCCGCGACGGCGGCGTATTCCCCGTGCGATCTGGTGCTGGAGATGACGGCGGGGGAGGAGGCGGCGCACCCGAATCCTTACCTGAGCGTGCAGTTGCATGGCGAGTTCCGCTCGCCGCGGCACCGGACATTTACCGTGCCCGGATTTTGGGATGGCGGGCGGCGGTTTGTGATCCGGTTCGCGCCTACCCATGCGGGGAGTTGGGACTACCGGATCACCAGCAACGTGGCCGGGTTCAACGGAAAGATGGGGCAGGTGACGGCTGCCGCCTCGGAGTCGCCTGGATTTTTGCGGCTGGACAACGTGCATCATTTCTCGCATACGGAAACGCGGCAACCGCATTTGTGGATGGGGGACACCAGTTACCGATTCGCATGGATCGATAAGAGCGTTTTTGAGGCGATGGTGAATGCGCGTGCCGAGCAGAAGTTCAATCACATCCGGGGACTGGTGATGCAGCCTGAGGAGGGGATGCGGAAGGCGTTTCTGGATGCGGATCACCCGAACCCGGAGCATTTCCAGGCGCTGGATGAGCGAATCCTGATGATGAACCGGAAAGGGATCTACGCGGACCTGGTACTGGCCGCCGATGAGAATCACCTGGCGCGGGTGTTTCCGCAATGGCAGCAGCGGGAGCGGTACATACGGTATCTGGTGGCGCGCTACAGTGCGATGATGATCACCTGGCAAGGCGTGCAGGAATTTGAAGAGTACGACGACGGGCGGGCGCTGCTCAAGGAGATCGGGCTGCTGCTGAAGAAGATTGATCCGTATCAGCATCCGCGGTCGACGCACACGGTGAAGACGTCCGCGCCGCTGCTGCCCGATGGTTGGATGAACTATGTCACTTACCAGACTTCGGACAACGCGATTGGGGCGATTGAGCGGCAGGTGTTGATGGCTCCGCTGGTGAACGCCGAGTTCGGGTATGAGGATAGCGGGGCGGGCAAATCGCATCCGCATCATGTGGACAGCGAGGAGTTCCGGCATCGTCTTTGGAACCAGACGATGAACGGGATGTATCCGACGTTTGGGAATACGGGGACCTATGGAGGCCGCAAGTTCGCGGTGGAGGCCAAGTATCTGGATTCGCCGGGGGCCAAGGCGATGACGGCCTGGAAAGATTTTTTTTCAAGGACGCGGTATTGGGAGCTGGAACCGTTTTTTGAGGTGACCGCGGGGAGGTCGCTGGCGCTGCCGGGGGTGGAATACATTGTGTACCTGGACAAGTATGGTCCGGTGGAAGTGGTGACGGAGAAAAAGAAGTACGAGGTGTACTGGATGCGCCCGGCCACCGGAGAGATCATCCAGGAGAAGAAAGACTACAAAGGCGAGTTGTTCGCGGGTCACCCGCCGGATCGGACGGGCGATTGGGTGCTGCATCTATCGCGGGACGGGCGCAAGGAGTCGATGGCCAAGAGCTGGAAGTTCGAATCGCGGCCGGTGTTTCAGCAGGAGGTGGAGCGGAACGCGCAGAAGATTCCGTTTGAGGTGGTGTCGCCGGTGGACAGTACGTTTGTCGCGGGCCAGGCGGTTCCCTTTGAGATCAAGCGGAAGCGGGAGACCAAGGCGACGGCGTCGATGTTGTATTTGTGGACGGCGGAGGCCACCGCCGACGGGCAGGGATACCGGGTGGTGGGCACGGGGGAGAAGGGCGCACTGCGGTTTCCGGCGGCGATGGCGCGCAATTTTCCGGCTGTTGTGAATTTGCGGTTGATGGGCATGAACTTGAACGGGAAGGTTTATTCGATTGACCGCGTGGTGAAGCTGGAAGCTCCGAAGAAAGCGGCGCAGTGATCCTGCGCGTGCTGGGCGTGGACACGAGCGGCGCGCTCGGGTCTGTAGCCATGGTGGATTCGGGCGGGGGCGTGGTGGAGAGGCGGATGGAGTCGAGCGAGGGGCACGGGCAGAGGATTTTTTACGAGATAGAGGAACTGTTGCGGGAGTGCGGTGTGGGGCTTGCGATGGTGGACGGATTCGCTGCCGGGGCGGGGCCGGGATCGTTCACGGGGGTCCGGATCGCATTGTCGGCGGTCAAGGGATTGGCGGAGGCGTTGGGCAAACCGGCATTTGGGGTTTCGAATTTGCAGGCGCTGGCCTGGCATGGGAGCGGGCCGTTGCGGGCGGCGGTGATGGATGCGCGGCGCGGGCAGATCTACGGCGGCGTGTTTGACGCAGGTCTTGGGAAGGTGACACAGGAGATGGTTGGGCCGATGGGGGAATGGCTGGCGTCGCTGCCGGGCGGGGAGATCGAATTTGTGACGGCCGAGCCGGCTCTGTTGGAGGAGGGTTTGCGGGGGACGGAATGGGAGGGGCCGGCGATACGGCAAGCGCCGGGCACGCTGGCTGTGGCGATCGCGCGGATTGCGTTGGGGCGGATGGAGGCGGGCGAGCGGCCCGCCGGAGTGGATCTCGACGCAAACTATGTGCGCCGATCCGATGCGGAGATGAATTGGCAGGACGTCTACTAATTAGCTAGACGCGCAATCGACGAGTTTCTCGAATCGAGGCAAGTTAAACCTGTTGGTCGCCTCTGTACAAGCGCGCAGCAACAGCCCCCCCTAAAGGAGTCCGCAACCGTTACAACCCGAGGAACCAGGGAGTGCTATGACGCAGCACGAAGAGGTTCGCACGATCCAGGAAGTCAATTGCTGGCGCCGGTGCTTCCTTCCCGTCTCCGGCCCGTAGGATTGGCCTGGGCGAACGTTCAGGTGATGCGTCGAACTCATGCCTGCCTCATGGATGAAACCTGCGCTGATCCCCAGGTTCGAGCTGATCAGATGGGTCATTCAGTCGATGTTCATCAGAACGAGTATACTCGGGCATCGTTGGAGCGTCGCAAGACGGCGGTCAACGAGCTCGAAAAAACCCTTGGAGTGATGTAGAGGAGCAAATTGGAGCAAATCGTTGAACTGGGGAATTCCTAACCGATTGACTTCTTGGAGCGGGAGACCGGGGTCGAACCGGCGACGTCCAGCTTGGGAATATGGGCAATGTTTTGTTTTCAGTGATGTAACTGCGCACGGCGTTGATTCAGGGTATGGAAAACGCCAACAAAACGAGGTTCCGTTCTCACAGGTATGTTAACGGAGGGTTTTTGGAGGGTGCGTGACACGGGAGGCCGACGGCCCAGGCGGCCCGTCTATGGGCGCGCCGCCACCGAAGGATCGGGTGAAAATGGTTCCTGCTCGATCACATAACCAATCGCGGAATAGCCCTTCAGTCTGCGCTCGTACATCCTGGCCAGCATGAGAACATGGTTGTCCACGTAGTCGTAGACCTGCACGAATCGTTTGTTGTCGTGGAGACGATGCAGCCTCCCTACGTATTGCTGCAGCGTGCCTTTCCAGGAGATCGGCATAGCCAGGAACAGCGTGTCGAGGCGGGCATCGTCAAACCCTTCTCCGATGTAGCTTCCGGTCGCAAGAATCACGCGCGATTCGCCTTCCGGCACTGATGCCAGGGCCGATGAGATTGCTCGACGTTGTTTCTTGCCCATCCCGCCCTTCAAGACGAAGACGTGCTTCGCGGCGCCTGCAAGTTTGCTTGCGAAATACTGCAGATGCTCGGTCCGTCCGGTGAGCAGCAGTGGGCAACGCCCCGAGTCAACAGCACGCACGATGTCGCCGGCGATCATCTCGTTGCGGGAGATATCGTTCACGAGTGCGGCGTAGATGTCCTGAATCGTTATCTCGGTGAGTTCGGGTGCTATCCGGAATTCCGTGTGGCGGGGTGTCACCTTGTGTTCGAAGGGCGTCGTTTCAGTCATCGTCCGGGCGCTCATGCTGAAGCGCACAGGGCCACACTGCATGTAGATGATGGGATGGTGGCCGTCCTTCCGCGTCGGCGTGGCGGTCAGTCCGACAACGTACTTGGCTTTTACCTGCCTCATGACTTGTTCGAACGTGAAGGCGGACAGGTGGTGGCATTCGTCGACGATCACCTGTCCGTAGTCAGCCACGAAATCCTTCACGTCGTCCTTCCGATACAGGCTTTGGATGACGGCAACATCCACGCAACCTGTCCGGTCCATTTTGCCGCCACCGATATGCCCGATCGATTTCGCTGGCAGATCCAAGAACATGCCAAGGCGCTCCTGCCACTGATCGAGTAGTTGCTGCCGGTGGACCACGACCAGAGTGTTGACCTTGCGTTTCGCGATCAGCCATGCTGCAACGGCGGTTTTCCCGAACGCGGTCGGAGCGCAAAGGATGCCTTCCTCGTGGCCGGTGATCTTCGCGACGGCCTCCTCCTGGAACGGTCGAAGCTGGCCCTGGAACTCCGCTTCAATCGGTGTGCCCGCAAACCGTTCGTCCCGAACTTCTGGCCGGATCTTGTGCGACTCGAGAAGAGCCACGGTCTCCGCAAGACATCCACGGGGCACAGCGATGTGCTGGGCGAAGTCCTGGCCACAGGCGATCACACGCGGCTTGTCGTAGGTCGCGAGCCGCATCGCCTGAGCTTTGTAGAACTCGGGATTCTGAAATGCCGCCAGCCGGAGTAGGCGATTCAGCATGGCTGGGGGCAGGTCCTTCTTTTCCACGTAGACAAGATTCGCGCGAGTGACCTGAACGCTCTTCGGCAGTGGTCCCTCGATCGGACGCTCTGCGCGCTTACGGGAAGGTGGCAAGGTCCACGGGTCTTGTGTATCCTCGTCATCGGCGATGCTAATCCGGACTCCGATCAGGTCGCCTTTGCGCTGAGCCGCCGCTACGATCTCCTCCGCGGCGTCGGCCGGCATTCGTCGAATCGTCGAGAGGAACTGCCATTGGTCGGGGTACGGATTGAAGTCTGAGTCAATGAACACGCTGTTGCCCGCTTTGCGCGGCGCAAACTGCAAGGGAAGTGCAATCAGATTCCCAAACCCTCCCTTGGGCATCGTGTCCTGGTTGGGGAAAAGGCGATCATAAGAATCGAGGCCGAGTTGATGCCTGCGCTCCATGGTTCGAGTGAGGATTAAGCACCCCAGCTTTCGCGCGGTCATCGCCGGCAGCGGGTGATCAAAGAAAATCCAAACGTGACCACCTTTCCCGGAACGCGAACGCTCCAAGGCGGCGGGTACGCTCAACTTCTGGCAGGTCTCGAGAAAAGCCTGGGAGTCATACTCCCAAGTCTTCTTATCAAAGTCCGCCGCCAGAAACCAGCACGTTTCGTCGGGCAGGAGCGGATACACGCCAACGGTTTCCTTGCCCAAGAGGTGATTCCCGATGACCGCGTCGCTCACTGGGAGGAACTTCCGCGTCTTTTGATCGACCTTCTTGCGATCCTCCGGGCGGCTCTTATTGATCGCCTTCCAGTCCTTTATGGCCGCGGGCGCATATCCGGACCGGCCATCAACACTCTCCCATCGTTGTGCGTAGACGTCCTCTCTACCTCGAAATAGACTTCGAAACAGCGCGACTCGTTTTCTGGCCCGCTCATCCTTATCCACTGGTGCGGCCTCAACGGCTTTGGCCGGAGCCGGTTTCTCCAGCACGGCCTGCGGAATAGGAATACCGTGAACCGCCAACAGACGCTGCAGGCGTGCATTTTCCTCCCGGAGGCGAATGTTTTCCTGCTCCGGAGGTTCAAACGGCAGAGATGCTGAATCGTTCCATGCCATACCGCGGTCACAACTCCGTACGCCGTCCCACCACTTCTTCAAAGAACTCCTGCACTTCCGCAAACACAACGGCAACATCAGTCGGGAGCCCACACTCTTCCGCCAGTGCTTGGAACGGGATCTGCCAATCTGCTGGTGGTGGGACCAGGCCCACTGGCAAATCGTGCGTCTCTCTTCTCTCAAAGGTCAGGCGCAGGCCGTCCAGAATCCTCCGTTTTTCCATTCCGCCCGATCCGATCAGGAGAGCTAGATCGACCAAGTCCTTCACTCTGCTGTTTGCGGTGTTCCGCGGGAGCGTGTAGGCATGAATCTTCTCAGCGAACTGCTGCTCACGAGGAATCATTCGCACTTCCGGCCTCGGGATGCCGGCAAAGCCGAGCCAATCTTCGCAGGTTGCCGTTTCCAGCGGCTGCATCACTACGTCTCCGATTCCGATGTCCAGATGAAATCGCGCGAAGATCCGCGCATCCATTCGAGCTTCGACGGGATAGCGGGCGCCACCGTATGGCGCGGCGGTCAAATCCATGACAGGCGGTCCGATCACGTACTGGAACCAGTCACCGAGAGGGACGTCAGCCGCACGCTGCAGCATCTCCCGTACAACCTGGTTCGTGTCACCACTTGCCGATGTTGTTGTGACTGCTCGCTGCAACGTCAGGTCGATGTCCACTGTTGATCGAGCAGTCTTGAAGCGTAGCTCCAACGCATAACCGCCCTTCAAAACCCAGGGCGCTGGTTCTTCCCGGAACAGCCTTGCCAGCAAACGATCGAATGACACCTGTCGCCGGAGGCGGTTGAGATTGATCTGATCCTTGATTGAAGCACTCTTCAGGCGCTCCTCAAGAGCCCTTCGGAAAGCTCCTGCCGTTGCGTATGTCCTGGATGACGGCATTATGCAGCTCGCCGCAGTACTTCTTCAACCATCTTGTGGGCAGGTCCACTCATTCGCGCGTTCCGAATCTGTTGGCGAGTGATGAGGCCGCGGTCGACAGCTTGTCTGAGGGCTTGGCGGATGAAACGCTGCTCCACCGTGCCAGCCTCGATCAAATCGAGAATCGTCCGTAGAGGGCGAGTAAACTTGAAGCCCTGGGCCGTCTGAACGTCGCTCGCGGGCAGGTCAGCATAGTGCAGGACCAGGATTCCGGGAATATCACTGCTGCGCCGGAAACCCATCGGAACGGTCATGTGAAGCTTCGCCGGATTCAGGTCCGACAGATCGTAGAGGCTGAGGGCCGTGTGGTGACTGTACACACCCTCGACTTCCTCGTTCCGGTTCCGGGACCACAGTGCCCAAAGGACAAGGTCCGGCCGATCAGCCGCCGGAAACAGAGCGAGCCGGTAGATCCCCCGGTGTTCGCGGATCCAGTTCCCGGCCCGCACATGATAGGGATGCGTGTTTTCGGCGAATCCAGCCGCCTTGGCTTGCTTGGTGGTGAAGAACCCCTGCTGCTGTTCAGCGCACTCGAAGAGGCGCCGCGCCGCTTCACGGTGAGACTGAGCCATAACACAATACTACAACTTTCTTGATACTTTATCAAGCGCAGAAGTTTGGGGTTGCCTGCACCCCGAACCGCAGTTCTTGGCGAGATTTCTCTACCCGCACACTGCTTTGTTCGGACGGTGCGGAGAGGCCGACGAGCCTCTTCCGCGCTTTTCAGGAACTTGGCAAGGGATGCGAAAAACGTCACTTCGGTTCTTAACGGAAGGGTGTAGAGACTTTTTTGGTGTCTGTAAGTTGTTGAAAATGGAGCGGGAGACCGGGGTCGAACCGGCGACGTCCAGC
>JAENWC010000358.1 GCA_016650235.1 Terriglobia bacterium
CCCGGAATCGTTTTCGCGTTTACCCCGGAATCCTTTTCGCCTTGCCCCGGAATCCCCAGTGAGCGAGGAGTCCGCGCTGGCCGCGGCGGTAAGTCCGTTCCAACTTCATTCGAGTTGAACAAAAACCGCAATTTCGGATGCCTGATAAGGAAGTTTATCGGGCAAAGGCGCTCTGAAGGCGGCGCTGCTACGTGCGATCAACTCTACTGAACCCAGTAAATGCTCGGGCGCACGCTTCTATTATCCGCAATCCATCTTGCTGCGACCCTGTATCGAACTGTTTGCCCTCGTGATCGACGGCGTTGCTGACCCATGGCTACAACCCCGACGGCCACACCGCGGGCAGCGCCGAAGGCAAAGAGCGACGCGGCCTGCATCTCTACGGCGAGAACGCCATTATTCGCCCAGTGTTCGAGCTGCGTTCTCGTCTCTCTGTAAGGAGCATCTGTCGTCCAGACTTTTCCGGAGCGCACGGCCCACCCTGTTGTCAGCAGTTCGCGCTCCAGGAACGGCACCACGGGAGCCGGGCAGTCAATATCCCTGCTTGCGGGCAGGTAATGGAGCGATGTGCCTTCATCGCGAATAGCGCTGCTCGCCACCACGAGACAAGGGAGCGGCAATTCGGGCGATACTCGCCCCGCCGAAGTTAACCCGACAATCAGCTGCGCTCCTGTAATGGCGAGCTGTTCGGCAATCAACACGGCATAGGGTCCGCCGATCGTTCGTGGAATAATGCCGCAGGTTACGCCCGCAACTTCCAGCGCGAACATCGTCGTGTGGAAGCACGCCCACGATTCATACGGCTTCGCGATGCGCTGTTCGACAAGCCAGTCAGTGAGATCTCCATCGAATTCAAGAATGCATAGCGGGGGAATAACATCCTTCGCGATTCGCCGGCTCCGCCTAACGCTTTCTACTAGACTGCTGGCTGTGAACGCGGATGGCTCGTCAAGCGAGTGGCTGAGTATCGGAAGCTTTTGATAGTTGTGCATCAATTCCGCGGGTCCCAGGTCTGTCATTGTTCAAAGATGAAGTGGCAGTAGAGAAACTGCTGCGTTGTTCCAAACGGCGTCGCATGCAGTTCTTTTGAGCTTTCGACCAAACGCAGCTTTGGGCCGAATTCCGCTTGAAGCAAATCGGCGTCATACCGCCTAGCATCAAGACCGCTGCACTTCGTAGGACCTTCGGGCCCAAACGTGCTGATAATAACGTGAGCACCCGGTTTCAATGATGATGAAAGAGTCCGGACATAGGCCGACCGTTCCTCGGGCGTCGTGAGAAAGTGGAAAACGGCGCGATCATGCCACACATCAACCGAGCGCTGCGGAAGGTTTGCTCGTGTCACATTGGCGCGGATCCACTGGACAGACCTCGATGCTGTGCCTAGGCGTCTCTGAGCAAGTTCAATGGCTGTTTGAGAGATGTCCAGGACTGTGACATTGCGGTATCCGCGCTAGATGAGATCATCGACCAGAGTGGAGGCACCGCCGCCTACGTCTATAATCGATGCCGCCGGGTCGCCCGCTGCGCTCTCGATAAGAGCGAGAGAAGTCTCCAGATGAGGCCGGAACCAGCTTACTTGATCCGGTGCCTTTGTACCGTAGATTCTCTCCCAATGCTCCTGCATGTCCACGTCAAGCGAGGAAGAGCCGTAACTTTGTAGCTGTTTGATTGCGGCTGCAATCGCCGCTACTGCGGCGTCAATGTTTGCTTCCGTCGTCATCCGTCCGGTTGATAGTCGGAGGGTTCCCCTCGCCCATTTTGGTGGGACATGCATCGCTTCGAGAACATGCGAGATATAGACTTGGCCGGAGTGGCATGCGGCTCCAGCTGAGGCGGCCACCTGTGCTTCGATGTGCGTCAACAGGGCCGCGGCATCTATGCCTTCGGCGCTGATGCTGAGTGTATTCGGAAGCCGACTGCGGCGGTCGCCATTTACTCGAAGCTCGGGCACCAGTTCTAGCAGCCCCCCCTCAAGCCTGTCGCGCATGCGCTCCATTTGCTTTCGGTTTGCACTGAGAGACTTGGCCGCAATTTCGCAGGCTTCCCCCAAGCCGACGCTTGCGAGAACATTCTCCGTGCCCGGCCGTCTGCCGCCCTCTTGCCCGGCTCCGTCCATCAACGGCTCGATTGCGAGTCCTTCGCGCACGTACAGTGCTCCGATGCCTTTAGGAGCGTAAAGTTTGTGTCCTGCGATAGAGAGCAGGTCCACCCCAAGCACTGTGATATCTGTCGGAACTTTTCCCACAGACTGAGCTGCGTCGGTATGAAACACGATCCCGCGCGACTTCGTCAGGCGGGCCACATCTTCGATCGGTTGGACTGTCCCGACCTCGTTGTTTGCATGCATCAGCGTGATGAGGATCGTGTCCGTACGAAGCGCGTTCTCGACGGCGGCAACGCCCACACGGCCCTGCTCGTCCACCGGGAGATATGTGACTTCGAAGCCGTCGCGTTGCAGGCGTTTGCAGACGTTGGTCACGGCCGGGTGCTCGATCTGACTCGTAATGATGTGCTTGCCCGCGTTGCGGCGGGCGAGCGCGATGCCTCGGATTGCGTAGTTGTTTGCCTCGGTTCCGCCGCTCGTGAAAACGACCTCGTTTGGCGCACAATTGAGTAGTGTGGCGACTTGCGCGCGCGCTTTCTGAACCGCGGCGTGGGCGTTTCGCCCATAGCAGTGGGCGCTGGACGGGTTGCCGAAATGCCCGTCGAGGTAAGGCCTCATGGCCTTGATAACCTCGGGGTCAAGCGGCGTGGTGGCGTTGTAGTCGAGGTAAATCGGCAGCGTGCTTGTATCCACGGAACCTTACTCCATTCAAGTCAAATCTGACGGCGCGATCTGGGCCTTGGCGTGCTCTCCTCTCCAACGGCGAGCCGATAGCCCCTCGCCTGCCAGTCCTGAACTCCATCCTCAAGCCGGAATGCAGTAAAGCCGCGGGCCTTGAGTATCTGGACCGCTTCCACTGCGAGCACGCAATAGGGCCCGCGGCAATACGCTACGATTTCACGTTGACGTGGGAGGTCTGCAAGGCGGCGCTCCAATTCCTTCAGCGGGATCGATATTGCGCCCGGTAGGTGCCCAGCGCGGTATTCCTCCGACGGTCGGACATCGAGGACCGTAACCGCACCAGCTCGGACTTTAGCCAGAAGTCCTTCCCGGTCGACTGGCTGCAAAGCCTCGCGAGATTCCAGGAAGCACCGGGTGATCTCTCTGACCTCGGCAAGCTGCGCTTCGGCCAAGGATCGCAGCGAACGGAAGAACTGGCATACCCGCTGATCAGCCATCTGATACGTCACGAAAAGGCCGTTCTTTTCTGCTGATATCAGCCGCGCTTCACGGAGCGCCTTGAGCTGTTGTGAGGTGTTGGCCAACCCCAAGCCCGCTTCCTTGGCCAGCGCTTCGACGGTCCGTGGGCCTTGGCACAGAAGGTCAAGCAGTTCCAGGCGACTGGGATTAGAGATGGCTTTACCGATGCGGGCGAACTGCTCGTATATAGCGGTCTTGTAACGGCGGTTTCGAGTTGCCATGTAGTACTTCACAATATCATGAAATACTATAGAGGCCAGTTGGCGGAACCCGTTTCAGAACTCCGCTTGCGAGAGCGGCTTCAGGTGACGCTCGACGGTCAAACTTGTTACTCCAGAGAATCGACGCGGATCTGGTGTGCTCAGCCCACGGCAAGGTGTTTGCGCGCAAACACGTTTATCCCATGCACCCCGTACTTTCGAGCTGTCCTCTCCTTGGAGGTGGCGCGGAAGCAATCAAAACGTGCTGTGACACGGATGTCCTCCAGGCCGATCTGCGCCAGATAGTTAATGAGCTCTGCCTCCGGCAGAGCGCCGGCAATTCAACCGGTCCACAAATCGACATTGCGGAGGGCGTCCTCGGGGAGTTCGACATCCAAGGCAATATCGGCCAGGTGAAGGCGGCCGCCAGGCTTTAGCACTCTGACGATTTCACCGAAACCGCGTTCCTTCTCGGGGACGAGATTGAGGACGCCGTTCGAGCTGACGACATCGATGCTGGAATCGGCGATTGGAAGAGAGGTGGCGTCGCCTTTGCGGACTTCTACTTGGCGCAGTTCCGCAGTCACCGCCGATTTACGGGCACGTTCAATCATCGCGTCCGTCATGTCGACACCAATGGCATGTCCATCGGGCCCGGTTCGCTTCGCCGCAAGCAACAAATCCATCCCGGCACCGCAACCGATCTCCAGCACCGTTTCGCCCACATGAACTGGACCAATTGCCAGCGGGTTGCCGACCCCCGCAAAAGATGCCGTACAGTCGGGAGGAAGGGCCGCCAGTTCTTCGGCATCATAGCCGAGAAACTCGGCTGCGTACGCGGGTCCGCGATGGAAATGGAATTCGCCATCGGGTTCTGCGGCAACTCGTCCATAGATACTGGAAATCTCAGACCGCAGAATGGCAGTGTTCAGTTCAACAGGACAAACAATAGGCATGCCTTAACCCCTCTGTGTTCGCTCATCAGGCATGGCCCACTTCGATCATCTAATTTGGCCCACCCCTGGAGTACTAATATACTCCTTACCTGCCGGATCAGTTTTTGGCCGACCCGGCGGGAGCGGAGCCTGGCGACGCCCGCAGGGCGGCGCTGTTTAGGCGAAGCGGACGGTGGGTCGAGCCAAAAACTTGCGCGCCCCGCCAGCGCCGGTCACTTCTTTTTCCTCCTTTCCATCGTCCGCCGGAAGCGGTACGATTCGATCCCTGTCTCGATGATATGGGCCCGGTCGGTAATCCGGTCCAACAGCGCCTTACATAGTCTCGGATTCGGAAACACCGTCGTCCATTCCGAGAACGGCAAGTTCGTCGTCACAATAATCGCCGCCCGCTCGGCCCGCTCTGAGATCACCTGGAACAGGAATTCGGCACCCACATCAACCAGCGGCACGTAGCCAACCTCGTCGATCACGATCAGATCATACTTCTGCCATCGCGCCATCAAACGCCGCACTTGGTTGTTCTGCTTTGCCTCCACCAGTTCGTTCACCAACGCCGCCGCGGTGACGAACCGTGCACGGCGCTTCTGCCTGCACGCGGCCACACAAAGTCCTGTCGCCAAATGACTCTTGCCCGTGCCGCATTCCCCAATCAGCACTACCGGTTCACTGCGATCAATGTAGCCGCCATCGGCCAGTTCACGAATCTTCGCCGCGGGAATCTGCGGCGACTGCGCAAAGTCGAACTCCTCCAGGGTCTTCACTCTTGGCAATTGTGCATCCCGGATCCGGTTGTCGATCGCCCGCCGGTTCCGCTCCTCGCATTCCATCGCCAGCAGTTCTTCCAAGTAACGAATATGGCCGTGATTCTCCTTCACGGCCTGTTCGGCCAGCGCAACAAAGTTCGCGCCAACCGTCGGCACTCGCACCGCCTTGCAGTACTGCCGCACGCTGGCATGTTCCAATGCTTGCGTTTGATTTTTCATTACTGGATGCCTCCCGCCGCGCCGGACAGCAACAGATCATACTCGTCCATCACCGGGAGCGGCCGCTCGAACTCTGCCAGTTCCTCGGCCAGCGCCACCGCATGAACACGCCTCTGCTCGGGATCGGGCATCCGCAAAATGTGCATCACTGCCGCCGCATCCGAGACGCCCAGCGACAATGCCTGTTCGACGGCGGCGATCATCAGACTCCATCCTTCCACCGTACCCACGCGCACCAGCGTGATCATCTCCCGCGTGCCTTTGCTCTTGCCGTGGCGTTGTTCCAACCGCCGCCAGATCTCGTCCATGCAAGCCGGCCAGCGTCCCGCTTCCCGCCATTGCAGCAACGGTGTGGAACCCGCCATCGCGCCGGGCTTTCTTTCCAGCACATCAAGGTAATGTTCGAGATTAAGAATCTGGTGACCGCGCCCATAACAACGCGGGTGTTCGGCCACGCAGCGGTTGTCGTGGTGGATCGTCACCTTCAACGGAGCCACTGCCGCCGTCACTCGGAAGCCCGGCGGCATCGGTGCTGAGTACCAGTTGGTCTTCACTTTCACCCGTCCCTGTCCGTCTACTATTCAGCGGGTAGAGGATCTCTTGAATCGGAAAACCTTCTTCCGCCATCGGCTTTAGAAAGGCCAGTTCATAATCTCTGGCCTCTCCTACGGTCTGGCTCTTTCCCTCTATGGTTCGAGTCCGGCTTCGCTTACATATCCCTAGCAGTTGCTCGTTGAACGTTGCCAGATCAGAAGCCTCCGGCACCGGCACCAGACAGTTGCGCCGGAACCAGCCGAGCTCACCTTCCACGCCGCCCTTCTCGTTGCCGCTCGCCGGATTGCAGTACTCACTCTGATAGCTCCAGTGCGAACGGAATGCAATGATGCGATCGGTCTCGATGCGTTGACGCCCTCGCAGTATCTTCTTCACCAGCGACTTCATGTTGTCGTAACGCAACGTGCCGAACACACCGCCGAAGTAGGCGAACGCATATTCGTGCCTTCCAGCAACGCCTTTTGCGTGCTGTTGGTGTAGGCACGATGAAATGCGTCTCCGGAAGCCATGCTGCGCATCGCGAAGATCTGCAATTTACGTGGCTCTCCATCCAATCGCACCGTCGCTTCGAACCAGTCCACCTGCGCTTCCTGACCCCAGTTGTAACTCTGCGGCACGAATACCTCGCGGCCAGCCAACCCCATCTCATGCCGCCGCTCTCTCACATAGCGCCGCACGGTTGCTTCGCCGATCTGGTGCTCCGGGTTCTCCTCGCCCAGCCGCGTCCAGACTCGATGGGCGGTGTGCCTCTGCTTGGCGCGGCGCATCCTTGTCGGACTCCAGCATCCGGTTGATCGAGTCCTTTACCGGACCCAGTTTCGTTTGCTCCTTGACCACCTTTTTCCTATCCGGTGGAATCCGCATTCCGGATCGCCTGTCGCACCATCCGCCGATGCACTCCATGCTTCTTGGCGAGGCTCTTTATGTTCTCTCCGGCTGCGTATCCGCGCCGGATCTCTTCAAATAGTTCCACTTTTCGTCTCCTGATCATCCCGGTAGTTTGCCATCCGGGGCTGTCCAGGGGTGGGCCAAATTAGACGATCAAAGTGGGCCAATTTAGACGAGCGAACTCACGCAGCCCGTAGAGCGGCTGCCGCCTCCAACAAGGCGCTTGAAACCACCGCCAAAGAGCACTCACAGGAGATGGCACAAAAGATCAGAGCTGCGGCGCTCCGCAAAAGCAGCCGACGAAGTGGCAAAGGCTGCCTGGAAGGAGATGGCGAAGGATGGCGGGAAACAATAGTCTCTCGACCCGGAGGGACTGGCAGGC
>JAENWC010000359.1 GCA_016650235.1 Terriglobia bacterium
CGCCAAACCCGCCGTGCCGTTCGGCGGTTCCTACCGGGTGATCGACTTCACCCTTTCCAATTGTGTCAATTCGAATATCCGCCGCATTTTTGTTCTGACCCAGTACAAGTCACTCGAGTTGACGCGCCACATCCGCGATGGGTGGAACATTTTTTCCCCAGAGCTGGGCGAATTTGTGGAAGTGATTCCGCCGATGAAACGCATTCATGAGGGATGGTATCTGGGCACCGCCGATGCGGTGTACCAGAACATCGAGAGCATCGAGGCGGAGCATCCCGACTATACCCTCATCGTGTCCGGCGACCACATCTATAAGATGAACTACCGAAGGATGCTCGACTGGCACAGGCACCACCGGGCCGAGGTAACCATTGCCACCATCCAGACCAAGCCCGAGAATGCCCACCATTACGGCGTGGCCGAGATTGGGCCCGGCAACCGTATCGTCGGGTTTCAAGAGAAGCCGCCGCCGGGTGAGGAGAAGCGCTCTCTGTTTGACGATGAAATGGTGAGCGCTTCCATGGGCGAGTATGGGTTCAACACGGAATTGTTATTGGAAGCCCTGCGCGAGGACGCCTTACAGCCCGACTCGAGCCACGATTTCGCCAAAGACGTCTTGCCGGGATTGTTACCCCGCGCGCGCGTACTCGCCTACGATTTCCATGACATGAATGACAAGACCGTGCGGTACTGGCGCGACGTCGGAACTCTGGATGCCTACTACGAGGCGAATATGGATCTGGTGTCGGTCACTCCTGAGTTCAACCTGTACGATAAGAACTGGCCCGTCCGCACTTTTCTGCCGCAGCAGCCGCCCGCAAAGTTTGTGTTCGCACAGGAAGGCCGGAGGATGGGCTTGGCCGTGGATTCGATTGTGAGCTCCGGATGCATCGTCAGCGGCGGGCGCGTGATGCGATGCGTGTTGTCGAGCGGCGTCAGGGTAAACAGCTACTGCGAGATTCTGGATTCCATTCTCCTCACCGGCGTTCGTATCGGACGCCACAGCCGTATCCGGAGAGCCATCGTCGATGTGGGTGTGGAGATCCCCGACGGGAGCGTGATCGGCTATGACCGCGACGAGGATGTGGCCAACGGACACCATGTCACGGAGTCAGGCGTAGTGGTGGTTTCCAGTGGAGGGGCAGCCTCCCGCGGCGAGTGGGCCGATCAGGATGAAGTGGCCATCGGCAGCTTCAGTATGCGATCGGCATCACCGGGGTCGGCCCTATAATCACCCCGAGTGCCATCAGCAGCCTCTTTTCGCGCCTCAGCCGGGGTTGTGCGGTGATCGAACTCTACCGTCGTGAAGAAATGCTCGAATTGCTCCCTGCGGACTGGCGGATGGCGTTGCTGATCTTCAAACATATGGGATGGACTCCGGTTCGGCCCGTTGAGGCATACGCCAACCCTCTCGCCTTCGTGTAATCCACGACGAGCCTATTGTTTCGGCATCCGTCCAGATGTGGGAGTCGCCAACAGCCGTACAGTAGTGCGGCTAGTCTAGGCTTTGCCCCCATCTTTATCGTAGAGCCAACTGGGTGTGGCTGGGACGCAGGGATTCGAACCCCGATACGCGGCTCCAGAGGCCGCAGTCTTACCGTTAGACGACGTCCCAATTAGGGCAATCCTTTGTTATTCTACCATCGCGCCGGGTCCGGTACAATTGACTGTTGGTTTACACTTTCAAGGAAAGCCGATACAGCAGCCATTCCGCGGTGCTGGCCCAACTTCCGCAACCGGGCAACGGGCGCCGCGTTTTGGATGTGGGGTGCGCGGGCGGCTATCTTGCGGGCATCCTTGCTTCGCGCGGCTACCAAGTGACTGGCATTGAACGAAACGGCGGAACCGGCCCCGATTTCCCCAAAGAGGTTCGTCTCATCGAAGCGGATCTGGAGCAAGGCCTCCCGACACTCGATGGACCATTCGACGTGATCATTTGCGCCGATATTCTCGAGCACCTGCGCCGGCCGGATTTGCTGCTTCGGCAGCTTCGCGCGCTGTTGGCCCGGAACGGCGTGCTGGTGGCCAGCCTGCCCAATAGCGGGAATCTCTACTTCCGCCTGACCGTTCTTTCCGGCCGCTTTCCGCAGGAGGACAAGGGATTGTTCGACCGCACGCATCTCCGGTTCTACACCTGGGAAGGATGGCAGGCGCTTTTTTCCGGTGCCGGCTTCGGGCTCCAGCAAGTGCTGGCGACGGGCATCCCCGTCGGCCTGGCCTACCCGGGCCATGAATCCTCGCTGGCCGTGCGCGTGGCCGAACGGTTATGCTATGACATGGCCCGGGTCTGGCGCACCCTGTTTGCCTACCAGTTCGTAGTGACGGTGATGCCACGGAATGAACCATAAACGAAAAGTAGTTGTGGTGATGCCGGCCTACAACGCCGCCAAGACCTTGCGCATGACCTACGCCGAACTGCCCCACGATGTCGTCGACCTGGTCATTGTGGTGGACGACGGCAGTTCGGATGAAACCGCGCGTATTGCCCGCGAACTGGGCTTGGAGCTGTTCGTCCACAATGGCAACTACGGCTACGGCGCCAACCAAAAAACCTGCTACCGCGAAGCCTTGCGGGCCGGCGCGGATGTGGTAGTGATGGTCCACCCCGATTATCAGTACGACCCGACACTTTTGCCGCAGGTGATCGGGCCGATCCTTTCCGGGAAAGCCGATGTCGTCCTGGGGTCGCGGCTTCTCGGAGGTCATCCGATGAGCCAGGGCATGCCGTGGTGGAAGTACATCTCCAACCGGTTCCTGACCGGTCTGGAGAACTTCGTATTCGGGCTCAAGCTCGCCGAATACCACACCGGCTATCGCGCCTACACCCGCGAAATCCTGGAAGCAGTGCAGATTGAGATCAATTCCGACAACTTTATTTTCGATCAGGAGATCATGGCCCAGTTTGTCGAAATCGGCGCACGCTTCGACGAGGTGCCCGTTCCCACCCGCTATTTTCCGCAAGCCTCATCGGCCTCTTTCCTTCAGAGCAGCCGGTACGGACTTTCAATTCTCTGGTTGCTTTGCCGCTATGTTCTGCACCGGCGCCGCCTGTGGCGCCAGCGGCAATTCCAGAGCCTGAGCCGCCGCTACTCAAGCGCCGCCACGAGACCGCCCATCTGAGCATGTCTGATTCCTATTCCCCCGGCCGCCGCCTGGCCTTTCAGTTTCTGCTCGATTCTGTATTGCTGTTTGCCCTCACCGGCGCGCTCATCTGGCCCTTGTTCCGGATCGAATACCTGGATCAATGGCACTCGATTGAGAGTATCTTCATCGCCGACGCCCGCTTCCTGGCCGCGCACTGGCCGCTCCCTTCCTGGCAGCCGGACTGGTATTGCGGCACGCGGTTCAACAATATCTATCCGCCGGGACTCCGCTACGGCACAGCCGGTCTCAGCCTCCTGCTGAACGTTTCCACGGCCCGCGCCTATCATCTCTACATCGCCTTGTTGTACTGCACCGGCGTCGTTGGCCTTTATTGGATGGTGAGAATCGGCAGCGGGTCGCGTTTTTGGTCCTGGATCGCGGCCGCCGTCACAACCCTTTCCTCCCCCATCTTTTTCTTCATCGCGCAATTCCGCGACGATTACGCCGCCTTCCGTCACATGCCTGTGCGCCTTGGCGCCCTCTTTATTTACGGCGAAGGACCGCACATGTCCGCCCTCGCCCTGATTCCCTTTGCCCTGGCCGCTTCCTGGTTTGGAGTTCGCCAGGGACAGCCTGTGGCGCTGGGTCTGGCCGGAATACTGGCCGCGCTCATTGTCGCGA
>JAENWC010000360.1 GCA_016650235.1 Terriglobia bacterium
AAGTGGCGGTGAGGATTGGGAGTGGAGATTGAGTGTTATGAGCGGGTTAGAAATGTTTTCAAGTGCTGTGAATGATAAAGGTTTCATCAGTTTCGCGGCGCAGGAAAGCTGAGGAGCAGAGACGGCCCGACGCTGCGAAATTGATGAAACCGCTCAGTGAACTAAACAGGTGTATTGAGGAGTGGTGTCATGCGGAACCTACGGTATCCCAATTGTCCCGCCAAACCTGGAGACGGGTCACGTCCAAGTACTTCCCAGTGAGATTACCTCAGTTTTTAGATTTCTTCACCTGCTCTGCCGCGAAAGCAGGTGTTCCACGGTTTGGTCACGATTCAGAACCTAACAAAACGTGACTACCCTCTTTACCCCGGACGCCATTTGGGTGTACATTCTAGCAAGAACTTTTCCATAAGGAGTATAAGTCTAAATGTCACAGCTCACCTTCTCCCGAATGTTCCTGTCCCTGCTCCTCATCGCGCCCGGCTCCGCTCAAGTGATCGAGTGGGCCCGTCAATTCGGAACCGGCAGGGTCGACGAACCCTACGCGGTTGCCACCGGACCCAACAGCGTCTACACTGGCGGCGAAACCTTTGGATCCTTCCCCGGGTTTACAAACGCCGGAGGACTCGACTGCTTTGTCACAAAGCTCGATACAGCCGGCAACCCCCAGTGGACCGTCCAGTTTGGAACCTCGTCGAAAGACAGCGTCAAGGGGCTGGCAGCCGACGCAACCGGTGTCTATGTCGTCGGCGCAACCGACGGGACACTTCCCGGCCAAACCAGCATCGGCGGTACCGACGCGTTCGTGCGCAAGTATGACACCGACGGCAATGAACTATGGACGCGGCAGTTCGGCACCGCCAGGGTCGATGAGGCGTTGGGCGCGGCGCTCGATGCCACAGGCTTTTATGTTGTGGGCAAGGTCGAGCAAGCGCTTCCCGGACAGACCTACCTCAATTCCAACGATGCCTTCCTCCGCAAATACTCTCCCACCGGAACCGAGATCTGGACCCGTCAATTTGGAACCGGCGACGCTGACATCGCCTACGGTGTGGCTGCCGATACCAGCGGCGTCTACGTCGCCGGCTCCACCGGCGGGAACCTGGCCCAGCCCGCCAACCAAACAGACGGCTTCATCCGCAAGTACGACGCCAACGGCACTGTTGTGTGGACGCGCCAGATCAGCGCCGGCCCCACCGAGGACATTGTCTACGCCGTGGCCGTCAGCAGTTCCGGCGTTTACATTGCCGGAAGCGCCGGCAGCCCATTTCCCGGCCAGACGCACCTGGGTGGCCTGCGCGACGGCTGGGCGCGCAAGTATGACTTCAACGGCAACGAGCAGTGGACAAAGCGCCTAGGCAGCTCGGACGAGGATCTGGCCTATGGTATCGGCGCCACAGCGCGCTGGGTTTACGTAGCGGTGATCGTCGGCAGGGACACTCTGCTGCAAAGATACGATCCCGATGGCGCCGACACCGGCGCCATCCGCCTGGAGACGCCGGATCGCGAGTATCCCTGGGCGGTTGCAGTCGATGGCAACGCGGCCTACCTGTCCGCCTCCAAGGACGGCGCATCTCTCTTGCAGACTCCCGCCGGAGACCTCGACGCGCTCGTGCTGAAAGTTCCTCATCCTCCCGAAATCACCGGCATCTCGGAGGCCTTCAACGGCCAGCCAGGCTCGGCGCCCACTACCTGGACCGCCATCTATGGCACCGGTCTGTCCAGTTCCACCCGCACCTGGGACGGAGCCATCCAGGGAACCCAATTGCCCACCACCCTGGATGGAACCAGTGTGAGCATCAATGGCCGCACGCCTGCGGTCTTTTTCGTCAGCCCCGGTCAAGTGAATGTGCTCGCCCCGCTCGACGACACGATAGGCAACGTTCAAGTGACCCTCACGAATGTCAACGGAACCAGCCCGCCGTTCCAGATCCGCAAGAGCGACATCCTCCCGGCCTTCTACGCTCCTTTCGGGGAAGGCAACCGCCTCATGGTAACCGCGGTCGCCCTCGATGGCACCCTGGTCGGCAAACCCGGCGTCGATCCGCGCCCCGTCCGGCCCGCCCGTCCCGGCGAAATTGTCCAGTTCTTCGCCACCGGCTTCGGCCGCACCACCCCGCCCGCCCCCAGCGACCAGATTTTTCTTGGCGCTCCGGAGCTGATCGTCGCGCCGCGCATCACCATCGGCGGCCGCGATGCCGCCCTTCTCGGCAAAGGCAACCTGGTCTCCCCGGGCCTCTACCAATTCAATCTGACGATCCCCGATCTCGCCGATGGCGACCACGCCATTGTCGCCGAAATCGGAACCGTCCGCAGTCCCTCCACCGTGTTCCTTGCTGTGCGCCGGTAGCAAGGTATAATCAATCTAGTGTGAGGTCTCGGAAGTCGTCGCTGGCCGACGACAATGAGCCAGAACAGTAAATATCCTCCGGCAGAGCCGGAGGCTTTACGATTGCTGGCCCCTCCAGGGGCCTGGTCGCGATCGTGCAAAACAAACACCGGAGCCCGGGCATGGATGATGCGCGATCCGGCAACCGCAACACTTCTGCCGCTTCCCCGCAGAGCCGAGGAGCTTAGCGGCTCACAACATGGCCACCCCGGCAGAGCCGGGGGGCCTCCTTTGGTAGGCTAGCAATGTCGGGGCGTAGCGCAGCCTGCGGGTCGCCTGGCTTCAGTTTCCCGGTGGCGATCTGGTACTCGATCTGCGCGGCGATCTACTGCCGCAACGGGACGGAGCTTTCCTTGATGCGGATTTCCACGACCGACTCGATCGATGGGGACGTTCTTAGAATTGTGACACGTCCGGAGGCCGAGTGAACTCAGTGCTCACGAACCGAGCGGAGGTCTACCATCACGTTGCGTTTGGTGCCGCTAGTTACAAAGTCCTGAATGACTCGAGACAAAGTAGCCCCGAGGACGCCGATGAACGGAAGGTGATCGCCGCCTTCGCAGGTTGCTTGAGCCTCGCGTTCTTCTTCGTCGGCCTCGAACAGCTCGTCCCACCGTATGATCCCAAAGGTACTATCCGCGCTCATAGCGGCATGAACAAGAGGAATGTTTAGCGATCTAGCGAATGAGGAAAGAAGGCGGCGGCCAACAGCATTATCGAACGCGTCCACCAGAAGATCAGCGGATTTGCAAAGGGCTTCGACGTTGTCTTCCACAAGCCTTACGCCGAAGGCATTGATGTTTTTTCCGAAGTAGCTCCTGAGCAACAGCTTGAGAGCTTCCGCTTTGTTCTTTCCGATAGCTTGCCGAGTAAACGCCTGGGCGAGGGTATTCTTGGACTCGACCCGGTCAAAATCGACGACCGCAATCTCCACGTCGAGATTGCGGCAAAACCAGATCGCAGTCGATCCGAGGGCCCCAGCGCCGCCAAAGACAACCCGCACTCAGATTACTCCAAACGGAACTTTGGGACGCAAGTAGAGCCGCTTTCCACCTTCGGGTGTGTCGAAGCGGTCCACGACAAAGTACATAAACGCGCGGTCGCCAACTTCTTGAAGGTTGAGGCTTGGAACCTCGCCGGCGCGGATTACTTCAATAGCGATGCGCCTAATGTCGGCGTCGCTCAGGTTTTCGTCGAGATCTCGCGAATAATCCACACTCACTCCCTGGTAAGTGATGTTCAGTATAGCCATGATCCTTCCCTCCTTATGGTCGCCTATTGAAACACGCCACCGCTCAATTCCGAAGCCGAACGAATTGCTCTTACCCAGCCGGGCTCGTCCTTCACATGCTCGACGCCGCCGCGCGCAGAGGTCCGAATCATTGCGGTTGGGGTTACGACAGAAAAGATCACGTCTCGCCCGAGCGCCGCCCAAATGGCTTGCATGGTCGTCTCATCTTCATTGGAAAAAGCCAACGGGCCCGCTGGGTGAGTGTGCGCAATCTCGGCCAGCTCAGCTCGGCAATTCCACATAGCCTCCCACCGAGCTCGGGAATCAGCAATCGCATGCGTTGTTCCGTCATCACGCCAGAGGATGTTCCCATCGGCACTCACGATATAGCACACCTCACGCACAGAATCTGTTCTACCCTTCATGCCACGTTACGACAAGCTGATCGGATTCCATTGCTTCGCGGATTGTTCCCGGCAAGCTGTCGAGGGTCAAGGCACTATCCGATCCGTCAAGGCAGATACCCGCATCGACGACTTGCAGATTTCCCTCCCGGACGAGAGCCGCAAAGCGTGAACCTAAGAACTCGTACCGCACTTCCAAAAGGTCACCCGCCAGAGAACGCAGGTCGCAAAGCCGTGCGCCAGTTCCACGGAGCGAGGCCTCGACACGATCGTGAGGGCGGCTCCCCCGCGCCGACGAAGTGGGGACTCGCGGACTGCTGGAGCGCCGATACACCTCGCGATGTCTCCGCAGTTCTTGCAGGCACGCTGCCGCACGCTCGACTCCTTCTTCCGAGACCTGAAGAATCCAGCGGCGGACTTCGATTGGCAGAAAAGGAATGCCTAGTCGTTCACTTTCGCGAGCAACTACGCTATAGCCAAACGACGCTCGGAGAGTCGCGGGTATCCCAGTTACGCCGGCGAGGTTTCCCCGATCCTCAAATCTGCGGCGCACCGCCTCTTCCGCATTGCCTTCAAGGTCCAGTGAGTCGAAAAGCAGATCCCCAGAGTACCAGCGGCGGGCGACCACTGGGGAAAAACGAGGCAGTTCACCATCGGGCGGGAAATGGAGCAACTCGGTCATCGCACTCTCAAGCACGATCATGCTGCCACACAAATGGCCGCGAACCTTATTTAACGCCGCGAGGTCTGGCACCTCGACCCTTTCGACGGGATGCGCGACGCGCCCGCGGATCTCGAAAAGATGAAATCCGGGTTCCACGCTGCCGCCTAGTCGAAAGGAACCATCGCGTCCCTCTACGCACGATCCGCTAAAAAAGGGCAAAATGATGCGCTCCTTCTTTCCTAAGTATTTCCTGTAGTCGACCATTAGAAAGGCTTTTGAAGAAGCGGCGTTTGCATGACCTTGTCGACCCATGCCACGCGGATAGCCCCTGCCATTGCTGGAGCTTCCAGGATAGTCTTCAGCACCCGGGGGACCTGATACGGATCTTCAAACTGATCGACTGAGACCTCGGCAAACGGGACTCGGAGAGCGGTGGCACAGTCGCGGACCGTCGATCCCCGCCTTTGCACGAAAGGCTGCTGCGCAGAGCCAAATATGCTCTGAAACAAAGAGCGCCTGGGGGGCACATGGGGCTGCAATGAAACGCAAACGATCAGCGCCATGGCGGCCACTCGGTATCTGCACTCGGTAAGGGAGTCCGCGAACTCACGGCCGTCTTCGCCATCCTCGTCACCTGCGACGATCACAATTAGTTTCGCCTCCGAGGGAATCCGAACGCCCGACTGATGCAGCGCGCGGACCCCCGCCGAATGTATTGTGCCTCCGCCAGCCGAGATGCGACCGAGAGCCTGTTGCACCGCAGCCCGTGTGGGTGCCTTAAGACGCAGAACCGTCCCCGTCGTGTCGAAACTTGTCACATACAGCTTCTCCGGGGCAAACCCGGCCAGAATCCTTGATAGCGCCTCCTTGGATTGTTCGATGGCATACTCCATTGAGCCAGACTTGTCGACGAGAAACATTACACGAATGTCCTCGTCCTCGGTGGCCTGTGCTACGGCCTTTTGCACTGCCACGTCGGCTGCCGCCTCCAATTTGTCCCTAAGAGCTTTGCTCTTGACGTTCTTAGCGATATTGAGCGCCCGCTGGTCCGTAGCAGTCTGGATTGCCGCTTCCCATCTCTTGTGTATTTCGGAGTCGGAGAGGAGCCCCAACGCCTCTAACGTCGGCGTCAACCGCCGAAGGTCCCGGTCAGAAACCGACGGGAGCAACGCCGCCATAATCGCCGGCGTGAGGCCGATCTCCTTGGGAAGCCTCCCTACAACTTCATTGAACTTGAGCCGCTCCTGGACAATGCGCTCGCAAATGGCCGCCTCGGAAAGGCCATCGAATCGCTCTTGCTTCACCAACTTCAGACTTCCAAGCCCAACTGTCCTGTGGCCGGCGGTGCTCTGCTTTTGCGGCCAACCGAGAACTTCGAAGAAGCGTTGGGATTCGGGTTTGTATCCAGCCTTGCGGGCGATACTCTTGATCGTCTCTTTGAAGCCGGCGGAAACCAGCCCCTTCAGCAGAGCCGGGTTCTGCTCCCGGATGCTGAGCCACTGACATGCCGCGCTCTTCCAACGGCCGAGCTGCGGCTGTTTGGATGCGAGATTGCCCAACAGATTGCGGTTGAGATCGGCGATGGTTGGTAGCTCCAGTAATTGTGCGACTCGGAGCACTGCCTTGGGAGTCATCATCCGTTTCGAACCCTGCTCGTAGTACAGAAGCATGGCCTCGCCGATGGAACGGTAGTCGTCCTCGCAAAACTCGACTTCGCCGCGGCTGTTCCGCACCGGCTGTCCAGCCAGTGGCTGTACGAGCATCAGCGCCGCGCAAGCTACCTTCAAGTCGCGCCACTCCGTCTCCTTGAGCACGTAGGACGCGAAATGAGCCATCAGGTCGGCATTGAGGACATAAATCTGGAGGAGATTCCGATAGAGTTCGGTCGCGGCCGGCTCGAACAGGCCAGGCTGGAGACGAGGCCGTCCTTCCCGCCCGGGCTTTCCCCGCTCCGGGAACCACTTCCCGTCACGTTCGTAGCCGACCCGGCTGTGCCACAGGTGAGCGCCGGAACTGAGAACCAATTCGAGCAGCCTCTCCGCGGGGCCGCGTTGCTCTTGAGGTATCGTGGGTACCGGTTGTGTGGTGGCCATGGCTCCAACGGTTGGACGAAACCAGAGAGATGATCACGAAGCTCCCGAGTAGCGACGCCATTTGCTTGATTACCATTCAAGTGCTCAGTGAAGAGCGTGCGTGTAGGGCATCACCGGAAAGAAGCGGCGCGATCACCTCTCTCGTTTCGTCCGATTCAAATGTGCCCGAGTGAGGACGCCGTTTTTCGGATTTGAACCGGGCAGAGCCGCAAGCGACCCTGCCTAACCCATTGCGTGTAGGGCATCCTCGGCCGGGCACACCAGGATGCTATCACATCTAAAGGCAGCGCCCAGGTTCCTTTGTGATGGTTTGCTGAGTGTCACAGCCCACGCTTGTGACACCTCACGAACTGTCCCCCAGCATCTGGAGCCATCGCAGGTCTCTGCGTAATCTCAATCCATGAGAATAGCAATCTAAATCCTGATTCCGATCCTGGTGATCGAAACCGGAGTGTGGTTGGTGATGCTCCGGATGCCTGGTACGAGTCACTCGGGGGCTGCCGCACCGCTGACGCAGCGGGCGCGACTGCTGGACGGCGGTTTGCCAAGTGGTACCGTGACCAGGATGATCACCCCGGCCCGGGTGCGGCGATCTGACGTAAAATGGGCCTCAGTATGAGTCTGCGCGTGGAAGCCGTGTACGAAAACGGAGTCCTCCGGCCATTGACGCCCATCGACTTGCCGGAGTCCGAACGGGTCACACTACTGATCAGCCAAAGGCCGGGACGTGCAGTGCGAGACCGGGAACTGGTTGAGCGCGCCAGCGCGGAAGTTGCCACGATGGCGCACAGACCCACCATCGAAGAGGTGCGACGCGCTTTGTCGAAGATCCCCGGTTCCATGGTTTCAGATGTCATTGCGGAGCGCGAGGACCTTTGATTGGTTGGATACTTTTTTGATACGAGCGCTCTGGTCAAGTATTCAGTTACAGTTACAACTTGCACCTGTTCTGAGTTGGGCCGCGGAACAACACGGATAGGAAGAGTTGTCCAGTTGTCCGGTGGCGATCTGGTACTCGATCTGCGCGGCGATCTGCTGCCGCAGAGGTACGCTGCTTTCCTTGCTGATGCGGATGTTCATAATCCGATTGCTTCAGGGTCCCAGAATTGTGACACGTCCGCAAGTGTCACAGAAGCGGCGGACATTCACTAGTTTTAACGGTATGATCTTCTGACAGAATATGCGGAACGCACGTCGAGTCGCGATTTTCGTACTGTTGGCAGGTGTTTTCGTACTAATGCGCGGACACCTCCTGGGCTGTGATTGGCGTGATCGCGCTGTGCTTTATCCTGCTGATGACGTTGGCAGTGGCGCAGGATCAAATCGAGCACCGGCGCTGGGTCAAAAAGGTAGAGCGCCTTACAGTGCACGCACATCTGACCAGAGATGGGCAGATCATTACGATCAGCTTCGACAACGTGGTTCGGATTATCGACGCGGAAACCGGGAGACTGGTGAAGACGTTCCGTCGCTCGCCTAATCTAGTAACACCTTTTACCCTCGAATTGCTCGTAGCTTACAGCGGGGACGGTCGCTACGTTCTATATGGCTGGGTGGAGGGCGACGGGGCTGGCACTTCTCTTTATTGGGGAGAGTCGCTGTCTCCCATCCTCATCGACGTGGGCGGATCCGGCGATTACGCGTCTTCGCTGGTGGTGAGCCCCGATGGCGAGTTGGTCGGATTCGTAGGCGAATTCGGGGGAATTTCACTGCGAGACAGAAATACTGGGGAGCCGTTGCCCTGGGCGGAAAAAGAGTTCAGCAAGGTTGAGGCAGCTGCCTTCAGTCCCGACAGTCGGCGACTGGCGGTGAGCATGAATGACACCGTCTATTTGGTCGACATCCGGTCTGGAGAATTGGTTCGTATGTTCGAGGGCGTCGGACCGCTTTCCTCAATGGCCTTTAGCCCTAACGGACGATACTTCGCGATGGGCGGAGGCGTCCTCATTCGAATGTGGAGCTGCGCAACTGGGGAGTTGGTTCGTACATTGGAAGTGGGGAGCCTAAACGAGGAAATGTCCTTTAGCCCGGACGGCCAGTACATTGTTTGTGACGGCGTTAGCGGTGTCAGTCTTTGGGACGTGGAACGGGAAGTGTGTCTTTGGAGCCGGCATCCGGGCAATGGCCGGATCGAATATTTTTCCTTTAGTCTCGACGGACGCCAACTCATCGGGCTTACGGATGGAGGCCAGCTCTACCGTTGGACTTTGGCCGGCGACGGACGGCTCGTATCCATTCAGATGCTTTCCAAGAACGGGTGGGTGGGGTGACAGCCTGATTCCGCGCGCGATTCTCTTGGCGCTGATCGTTGCTGGTCTGCTGTTCGAATTCGCTACGGAGCGAAGCAGGGTGTAGATGATTTTGTAGCTGTCGAAAGCCTCCGGGTTCAATAAAGGTCAACCGACTTCAACCGCCTGCCCGTATCTGCTTGAAACGCAAGATACTGAAAACAAGGTGCTTTCCGAGGAGGCCGGAAACCGCCTAGGGCGCAGGGGGTCGGGCGTTCCAATCGCCCCGCCACGACCAATAGGTCGATTAGAGGGCTCAGCAACGATCCTCGCACTGCCATCGGCGCAGTATATTTCGCAGGCGCTCAGCAGGTGCGCCTGACTATCACGAGCCCATCCAGCGCTCACTGGAGGTACGTAGTAGAATGGAGCCCAGATGACGGATCTGGTGTCGTTCCCTGGAACCCTGAAAATAGGCATTGCAGGACTAGCAGCAACGCTTTTACTTTCTGCGCAGATGCATGCGCAGCAGAGTAATCGTCAATTCCTGGATCGCTATTGCGCGACGTGCCATAGCGAACAGTTGAAGATTGGCGGCCTGAGCCTGGTCCAGGCTGACCTGTCCAAACCTGGCGCGCATCCCGAGCTATGGGAGAAGGTGGTGAGCAAGCTGCGCACGGGCCTCATGCCGCCTCCCAACATGCCGCAGCCTTCCAGCGCCGATCGGCTCGCGATCATGAGATGGCTCGAAGCATCGCTCGATGGGGCGTGGACGGCAAAGCCGAATCCCGGCCGCACCGAGACGCTGCGACGGCTGAATCGAACCGAGTATCAGAACGCGATCCGAGACCTGCTCGCGCTCGACATCGACGCCGCTTCGCTTCTGCCGGCCGATGAGAGCGGTCATGGCTTCGACAACGTGAACCTGGGCGATCTGCCGGCGACGCTTCTGAACCGGTACGTCTCAGCCGCCCAGAAGATAAGCCGCCTGGCGGTTGGGAGCACGCAATCCTCTCCGCGGAACGACATCATCAGCCTGCCTGCGGATCTCACCCAGGAAGGCCACGTGCCCGGGCTGCCCCTTGGTACGCGCGGAGGCGTGTCGACATCGTTTACTTTTGCCGAGGACGGCGAGTACGAGATCCAGATCTCGCTCGCTCGCGATCTGGCAGGAGTGGTCAGCGGGTTGCGCGACGCGCGCACGCACGAGATGTTGCTGCTGCTCGACCGGGAGCCGGTCCACATCTTCGAGATCTCCCGAGCGATCATCGGCGATCAAGTGCTGAATGAAAAGCCTCTAAGAACGCGCATTCCCGTGAAGGCGGGCCCGCACGACATCGCGGTCGCGTTCGTCAAGGACGGCTCGTCGCTTATCGAGACGCCCAGGCTACCGACCGAATCCCGCTTCAACGACCGGCGGCATCCGCGCACGGCGCCCGCCATTGACCTGATTTCGGTGACCGGACCTTATGCTGCGAAGGGCGCCGGCGATACACCGAGCCGGCGCCGGCTGTTTGTATGCCGGCCAGCCGGACAAGACAAAGGACAAGAAGAAAAGTGCGCAGGACTGATTCTATCGACGCTGATGCGGC
>JAENWC010000361.1 GCA_016650235.1 Terriglobia bacterium
GGTTGCTACCAGCGAGCCGGATACCGCCTATTACTACGACGCCGGCATTCAGTTCGCTTCAGAAACGGACCGGCGCGCCGGCAACAACATGGATTCCCGCGTGAGCTTCTTTGATACGGATGGGCGCTTGCGGACTGTCCAAGCCACAGGTCCCGAGCGCCAACCGCACTCGGTGCGCTACCGCACCGCCGCCGCGCGAACCACGCAGGGAAGCGTTGCCGTGTTCCCGGCCCCGCATCAATACTTCTTCGCGCGCGACTTCACCTCCAACATGGGCTACCTGTGGAGCCGCGCCTGGCGCGGGCAGGTCGGCATCGGCATACGCCAGCTCCCGGATGACAATTCCAACTTTTATCCCTGGATGAACGCCCCGCCCGGAAGCGTACAGCGGATGAGCCTGTTCCTGCAAATCAGCGATGCCGCCCCGCAACAGGTGCTGGAGGAGGTTCTGCGTTACACCAGTCGCGACCGTTATCCCGGTGTGCCCGGTTACAAGACGCTCGCATCGCACTGGCACGTTGCCTATACGGTACAGGCCATGGAGAAAGGATTTGACTGGACGCCGCCGTTCAAACCGGTGCTCGAGGCCATGGGCATCGACGCGGCGATGATCATGGATTTCCACGGAGACGGTCACCCGGCCGACAAGGGCGAGGTGCGGCTGAAGGAATTGGCCGCGTTCTATCGTGCCTGCCGCGCGCAGTCCGGCGCGCGGTTTCTGCTGATTCCGGGCGAGGAGGCCAATGTCCACTACGGCGGCCATTGGGCGGTGTCGTTTCCGAAGCCCGTCCATTGGATCATGAGCCGGCAGGAGTCCGAGCCGTTCACCAGCCGTCATCCGGAACTGGGCACGGTCTATCGCACGCGCGATGCGGCGGAGTTGCTCAAGATGGTGCGCGCGGAAAACGGAATGGTCTACCAGACGCATCCGCGCACCAAGGGTTCCATGGGGTATCCGGACAAAGTGAAGGACACGGAGTTCTTTCGCGATCCCAGTTTCTTTGGCGCGGGATGGAAGCAGATGCCATCGGATCTATCCACGCTGCGGCAAGGGCTGCGCGCGCTCGATCTGCTCGACGACATGAGCCAGTGGGGATTGCGGAAGCTGCTGCTTCCGGAAACGGACCTGTTCCAGCTCGATCACACGCACGAGTTGTATGCGCACATGAACGTGTCCTACGTCCAGCTTGCGCAATTGCCAAAGTTTGACGATTACGGACAAGTGCTCACCGCATTGCGCAAAGGCGGCTACTTCACCTCCACCGGCGAAGTCTTGCTGCCGCGGGCGGACATCGCGCGCAAGGGGAGCAAGCTGCTACAGGTTGACGCGCAGGCGCAATGGACCATGCCGCTGGCCTACGCAGTGGTGGTTTGGGGCGATGGCGCAAACGTAACGAAACGCGTGATCCCGCTGCACAACACGCGCGCCTTCGGCGATACTGCGTTCACCTGGGAGGTGGAGACAGAACGAGCCAGATGGGCGCGAGTGGAGCTATGGGACGTGGCCGGCAGCGGAGCAATGAGCAACCCTGTGTGGTTTGAATGAGCGCGCGGCGAGGATTACCAGAGCCGGCCATCCCAGCGCAGTCCGGCGCGCCACAGGCGTGGGGCTCCGATGGCGGGAATGGTCGAGAAGCCCACCCAGTATTCGCGGTCGAATAGATTTTCAAACGCGGCAATCACGGACAGGTGAGAATGCAGGCGATGCTGGGCTGAGATGTGGAAAGTGGCATAGCCGGGCAGCAGGAAACGGTTGAGGTCATCTTCAAACTGCAGGGCGGAACTGCGCGCTCCAAACGAAACGAGCGTCCTGTTCTTTGTCCAGGTGAACTGCGCCGAGCCTTGATGTTTGGGCACCTGCGGCGTCCGGGGTCCGGTGGAAAAGCGGGACTCGACGAACATGTACCCAAGCTCGGACTGCCAGTTGCGCCAGCGGTAGCGGAACTCGGCCTCAACGCCTTGCGCGAGAGCCTCGGCGGCATTCTGGCGTTGGCGCACGACGAGCGCGGGCGTCGAGGAAAGAGTGACGTTGGTGATGAGGTCCTTGAGCGAGCTGCGGAAGCCGGTAACGCTCAGGCGGCCGGATTCGAGCGAGTAATCGAGCCCTGCTTCGATTCCGAAAACGCTTTCCGGCTTGAGTTGATCATTGGCGCGCGTAACAGCGGTCCCGGCGCGGAACTCACGGAAGAGCTCATTGAGTGTAGGGGCGCGGAAGCTGCGGTAGAGCGAGCCGCGCGCGCGCCATCGCCCCTTCGCGGCCGTGGCCCCGGCGCTGGGGGAAAAGAAGTGGCTGTCCTGGCCTGTAACTTGATACCGTCCCCCGGCGAACAGTTGCACGGGTCCCGTCTTGGCATTCCATTGCGTGAAGTAGCCGTGTTGTAGTTGCGAGCCGCCGCCGGCGCGTTGGCCAGGCGGAAACAGGGAATCGATGCTATAGCCTTCCACGCGGTTTAGGTCCGCGCCAAACATGGAGTTCCAGGCGCTGGCGGTGTGCTTCCAGAAACCGGCGGCGCCGGTGCCCTCGGCCGGCACGCGCTGGTTGAAGCTGGGCCGCTCGGTGTTGCGATTGTTGGTGATGGTGGAGAAGCTGCTGTGAAATTCGAGGCGCGTGTGATAGGCGAGAACCGAGATGCCATCGCGCTGGCGTTCATGAAAGTAGTGCGCCGCGATGTTGCCGATTTGAGTGGAGTTGCGCTGCAACTGTGTGCCGTTCTCACGGTCCTCGGCCAGCAGGTCGAACTTGAGGAACAGGCGATTCTGCAAACCGAGCAGATCCAGACGCGCATCGCCGGCCGCGAAACGAATTCCGGCTTCGCGATCCACCGAGCCGCGGTTTACCTCCGGAATGATGTAGTAGCCGTTGGTGGTGAAGGCGCGGCCCTGCCCGGAGAGCGCGATCTTAGGGCCTCTGGTGGGCCATATGTGAGCGTACCCGAGCGATCCGGCGTGCGTGGCGCGGTTTCCGTACTCGTAGCTGCCAAACAGCCGGCCGCTTTCGGCGGGCCGCGAAAACAGCGAGATGACCCCGCCCATGGCGCGATCGCCAAAGATGCTGGTGGAGGCGCCGCGCGAAACCTCGACGCTGTCGATCTGTTCCGGGGCCAGCCGCGTCCAATAGACCCAGCCGCCGAAGGGATCGTTGGCCGGAATCCCGTCCCAGAGAACCAGCGTGCGGCTTGCGCCGGTGGAGCCAAGCCCGCGTAGGGACAGACCCTGCGTAGTCGGATGCGCCACCAGGCTGGAGCTGCGCCGGAAAAGGCTGAAGCCGGGAACCATGCGAAGGCGGTCATCCAGGTTCACCCCGGGGATCTGCTGCAACTGCAAAGACTGCAGCACGACGATGGAAGCGGGCGCTTCGGCGGTGACCTTTTCGACTACGGTAATAGAGCTACGGACCGGTTCCAGCACCGTGTCCGGCGGGGCCGGCGGAGGTGTCTGCTGCGCCGCCAGCGGCAAAAGCGTGCATGCCAAATACGTGATCGCCGTTCCAGCCGGCCTCCACCATGCGCGGCGCGTTCGCGCTGAAAACCACTTGTAAGCTGTCATGTCGTCCTGGTCCTGAAGCGTTCTGGTAGTGTCTCGGTTCCACTAACGCCAGATACTTCAGAATAGTATAGATGCTGCCCTGGGAAGGCACCTCCAGATCCCAGCCCTGGGTTCGGAACCGCAGCCGCGCGCCGCGCCGGTTCACCTGCCAGCAGAGAAACGCGCAGCAATCCACGGCGGTTTCAAACCAGGCGCCGGCCGCGGGCGGGACATCGAGATCAAGATAGATCTCGACAAGCGGCTCCTGCTCCCGCGCGAACTCGCGCACCTGCAACTGGGAGGTGTGCGCGGTGGCCTTCCAGTCCAGATGCCGCGCGCTTTCGCCATATTCATACGGACGGATGCGGTAGAAGTCATGGCCCGCGCCGCGCGCGTAGGCATCGATTTCTCCTTCGAGCTGCGCGAGTATGGCATCGAAGCCGGGCTGAGGATCAAGACAGGGGTAGACGAGCACCTCTTTGCGCATCGTGACATGCACGGTGCGTTCGGCAAACCCGAAAGGAAAGCGGGACCGCAGATGGAAGCTGTTCTCGTTGTGCACACCGCGGCGCTGGAACATTACTGAAACAGTCTCCTCCATCGTGGACGCGCCGGGCAGCGCGGGGAAGTAGATGGGCTTGGAGTAGACGCTGCCACGGGCGCCGAGGATCTGTATGGAAAAGGAGGGCACCCAACCCTTCTCATTCTTGAGATGTAGCGCCGAGGCGATGGGCCGGCGCGCCGCAACGTGTTCCGGAAGGACCACGTCCAGTTCCAGGCCGGAGAGGGAAAGCCGGCTCAGGAATCCCGAGATGAAGAGCACGGCGAGCAAAGCGGACAGCAGGAGAAACAGGAGGTTGTTGGCGGAAAGAAAAGCTACCGCGCCCACCAGTGAGATGAGGAAGCTGAAAGCCACCCCGCTGCGCGTGACGGTCTGGCGCATTCGGCCCGTGACCGCGGTTTTGAGCCGTGCCCAAAGTGATCGCAGCATCGCTTGGAGAACCCCGGCCACCATGTTGGCACAGGCAAGACCATCCCCGCTGGCCGTATGTTAAAATCAGGAGTTCGCGCCCCTGCGAGGGCCCGTAGCTCAGTTGGTTAGAGCGCTACCTTGACACGGTAGAGGTCTCCAGTTCGAGTCTGGGCGGGCCCACCACTCCTTCTCCTTCTTTCCGCTGCTGTATACTAGCTGAGATCGCCCACATGACTGGAACGCGGCTCGGCCACTTCGACATTCTCGAGCAACTGGGTGAAGGCGGCATGGGGGTCGTCTACAAGGCTCGCGATACGCACCTCGACCGTTTCGTGGCCATCAAGGTGCTGCGCGCCGAACGCATGGGGGACGCCGAACGCAAACGCCGCTTCGTGCAGGAAGCCAAGGCGGCCAGCGCGCTGAACCACCCCAATATCATCACCGTGCACGACATTTCCAGGGAAGGCGACGTCGACTACATGGTCATGGA
>JAENWC010000362.1 GCA_016650235.1 Terriglobia bacterium
CCTGGAGACGACTATCGTGAGTTATCTAACGTCAAGCCCCAGCCGGGATCTGGTGGTTGCGGCGCACCAGGAATTGACTGGCGAATGGTGGATCCAACATAAGAACCGGTTTGAAGTGTTCGTTTCGGATCTGGTCTTGCAGGAAGCGGCAAAGGGAGACGAGAAAGCGGCAGTCAAGCGCCTGGCAGAATTGGCTGGAGTACCCGTGCTGGAAACGACCGATGAGGCCAAGGAGTTGGCTCGCGAGTTCGTAGCGCGAGGACTGATACCGGAAAAAGCCATTGAAGACGCGTTCCATGTGGCGATCGCGACGGCTCAAGGAATGGACTTTCTTCTCACCTGGAATTGCCGCCACATCGCGAACGCCGAAATCGCCGGGCGGCTCGAAGCTCTTTGTGAAGAGCTCGGCTACGGGATGCCGACCCTTTGCACGCCGGAACAGTTGATGGGAGACTAGAGGCATGAAGGATTACATCGTCGAGGAGGTCCGCCGGATTCGGGAAGAGCACGCGGAACGTTTCGGCTACGATGTTGATGCGATCTTTGCCGAACTCAAGCGATTGGAGAAGGCCAGTGGGCAGCGGCGCGTTTCGTTTGGAGCAAAGCGTCTTGCGAAGGCGGGAATTAAGCCAAGCCGCACGCGCCCACCCGGTCCAGCCGCCTGATTCGACCGGCAACCGTTGTGCGGCTCGAGCTAGACTACCGGCTCGATCCGGTCTCTTCCATCCACCCACGGGCGCAGCGCCTTGGGCACCATCACGCTCCCATCCGCCGTCTGGTTGTTCTCCAGGATCGCCAGTAGCGCACGGTCTGTGATCATGGTGGAACTGATCGTGTGGGGGACAAACGATGTCTTGTCCTGCTTGGCCTTGATGTTCAGCCGCCTCGCTTGATAGTCGAGCAGATTCGTGCACGAGTGCGTCTCGCGATAAGACCCAAAGCCGGCAAACCAGCCCTCCACGTCGTACTTCTTGTAGCCTGGCGCGCCCATGTCGCCCTCGCACACGCGCACCACGCGGTAGGGAATATCGAGCAACCGCATCAGGCCCTCCACATTCTCGCGTGTCTTCTCGAGCCATTCATCCGATGTCTCCGGCGTGCAGAACACGATCTGCTCCACCTTATGGAACTGATGCTGCCGGAACATCCCGCGCGTCTCTTTGCCATAGCTGCCCGCCTCGGTCCGGAAGCACGGGGAGAACGAAGTGTAGAGCAGCGGCAGACGCTGCGCCGCCAGCGTTTCATCCATGTGATAGCCGACCATGGTCTGTTCCGAGGTTCCGATCAGATTCAGATCCTCGCCCTCCAGATGATAGATCTGGTCGCGGAAAAACGGTAGATAACCGGTGCCGAACAAAGTGCGCTCGCGCGTCACCACCGGCGTGAACATCTGGCGGAACCCGCGCTGCACCAGGTAATCGAGAGCCAGCGAGTACAAGCCCCAGGCGAGCCGCGCCCCATCCCCTACCCAATACGTGTAGCCGCTGCCGGACACCTTGGTCCCGCGTTCTTCATCGATGATGCCTAGAGTTTTTCCGATCACCTCGTGAGTCTTGCGCGCCACGCCCGCATCCGGTTTTTCGCCCCAACTGGTCAGCTCGACGTTGTCCTTGTCGTCGGCCCCCGCCGGTGTGTCCTCCGCCAGGAAATTGGGAACCATGCTCCACTGGTGGTCGCGCTGTTCGCGCACTACGCGCAGTCGCTCTTCCAACTCACCGATCTTTTGCCGCAGCGCCACAGCAGCCTCTCGCATGGCCTCGCGATTCGCCGCACCGCCGCCCTCATTCCTCTGCCGCCGCAGCTCTTCCATTTCCGTGGTGAGCTTGCGCACCTGCTCATCGAGGGCGAGCATCGCGTCAAAGTCCACCGGCGACTTGCGCCGTTTGCATAAATCACGGATCTGGCCGGGCTGGGTTCTGATCAACCTGATATCAAGCATGGGATTTTTCCAGAATAACAGGCAACAGCGGGTACGGGTGGAGACCCATTTCGGTCAAGTAGATAAATGGCTTGACGGGCAGGCCTGGGACCAGCCTTTTCTTGAAAAAGAGCGGAGAATTAGTCGAAGTTCGTCACCAAGACCGCTTGCTGACGCGCGCGCCTTATTAACGGTTCCGGGTCAAGGACGCAGCCTTGGCTGCATCCTGCTGCGCGCCGTCTTTGTCGCCGGCCATACGCCGGGCGGCGGATCGATTCAGATACGCATTGGCATATTCGGGATTCACGGCAACGGCCGCGGTGAAGTCTTCCACGGCCTTTGCAGCCTGCCGCAATTGCAGATATGCGTAGCCGCGAGCATTCAACGCCAGTGCATGGTCAGGCTTGCCCGTGATCGCCTTACTTAGTTCCTCAATCGCCTCCGCAAACGAGCCCTTCTGCAACAACGCTCTTCCCTGCTGGTGATGGGCTTCCACCTCCTTAGGGTTTGTCATGAAATGGCGGTGCTTCGGCAGATCCGCTTCCTTTGGGCGCGGCTCAGAATCGCGTTGCGCGGCGGGCGGAGGACCCACTGCGGCGGGCGGCGGCGGAGCAACCGGCGGTGCGGCAGGCGGTACCGCCGTGCTGGCGACATCCATCTGTTCCCGTACCCGCTCCCGTGCCTTCTCGATCAGGTCACGCGATGCCGTATCGGTGGGGTCCAGCCGTACGGCTTCCCGTAAATCCGACGAGGCGTCGCTGAAGCGCCCCAGCAGATAGAATGCATTGCCTCGCGCGGCCCAGGCTGAGGCCAGTCTCGGGTTCAGCCGGATGGCGGTGTTGCGATCCTCCAAGCCCTTGGCATGCTCACCCAGCTGATGATAGCTGGCGCCACGGGCGATGTATGCTTCCGATAGCGTCAGGTCCGCCTTCACGGCGGCATCGCGATCTTCGAATGCTTTTCGGTGCTCCCCCAACTGCGCATGCGTGGCGCCCCGCGCCAGCAGCAATCGAATATCACCAGGCTGCCGTTGGAGCGCCGCGCTGTAATCCTCGATTGCCTTACGGTGCTCCCCCGTCATGAAGTAAGCCGCCCCGCGCAAGGACAACGCGCGCACATTGTCCGGCTGGGCCTGCAGCACTTTATCCAGATCCAGCAACCCGCGCCCGAACAGTCCCACGTTGCCGAGCGCGGAGGCCCGCTCCAGGTAGGCCTCCCAAAGATCGGGCTTCAACTGAATGGCGCGGTCCAGGTCTTCGATGGCATCCTGGTAGCGGCCAATCTTCGCTCTCGCGATCCCACGATCCCGCAAAACGTCTGTGTCATTCAGGCGCAGGCGGAGGGCTGCATCGAAATCCGCGATTGCCTCGTTCCAGTACTCCAACCGCAAATGGGCCTGACCCCGGCCTTTGTAGACGGAGGAATGACGCAGCCCCAATTGCAGCGCCGCCGAGTAAGCGTCGGCGGCCTCCGCCGCGTTCCCCTGCTCCAGCAACCGCTCCGCGCGGGCTCTTTCCACCTCCGCGGCGGGCTGCGGCTTGGGCGCCTGGGCGGCTTGCAGCAGGCACAGGACAAATAATAGCATCACTCGTTCATTCTAGCCGAAGTGCGGCATCGGACCGCTCCGGTTGATGACATTGTTGTGTTCGATGAATCTTGCATACCGGAAGGACGAGCAAGGAGGCATATACCACTTGACGGCTCCCGGCATAGTATTCTTAGACGGAAATGAAGTTTCTTTGGGCTATCCCCGTGCTGGCATCGGTGGCGCTTGCGGATTCCTATACAAGCCAGGTGGAGCCCGTGCTGCGGCGGCAGTGTGGCGCCTGCCATGGGGACAAGGAGCCAGCGTCGGGCTTCTCCGTTGCCACGCTCGCATCGGTGATGCGCGGAGGCAACAAACACGGGGTCGCGGTGGTTCCCGGGCATCCCGGGCAGAGCGCGCTGATCCGCATGGTGAAGGGCGAGCTGACGCCGAAAATGCCTCTTACAGGAGAGTTGACCGGCAAGGAAATCACGGCCATCGAGGCATGGATCGCCTCGTTGCCACCGGCTCCGGCTGCGCCTACGGTGGAGTGGCGGTGGCCGTTTGAAAAGCCGGTGAAGCAGGATCCCCCGGCTGCCAAGAATACGGTTTGGGGACGCGGCGCGCTGGACGCATTTATCCTTTCCAAGCTGGAGGCGCAAGGATTGCGTCCTGCGCCGGAGGCATCCAAGCGGACGCTGGCGCGGCGGCTGTATCTGGACATGATCGGAATCCCGCCCAAGCCGGAGGAGGTGGCAACTTTTCTGAAGGATGAATCCCCGGACGCCTACGAAAAGTTGGTGGATACGTTATTGGCCGATGCGCGTTATGGCGAGCGATGGGGCCGTCACTGGCTGGATCTGGCGCGGTA
>JAENWC010000363.1 GCA_016650235.1 Terriglobia bacterium
AGCTGGCGCGCTCGCTCAAGGCGCAGGGCGTGATGCAGCCGATTCTGGCGCGCCCTCTGGCCAAGGGGCGCTACGAAATCATCGCTGGCGAGCGGCGCTGGCGCGCGGCCAGACTTGCCGGCTTGCGCGAAATACCAGTGGTCGTCCGCGAGGTGCCCGATGCGGCTGCGCTCGCCATGGCCTTGATCGAGAACATCCAGCGTGAGAACCTGAATCCGCTGGAAGAGGCGAGCGGCATCCACCGCCTGATCAACGAATTCAAAATGACGCACCAGGAGGCGGCCGAGGCCGTGGGCCGCTCGCGCGCCGCGACCACCAATCTGTTGCGTCTGCTGAACCTGCCGCAATCGGTACAGGCGCTGCTCTACGACGGCAACATCGACATGGGCCATGCGCGCGCCCTGCTCGCGCTCGAAGGCCGGCGCCAGGAAGAGTTGGCGCGGAAAGTTGCGGAGCGTGGACTGTCGGTGCGCGAAACCGAGAAGCTGGTGCAGGACATCCTCAACCCGAAGCCAAAGAAATCGAGCAGGCTCAAGACCAATCGCGACATCCTGCGCTTCGAAGAAGAACTGTCGGAAAAATTCGGCACCAAAGTCGAAATCAAACCCGGCAAGAAAGGCGCGGGCAAGCTGGTGATCAGCTACGCCACCCACGAGCATCTCGACGATCTGCTGTCGAAATTCAAGGGCTGAAGTTCGCGGCGAAAGCGCCGCTTGCGCTCACCTGCTGCGGGTAAGCGGCACGAAGCGCACCGGCAGGCTGCGCTGGGTCGAGATCGAGCCGTCGGCCTGCTTCACCATCACCTGCAGGATCTGCACCTCGCCCGGCCCGCCGACCGGAATTACCATGCGCCCGCCGGGTTTCAATTGGGCGGCGAGGGCCGGCGGGACTTTCGCGGCGGCGGCGGTGACCATGATGGCATCGAAGGGCGCGCGTTCCGGCCAACCGTTGTAGCCGTCGCCTATCCTGGTGTGGATGTTCGTGTAGCCCAGTTGCTGCAGCAATGCGGCTGCATTTTTTCCCACCGGCTCGATGATTTCGATTGAATACACGCTGGCTACCAGTTCTGCCAACACCGCCGCCTGATAGCCCGAGCCGGTGCCGATTTCCAGCACGGCATCTCCCGCTTTGGGATCGAGCAGTTCGGTCATGAGCGCGACAATGTAGGGCTGGGAAATGGTCTGGCCGTGTCCGATAGGCAGGGGATGGTTGGCATAGGCCAGCGGGCCGTAAAGAGCAGACACGAAACGGTGGCGCGGCACTTTGGCCATGGCGGCCATCACGCGCGCGTTGAACACCGGGCGGCCGGTTTCCGCGCCCGTGTCCCGCGCCATGGCGGCGATTTCCTGCAGCAGCGCCGCGCGCTCGCGCGCGTACGGATCCTGCGCTTCGGCGCCGCCGCCGGCGAGTGCGGCGACCAGCCCCAGCGCGCGCAGGAGCGGACGCCGCTTGATCTCGAAAGTCATGATGTTCAGTCTAGTTCGCCCGTCCGCCTTTGTCATCTTGTGCACATGCGCACTCCATCCCGCCGGGGAAGTATCTGGAACAGGGCGCCGCCGGACGTAGGGGGCGGTTGGCAAGCTGCGCCGCCCGCGCGTCTCCCCTTGCCTGAATGGGGTCATTGGGTGCAAGATTGCGATAATGCGACTGATTCGCGTTCGATGCCATGCATGCAAGAATAAAGAACAGCGGCCCGAGTAATAGACCAGGAGGAGTGAATCATGGACATGCTAAGGCATTACTTTATCAGCGACAGCCTCGACGACCTGGAAGCCCTAGAAGAGCAACTGGAGTCCGCCGGCGTTTCCACGCCGCAGATCCATGTACTCAGCCGGAACGACGCGGAGGTGCAAAACCACCATCATCTCCACGCGGTCCAGTCATTCCTGAAGCGGGATATTGTCCGCTCAACGGAGCGTGGCGCCGTGGTCGGGCTTTGCGCTTTCGTGCTGGTTCTTTCCGTCGCCTATTTTGCCGGCTGGACGGAAACCGCTGCCGGCTGGATGCCTTTCATTTTCCTCGCAGTCGTGCTGCTCGGCTTTTCCACGTGGGTGGGCGGATTGCTCGGAATCGAAAAACCCAACCATAACTTCGTTCGATTCGAACAAGCCTTGAGCGACGGCAAGCATATCTTTTTTGTGGATCTCGAGCCTCACCAGGAAGCGATACTGGAGAAGGTGCTGAAATCTCACCCGCAGGTAGCGTTGGCAGACACGGGGTCATCCGCGCCCTATTGGTTTATCGCTCTGCAGAAAAAGGCGGGGATGATTCGCCATTCGTGAGCCTGGATAATATCTCTCTGTCACCGGCTACCGGTGTTGCGCCGGCACGTGGGCTGCCGGCCCAAAGAATGCGCCCCGCGTAAAGAAGGTGTAGTTCCCTTCAAGCGCTCCGATACCCAAAAGCACGATCAACAGCAGCGTCGGCACCAGAATGGCATACATCAATGCCAGCCGCTCCCAGATCATGTGCATGAAGACGGAAACGATCAGCCCCGCCTTCAACAACATGAACACAACGATCAGAAACCACCTGAGGTAGCCTTGAAAGTGGAAGTAGTCGACAAGGTAGGATGCGGTGCTGAGAATAAACAGCAATCCCCAGATCTTGAGATAAATCCCGATCGGATGTTGTTGCGCCTGTGCGTGTGCCATGATTTCTCTTACCAAAGATAGAAAAATGCGAAGATGAATACCCACACCAGATCGACGAAGTGCCAATACAGACCCATGGTTTCGACGATCTCGTAGTTCCCCTTCCTGCCGGTCAAGAAGCCGGGTCTCTCGTGATCCAGATCTCCCCGCAATACCTTCACCGCCACGATGATCAGGAAAATCACGCCGATCGACACGTGAGTGCCGTGAAAACCCGTGATCATGAAAAATGACGAGCCAAACTGGGCCGCGCCCATCGGATTGCCCCAGGGACGTACCCCTTCTTCAACGATCAGCTTGGTCCATTCGAAGGCCTGCATCCCGACGAATGTGGCGCCCAACGCCGCGGTGATCAGCAACAGGATAAAGGTCATTCTTCTATTTTTTTCATAACCGAACTTGACCGCCATGGCCATCGTCCCGCTGCTGCTGATCAGGACGAAGGTCATGATGGCGATCAGGATGAGGGGGATTTTCTTGCCCCAGAGCGTCAAAGCGAAAACCTCACTGGGGTTGGGCCAGGGCTCCGTGGTGGACATTCGCACGGTCATATACGAGATCAAGAAACAACTGAAGATGAAGGTATCGCTGAGGAGGAAGATCCACATCATCGCCTTGCCCCAGGGAACATTCTTGAACGCCCGCTGGTCCGAAGACCAGTCGGCGACGATGCCCTGCAAGCCTTCAGGCAGCGGGAGAGATGCTGCCGAACTCGTCGTTACGGGTTGGGTCATGTTGTTTGATCCCCTTTATCCAGCGACACGGTTTCCAGGAATGCACTCGCCGGCGCCAGCGCGACGATGCGAACTTCAATCGCGCCGCCATATCCAGTCCTCACCTCGCCACCCCGCAGATTGCAAACGTATCCGGGGTACAACTACTCTGACGCACTGGCGTAGACAGCAGCAGCGCGAACAGGACCAGCCAAACCAGCAGCAGATAGTGCCAGTACACCGTGCACAGTTCCACACTCAAGCGGACCGTGCCTAGCTCAACGCCGCGCGCCACCTTGGCGGTCGTCTTTCCCCAGACCCACAGGCCCCCCAACAGGTGCAGGCCGTGCAGCGCGGTGAGCAGGTAAAAGAAAGCGTTGGCTGGATTGGCCGCTACAAAATAACCCGAGGCGTTCAGTTGTTGCCACACCCAAAGCTGTCCGGCGAGAAAACAAAAAGTGAAAATGCCCCCGGCAATCAGGCCGATTCTCACGCCGTCCATCCGTCCCCGTCTTGCGGCAGACCGCGTCCATTGCATGGCGACACTGCTCAATATCAGCGTACCTGTGTTCAGCCACAGCCCCCTCGGAACGGCCAAGGTGGTCCAGTCCGCCCCCGCCATGCGCATAAAGTAGGCACTGATAAGAAGCGCAAACAGCGACGTGGCGACCGCCAGAAACACCCCAAGACCGACTTTCACCGGGGGCAGGGACAAGGCGCCGTCGCCGTAAACGTTTTCGATCGGGCGCTGCGCCACCCAGGGCCTGACATTTATGGTTTGTCGAACCAGCCACCATACTACGGTGGCCATGATTGCGACCAAAACCAGTAACGAAATCGTCACGGCTACGTTTCCTCGGTGCTTCCGGCTTTTTTGCTCGGCGGCTGGTTTTGCGGTATGAAGTCCGCCTCGACGCCCGGCACGCTGTAATCGTAGGCCCAGCGGTAGACGATCGGCAACGCCGAGCCAAAGTTGCCATGCTTCGGCGGGGTGTGCGCGGTTTGCCACTCCAGCGTGGTGGCCTGCCAGGGATTGTCACCCGACGGTTTGCCTTTGAAATAGCTCCAGACCAGGTTGTACAGGAACACCAGTTGGACGGCCCCCACGATCAAAGCCGCTATGGTGATAACAACGTTCAGGGAATGTGCCGATTGGGGGATGAAGTCCAAGTTTTCAACGGCATAATAACGGCGCGGCACGCCCAGAAATCCCAGGTAATGCATGGGAAAGTAAATCGCATAGGTCCCGAGAAACGTGACCCAGAAGTGGAATTTGCCTATGCTGTCGTTCAGCATTCGCCCGGTGAC
>JAENWC010000364.1 GCA_016650235.1 Terriglobia bacterium
TCCGGATGGGGTAGAGGCGGGATGTTCGGGGATGAGGCGCAATCGTGGCAGCAGGCCGGGGGCATCCCTTTCAACAACCACTGCTATGCCCCCGAACCCGATCACAGGCAGTGACGACAGCGTCAGGTAGGCGCAGAAGTGGAGTACCTTATCGCTGATGTGCCGATGATTCCCTCTTTCGGGTTGGGAGAACCTATGTTATATTAAGACTGGTTGAATCGACTGGTTGATATTATGCGCGAAATTCAAGCTTCGCAAGCCAAAGTTCATCTGCCCCAGCTCCTGGACGATGTGGAGCGGGGCGAAACGCTCATCATCACGCGCCACGGGCGCCGCATCGCGCGGATCGTGCCCGAGGTCGACCGCCGTCAGGAAGAGATCGACCAAGCTCTTGCCGGCATCCGGGAGCTTCGTGGGCGTACCGGCAGGATCACGGTTGGCGAACTGCTGTCAGCCCGTGACGAGGGACGCAAGTCCTGATGGCATTCGTCCTCGACGCATCGGTTACGGCGTGCTGGGCCTTCCCGGATGAAGATCACCCCGATGCCAGTCTCGCTTTCCTCCGAATACGCACCGAGGAGGCTGTTGTACCCTGCCTGTGGTGGTTCGAGGTGCGAAACATCCTGGTAGTGAACGAATGCAGGCGGCGGATCGCGGAACCCGGCACCGCTGCTTTCCTGCTGAACCTTTCGCGGCTTCGAATCCGGGTAGACCGCGTTCCGGATGAAGGCGCGGTTCTGCGCCTGGCCCGGACCCACCGGTTATCTGTATACGATGCCGCGTATCTGGAGTTAGCGCAGCGGGAAGGCTTACCTCTCGCCACGCTTGACGCCGATCTGCAAAGGGGAGCGGCTGGCGCAGGGGTGGCGCTTGTTTCCGGCAGTGCCGGGGCGAACCCGCAGCCCCCAGGGAAGTAATTGTGCAGGAAAGAGTTACGTGCAGACGAGCCAAGGCCCGCTAAACGACACCGGCCGAACGCCGCTCCGCCTCATCACGCTCATCCACGGCGCCAGCCGCTGCGCTTTTCCCGACATTGTGCAAAGCTTCCGCGAACGGAGCCAGCACTGTGGGCGCATGCGACTCCCCGAAACATCGCATCAATGTTCCAAGCCGGATTGCCGTTCGTTTCAACCAGCGTCTCCGCGCAACGGTGCCCGTTCACCCTCAGCTCGGCATATGTAACCCGAACTTCCAGCACGTCTCGCGGATGGCGCTCCAGCAATCCTCCGGCGTCTCCGACGCTTTTAACGCGTCCTCGAACGCCCGCAAAACCAGCTCGTTGCCCAAGTGATGCCGGCGGAACGCCCCTTCCACGAACATGCGCCCGAGGGTCCCAAACTCCACGTAGCCCAGGTTCGTTGCCGGAAGAGGCACGCACGGGACGGTCCCGCTGCCCCTCCCCGCTAGACGAAATCGATCTGGAAAATCCAGCCAGCGGTGGGACTATCGTTGTTCGGCCAGCCCGGATGGATGCCGGCGTCGCAACTGATCAGCTTCCCATCGTGCATTACCAGTCCGTGAGGGTCGCCGGAGCCGGGCACGAAGTCCACCGTCTCCAACACCTTTCCGGTAACGGCATCGTGCCGGACCAGACCCGGCTTGCCCTCTTTATAACTCTTGCTGTCGTTGCCGACCACCTGCCAGATGGTCCCGTTGTCCCAGGCAATACCGTGGTAGCGCACCCGGTCCGGAAAAGCCTGATAGAACGGGATCATGAATTCCGGCTGCCAAGTCTTGGGGTCGACACGAAGATTCCCGCGCAGCCGCAGCGACGAGATCCAAAGCTTCCCGTCGTGCCACATTGCGCCGTGGCAGCCGCCGCCGTCGTTAGCCGGACCGAGCGGGATCTGACGGTGGCTGATCAGTTTGGAGTTCATATCCACCTGAAAAACGCCTTGTGGAGGCGCGTTGGCGACCATCCAGACATACCCGCCGCCCACCGCCATCCCGCTGGTGTTTCGGGACGGAGTCTTCACCGTCTTCAACAGCTTGCCATCCCAATCGACGAGCCAGGCCGCCTCGTCGAGGGATTTCGGTTCGGGCAGGTGGTAGGCATCGGCCTGCGCGCCCGATAGCTTTTGCTCGCCAATCCACAGGCCCTCCGGGGTGACGGCCAGCCCGTTGGGAAATCCTTGCGGGCTCTTGAACAGCTTCGTCGTTTTCGCCATCCGCGCCGGAACTTTCCGTCCCCCTCCGGATTGCGCAAAGGCAGCACTCCCATTCCCCAAGGCCAACCCGGCGCCGATACTTGCGGTTAGAAATTCACGTTTCGTCATATGGTCTCCATAACCCTGTCTGACCGGAGCGAAATGTCGCTTGCGCCCGGTCCCATCAATCGACTGGGCAAATTATATAACATCCGGGCACAGCAGGGCGCAGCCATTCCAGTTGACGTCCGGACGTGGCCGCAGACCGGTGATCCGTTCGGAATCATTGATCAGCACCAACTGGTTCGCCGGGCAAGGCTGCGCAGCATAGCCTCGAAGCGTGCCGGTGGTTCAAGTCCAGCGTACAATGATCTTGCCGGGCGAAACGGAAGGGGGCAATGCGAAGACGCAACCCATACCGAGGGGTAGCCTGGATCGGTAGGCCCGGATGCCTGAAAAATCCCCGCCCGAAGGGCGGAATACTCACTAATGAGAACGCACTCTCTCCATTTCACGGTGAACCGGCACAGATGGTGAACCGGCACAGATGGTGAACCGGCACAGATAATGAAGCTACGAAGAACGCTCCGGAGAGTAGTGGTAGTTGGCGCCTGTTTCCTTGGTTTTTCTATCTTCCTCGCTGTGTTGCTGGTTGAGATCGCACTGGCTCCGTCGCGGCGGCCGCTGTTCACAGTTCCGCTGCCGGGACGGATCGAAGAAGTCCAGATCGATTCCGAGGGCGTCCGTCTGCACGCATGGTATGTGACGCCCGGCTCGATAAACGCCGGGTCGGTTTTGCTCCACCATGGTGTGGGCGATAACCGCCTCGGCGTGGTGGGGTTCGCCCGCATGCTGGTGCCGAAGGGATACGCGGTGCTCATGGTGGATGGACGCGGCCACGGGGCGAGCGGTGGCATGGTGACGTACGGCCTGCGCGAGAGCGTGGACGTGGCGCGATGGGTCAGGTGGATGCGGGAGCGGCGCGCGGGGCCGGTTTTCGGGCTGGGTAAATCCATGGGAGCCGCGATCCTGCTGCAGAGCCTGGCGACGGAGGCGGGCCTGGCGGCCGTGGTGGCGGAGTCGCCGTTTTGCAGTTTCCGCGAGATCGCCTACGACCGGCTAGGCCAGGTCTTCGGCGCCGGCCACCTGCTGGGCCGAACACTGCTGAGGCCCGCCGGCGAGGCGGGTCTGCTGTACACACGGTGGCGCACCGGAGTGAATCCGGGATCGGCTTCGCCCTGCGAAGCAGTGCGCCTTACACGCGTACCCGTACTGCTGATTCATGGCGAGTCCGACAACAACGTCCCTGTCCGCCACTCGCGTTTGATTGCCGCGGCCAATCTGCCGCACGTCACGCTCTGGGAGGTGCCGGAAGCGCCGCACACCGGAGCGTACGCAGTGCGGCGGGAGGAATTCGAGCGCCGGGTGACGGAGTTTTTTGAGCGGGCATCCGGTAGTATGAATTCATTCCCGGCCAGGAAGCCCAGTTGGTAGAGCGTGGCACTGAAGAGGCTTGGCGGCGGCAGTTCGTTAAGGCAGATTGAATACCGGCTCACTTCTTCCCGGCGACGCAGTTTGCGGGTCTGGGAATATGTGCACTACTCTTACTAGTAGGAGTATTACCATGCAAATCACCAGCAAGGGCCAAGTCACCATCCCTCAGGAGATCCGTAACCGGCTAGGTCTTTTGCCGCATACGATGGTCACGTTCGAGTTGGTTGGAGATCACGCCCGCATTCGCAAGGCCGGGCGCGAGGCAGGGGAAAGCACCAGAGGACACATGGCGCTTAAGTCTCTCCGCGGAACTGCGGACGTCCGAATGAGCACGGAAGAGATCATGGCGCTGACGCGTGGCAAGGCCCGCCCTCGAAAGCGGCGCAAGTGACGGCTGCTATAACCAACTTGCGGGCACGACTGAGCGCGTGCCGCGGCGTGCTTGTGGACAGCAACGTCCTGCTTGACATCGCCACGGACGATCCGAACTGGAGCGACTGGTCTGGGAGGGCGCTCGCGGAGTCCGCTGAGCACGCGACCCTGTTCATCAATCCGATCATCTACGCCGAAGTGTCGATCGGCTACACAACAATCGAAGCGCTGGATGCTGCTCTGCCCGCCATGCTGTATCAGCGCGAACCGCTTCCCTGGGAAGCCGGTTTCCTGGCCGGGAAAAGCTTCCTGCAATACCGCAGGCGCGGGGGCTTGCGAACCTCGCCTCTGCCGGATTTCTACATTGGCGCGCATGCTGCCATCGGACGACTGGCACTGCTCACCCGCGATGCCGCCCGCTATGTGAGCTACTTTCCGAAGGTCCAGATCCTCGCTCCTGAGTCTAAGCGCTGCGCAGCATCACCATCAGGCTGACGCTGTAGACCAAGCTGAATACCAGCAGGACCGTGCCCACGACGCGCTCCTGGCGCAGCTTGAACCACAGATAGATTCCGCTGAGCCCCAGCAGGATCAGGCCAATCGACACCAACCCGACCAGTGCGCCCCACGCGTTCGAAACCCAGTGACCGTATTGCAAGCCGCCCTGGTGGTGCACCGCCGTGAGTGTCTGGCGCGCTGTGCGCCGCAGCGTCTTCACGCGGGCCTGGCCGGTGGCGCGCGAATACTCGACGTCGTGCTGGATGCCGGCGAGTGCGATTCGCAGCTCGTAGCCGCCCTTGGTATCGCGACCCTGGCGCAGTTCGCCGTTAAGGCCGTGACGATCCATGAGCTCGCGCGCCAGTGCCCGCGCGCTGGTGGCGGTCTCGGACGCCACAGTGTAGGACGCCTCCGACGTTTCCGGCTTGGGTTCGCCGAACCAGTTCCGGTGCGACATGAACATCGTACTCACGCCGTATTGCACAACCATGAGCGCTGAGAACAACCCGGCGAACAGATGAAGATTTCGAAGCCAACGTTGCATCGTGCCTACCTCGAGAAGATCCACAACAACGTGAACACCGCCGTGCCCGCGGCAAACGACACCTGCGCCCAACCGAACCCCGGCCGCGAAGTCAGCCAGAGCAATAGTCCCGTGACCGTCATCCCGATGAGAGACCACA
>JAENWC010000365.1 GCA_016650235.1 Terriglobia bacterium
ATTGGCATCGCGCGGATCGCCGCAAGGCAGCATCATCACGCACGGGAAACTGTAACGGGCCAGCAAGGCGGCCTGATCCATTGCGCGGCCGTAGGAGGGACCGGCGCTGGGGATGCAGAAGAAGTCGTCATCGAGGGCATTGAGCCAATCCAGCAGTCCGGCGTATTCAGCCAGGGTCAAGTGATAGAGAAAGGCATTGCCGCCATAGAGGAAATTTCTGATGCCCCCGGCGGCGATGTGGCGCACGATTTTTTCGCTTTCCTTGTAGTCGATCCGGCCATCGGCGCCGCGGGCGAGTGGCGGGACGGGAAAGACTCCTTGCCAGTCTTTATCTTCGATTGGTCTGGTCCTCATGATGTGTTCATGATAACGTAATCGCGGTCACAAGCGAAATTTTTGCTGTTTAGTCCTTTTTTTTGAATCACTTGGTGAAAAGTTTTCCACAGGCCGGATGGGCCGGTGTGCTAATCTCCGGGCGAGTGATGGCAAACATGTCGAACCAAACCGCTCCGGCGGCCTCCACCCAGCTCGCGCACGTCGATTGCAACCGGCTGGCCTCCACCCTGGTGCTCAGTTCCGAGTGCAGGGCTGATTTTGACGGGCTTTCCGAATCCGTTCTCGATCGCTGGCAACCGGCCAGTCCCGTAGAAAACTTTTTCGCCGAAACCCTGATCGTGGATCTATGGCACCTGCACCGGGTGAACCGAATGAAGATCAGATTGCTCGAAATGGTGTTTCATGATGCAAATCTGTCCCGCGAGGACCTCCCTGTTGCTGAGAACGCGGATTCATCGTTGGATCAACTCATCACGTCGAACCCCAAGAGTAGGTTCGGGGAGGCGTTGCGCCAGCTCCGCTTGGTGGAACGCAAACTCATCCAATCCTCCGGTCATGTGGAAAGGCAGATGTCCCTGTTGCAGGCAGAGCGATGGATGGGGGCATCCCCGCCGAATGATCAGGTCGTTGATTAAGGCCGATGAACGCCGATTACGGTTTGCGGGCATCAGACCGCAAATCCGCCTTCCGGAACTCTTCCATCAACTTGAGGGCAGGCTCCATGTTCTTACCGTCTGATCGAATCGCTTTCTGGACCCAGGCATATCCATCGATGCTCGGCTTGCCTCCGCGGAGAAACCAATCCTTGCGTTCGGCGGGGGAGAGCATTTCGTAGCGGTAGACAAAAGTGGCCTGGCGCAGGCTTTCGACGAAGTAGCCGGCGTCGAACCAGGCAAGAGGTTGCGGTTGTCCAGAGGCTTCCGCATCCAGGGTACGCGCCAGAAGGTGAGCGGTTAGTTCATCGGCCAAGCCCTGTTGTTTGGCGGAATAGATGGCCGCACGGCGCATGGTTTCCATGCGAATGTGCAGGGGCGTCTCGTACCGCAGCAAGGCTAGCGTGTCGCCGGTCAAACGCGAAGTGTCATAGGAGGCCTCAGCGCCATTCCAGTTGGCGCCGGTCTTCCAGGGGAGGGATTTCGCGTTTCCAATTTCGATGCGCGTGCAGATGAGCGGCGGACCGGCCCATGCGGGGAGAGCGGTGAGGAGGCAGGCGGTGGCGGCCAGCCGGAAGAGTGTGTTGGTGTGCTTCATGTGGCCAGAATGCGGCATGACGGATGCTCGTTCAAGTAACGCATGGGGAAGACTACCGTGAGCTAACTGTAATATTTTCGCGGAGGCAATTGAAATCACAGGGGGCACCCGTGAAAGTTTGCAAGAATGCCGTCAAGCGGAAGCCGGAGTGGAGCCGGAGGTGGCTCGTTCACTCTTAGCCAGTACAATCCGAGGCGCAGCACCTCAAGTCGTCCAGCCTGGTCAGCTACAGGTCGAGCAAAACAACTTCCGGCCTCACAGGCGACGATCTCGTTCGAGATGTGATTCTTCGAGAATGCCCGCAGAGCCAGTTCTGCGTCGTCCGGATTGTCTTCCACCAGCACGATGATACCGCTGCGCGTCATTTTCCGGCTCGCATTCATTTGGGGCCTTCATTCGTGCCCGCGTCCAGCGTGAAGTAGACGGTGGCCCCCTGTCCGACGGCGGCTTCCACCCACACCCGCCCGCCGTGCCGAGCCACGACGCGCTGCACGGTGGCGAGGCCGATACCCGTGCCGGAGAACTCGGATTCCGGGTGCAGCCGTTGAAATGGGGTAAACAGCCGGCTCGCATAAGCCATGTCGAATCCCGCGCCGTTGTCGCGCACGAAATACGCCCGGCCCGGCGCCTTGTGGAGGACTCCGAACTCCACCCGCGCATCCGGCTTCCTGGCAGTGAACTTCCAGGCGTTTCCGAGCAGATTTTCCAGCACCACACGCATCAATTTCGCATCGGCTTGCGCCGCAAGACCGTCTTCCACATGGAACTCCACTTGGAGCGCGGGATGGTTCGCGGCCAGCTCTCCGCCGACGGCGCGGGCGAGGTTGGAGAGGTCCACCGGCCGCCGGATCAACTCCGCCCGCCCGAATTGGCCCAGATGCAGCAGGGCGTCGATGAGATCCCCCATGCGCCCGGCGGCAGCGCAGACGCGGTTCAGGTAGTCCTGCGCTTTCGGTGGAAGCTGATCCGCGAAATCCTCCACTAGCGCCTGACTGAAGCCGTGGATGCTGCGCAACGGCGCGCGCAGGTCGTGGGCCACCGAGTAGTTGAAGGCTCCCATTTCCTGGTTGACCACCTCCAGCAGGACCTTCTTCTCCGCGAGTGCCGCGTCAGCCCGCTTGCGGCCGGTGATGTCGTGCGCCACCGCATAGATGAGCTGGGCCTCGGTGTGGGGTGCGCAGTTCCACACGAGCCAGCGCCAGGAGCCATCTTTGGTAAGGTATCGATTCTCGAAATCGATTACGAGTTCGCCGGCCTGCAGCTTCTCCATTTCCCGTAGAGTCGCCTCTCGATCTTCCGGATGGACGAATTCCAGGAATGGCCGGGCCTTCAGTTCCTGGTCGCTGAAGCCTAAAGTTCGCTCCCAGCTTGGGTTCAGTTGCCGGAAGAAGCCATCTATGCCGGCGATGCAGAGCAGGTCGAGCGAAAGGGAGAAGAAGCGGTTTCGCTTCACCTCCTCCTCCAGCTTTTCCGTCACCGCGCTGAGTTGCCTTTCGTGCTCCCGCTGTTCGAGGAGGCGCATCCGCTCGCGTTGCAGTTTCAGCTCGACGAACACCTCCACCTTGGCGCGCAGGATATCCGGCACGATCGGGGCGTAAATATAGTCCACGGCTCCGAGGGAATACCCGCGCGCCAGATGTGTCTCACTGCGGTCGGCCGAGGTGATGAAAATAATGGGCAGGTACACGGACTTCTCGCGCTGCCGCATGAGCGCCGCCGTCTCAAAACCGTCCATGCCCGGCATGCGCACGTCCATGAGAACCACGGCAAACTCATAGGTCAGCAAGGCCCGCAGCGCTTCCCGGCCCGACTGCGCCTTCACCAGATTCTGGCCGAGACTGGACAGAATATTCTCGATACCCAGCAGCTTGTCCGGGTTATCGTCGACCAACAGAATATTGACTTTCTTTTGAGCATCCATGGACTTTACCTCCTTGGGCACCCGGCACAGATCCGTTAACATCTCCTCAATCCCGGACAGGCGACAGATTCCGGCCGGGCTGGCGCGGCCTCCATAGCCGGCTCCGGCAAAGCCGGCTCCGGCAAAGCCGGGCGTAACGCTTCGGAAGCCCGCTGGACCACCGTCAGACCACTGCGGCTCCCGCTTTCCCCAGGCGCCGGCAGCCATGCAAAGAGCCGGCAGGCGCCACATACACGGCGCGCCGGCTTCATCTGCGCCTTGTCCTCCGCTTCCGCGCCCCTCGCGAAGCTCCGGTCACCACCATCTCAGGGTCCATTAGCCTACCTTCCGGTAAATTCTCGACGCGTTATCCAATACCTCGAAGTGGACTCCCTCCGGCGCGGAGTGCAGCACCTCTCGGATGCCCAGCGCCAGCAGTCCGGACGGAAACAGGCTGTCGTAAAACAGGCGGGACACACGCGCCTGGAGAGACTGGTCGAAGTAGATCATCACGTTCCTGCACAGGATGACTTGGAACTCGTTGAACGAGCCGTCGGTTGTCAAATTGTGCTGGGCAAAGACCACATTCCGCCGCAGCGTTGCGTGCAAGATCGCCTTGCCATAGGCGGCGGTATAGTACTCGGCCAACGATCCCTTGCCCCCGGCACTGAGGTAGTTCTCGCTGTAGCCCCGCATCTGAGAGAGAGAGTAGACGCCTTCTTCGGCCCGGCCCAGAGCCGCTTCACTGAGGTCGGTGGCATAGAGTTGGCACTGGTCGTAGACACCTTCCTCTCTGAGCAGGATCGCCATGGAGTAGACTTCCTCGCCCGTCGAGCAGCCGGCATGCCAGATGCGCGCGCCGGAATACTGGCGCAACAGGGGCGTCACAATTTCGCGGAAGGCAATGTAGAAGCGCGGGTCCCGGAACATGCCGGTGGTGTTGACGGTGACCGTGAGCAAGAATCGCTCCAGGCAGACCGGGTCGTGCAGAATCCGATCCTGGAGCGCGGAAACGGTTTTCAATTCTTCCCGCTGCAGGCACAGGTGGATGCGGCGCTTCATGGATGCCGGCGCGTACTGCCGGAAGTCGTAGCCGTAGCGGCGGAACACCCCTTCCAGGAACAGTTTGGTCTCCACCTGCTCGAGTTCCAATGGCGGAAAGGGTGGCACGGGTTATTTCCGGGAGAGCCACACCCGCAGCAGCGACAGCAGCCGCTGCACATCGACCGGCTTGGGGATATAGTCGGATGCGCCCGCTTCCAGACACTTGTCCCGGTCCCCCTTCATGGCCTTGGCGGTGACGGCGATAATGGGCAGCGTTTGGAACTTGCGGATCTTGCGGATGGCGCGCATTGTCTCATAGCCGTCCATGCCCGGCATCATCACATCCATCAGGACTACATCGATATCCGGCGATTCTTCAAGAAGGCGCTGGGCCTCGCGCCCCGACTCGGCCGCGATCACCTGCATGCTGTGGCGCTCCAGCGCGCTGGTAATGGCAAACACGTTGCGTACGTCATCGTCCACAACCAGGATTTTCTTGCCCGCCAGGTTCGGATCGGAGCGATAGAGCTGCTCCAGCATGAGCCGCTTAGCCTCGGGCAGCTCGGACTGGACCTGGTGCAGGAACAGGGTAACCTCCTCCAGCAGGCGTTCGGGCGACTCCGCCGGCTTGACCGCCACTGACCGGCCCAGCCGTGCCAGATGTTCCTTCTCCTCCTCCGACAGCCCCTGCTCCCGGTAGACGACGATCGGCAGTTCGCGCAGGGACTCCCGGCGGTGGATCTCTTCGAGAAACTGGAAGCCGTTCATATCCGGCAGAACCAAGTCCGTGATCAGGCAGTCGTAGGTCTGCCCCTGCAAGGCAACCAGCGCTTCCTGCCCGGATGCGACGGCCGTGGTCACCACGCCCTCGCCTCCCGCCAGATCGGCCACGGAGCGCCGCTCCGCCTCGTCCGGCATCACGACGAGCAGGTGTTTTTCCCTCCGCTCGGTTCGGGACTTGAGACCGGCCAGCGCCTCATCCAGTTGCCGCTTTTCGACCGGCTTGGTCATGTGGGCCACCGCGCCCGCTCGCAGGCCCCGCGCCGGCTCCGACTCCACGGAGATGATATGGACCGGGATGTGCCGGGTCTCCGGCTGGCGCTTGAAGCGGTCCAGCAGCAGCCAGCCGTCGATGTCCGGCAAATGGAGATCCAGCGTGATGGCGTGCGGCTGGTACAGATTGGCCAGCGCGAGCGCCTCCTCGCCGCTATGGGCGATGATGCCCTTGAAGCCATTCTCGCGGGCGCGGTCGAGCAGAACCGGCGAAAATCTGACGTCATCCTCGATAATCAGCAGTAGCCGGTCGCCGGGCTGGATCGACTCCCGGTCGTCCTCCATCTCGCGCTCCGCCTCCGCCACGGCCGTCGCAGAAGTCCGCAGTCCGCGCGGGGCCATTTCGGTCCGCTCCGCCACCGGCCCGACAGTGCCGGACTCGGGGCGCTTGGCCAGCGTCCAGGAACCGGCTCCGCCGCGGGGCTCCGGCGGCCGGTACGACTGCGGCAGGTACAGGGTGAAGGTACTGCCTTCGCCCGCCCGGCTGACCAGCCGGATTTCGCCGCCCAGCAGCGCCGCGATTTCGCGGCTGATCGACAACCCCAGACCTGTTCCGCCGAACTTGCGGCTGGTGGTGCCGTCGGCCTGCTGGAACGCCTCGAAGATCAACTGCTGTTTGTCGCCCGGGATGCCGATGCCCGTGTCCTGTACGGCAAACGCGAGCACCTTCCCGGCCCGGTTGAGACCCTCGTGCTTTGGGCTCCAACCGCCGCTGGCAGGCCCAATCCGCAACTCCACCTTTCCTTTTGCGGTGAATTTGAACGCGTTCGACAGCAGGTTCTTCAACA
>JAENWC010000366.1 GCA_016650235.1 Terriglobia bacterium
ATTCTGCTATCTGAAGGCGTGCGGCCGCGAGGAATTGAACACCATGAACCTGTGGGAGGGCGTCGACATGAATATGTAGGAACGAAAATACGAGTTGTAAACCGATCGTCAGCGCCGAAGGTATGTTGAGTTCAACGGACTGAGTTCGAATCCAATCTGAGATTTAGAATTTGGCTCCCCATCGTGGATTCGAACCACGTTTCACGGCTCCAAATGCCGATGTCTGGCCATTTGGGCAAAAAATAACCTAACGCAGGGTGATTTCGTGGGCGTTGATGACCGCCTCGCGGCCGCCATTCAGAATGGAAAGCCGGCCCGCCTCCATGACCATTTCGTTATAGGAGGAGTTGGAGGGAGTGGCGATGACACCGGCGGCGTCAATTTCATCGAGGATCGTGGACCTTTGGTCCTCGCGTGCGGATTCCACTCGCAGGATGGCCGCAATAATGTGATCAATGGAACGGAAGCCGTAGCCCACCACTTCCAGGCCGGGCCCGCCGGTGTCGACATATTGAAAGTAGTCCGTGCTAGGCTCGGCGAACATAGTGGAACCGGGCGCGTCCGGCTGCTGTGTGTAGCAGTAACGGAGTCCCCGGTATTGGTCGGAATGCTCAAGCCAGGCGCCTCGATCGCCGCCGGAGCAATACATCGAGAGGCCTTGTGCGTTGGTGCCGGGTGCGCCATCGGGGAAGCTGAGCGAGTTTTGCACGTTCAGGCATGCGCCATTGTTCCAGATGACGCGGGCGTCGGTCCAGAGGTAACCTTTGTTGCCGTTTGGATACCGATCTTCAATGCCATAGACGCTGACCGAGGCCGGAAGCAGGCCCGTAATGAAATGCACCAGGTCGACGTAGTGACAGCCGATGTAGGAAAAGGCGTCGGAGTTTTCGCTGGTGCACCAGTTCTGGAAATTGGAGTGGCGGTAGTACCATTTCTCCATCAAGGAGGCGGTCCCGAGTTTGAATTCGCCAAACCAGCCTTCGCGATAACGGCGGCGGGCCAGCAGGCTGCGGTCATCAAACCGTTTGTGATATTCGACGCCAACCACGAGCCCGCGCGCGCGTGCTTCCTGTTCGATTTCGCGGGCGTGAGCCCGTGTGAGCACCAGAGGCTTGACGGCGAGCACATGTTGATTGTTCCGGAGCGCAGTCATGATGACGTCATGGTGCAACTGGTCGGGAATGGCCGCGATGACGATCTGCCTGGGCGGCAGGGCGGCGATCAATTCTTTATAGAGCAGCGGATGCGGGGCATCGCCGGCTGTGGCCGGATCGGGATAAGGGCGGAAACTGTGCCCGGGGAAGGCGCGGCGAATCATCTCGACATCGGCCAAAGCCTTCACAGTGGCGCCGCGCTGCGCGCAGACGCCGATGCCGCCGAGGACGCCGCGGCGCTGCAACTGGTAAAGCGAGGGGAGAATTTGATCGGCGGCGATCATTCCGCCGCCGATCATCAACACTTGTGGTTTGCTCAACGGGGTGCTCCTAGTAAGTCCGCGAGATGACGAAAATCGTGCGCCACCATTTCGCAACTCTCGTCGGGGTCTGTTTCGGGCTTGACGCTGGGCCCGTACTCACCGGGCCTCGGCACGAAGGCGGTACGAAAGCCAAGCGCCTTGGATGCCTTGAGATCATACTTGTGCGCAGCCACCATCATCACCTGGTCCGGACGCAGCCCGAGCAGCGAGGCCGCCGTGAGGTAGGCTTCCGGATCGGGCTTGTAGTGCTTGGCCAGCTCGGCCGAAAGAATGCAGTCCCAGGGGATATGCGCGTACTTGGCCATGTTGGTAAGCAATGCGAGGTTGCCGTTGGAAAGCGGAGCGATGATGAACTTCTTCCTGAGGCGGCTGAGACCGGCAACGGAGTCGGGCCAGGGATTGAGCCGGTGCCAGACACGGTTGAGATGATCCTTGTCCGCTTCGTTGAGAGACGTGATGCCGAACTCCGGCAGCAGTTTGTCCAACACACCGCGGTGCAACTGATCGATGGTCTGCCACGGCAATTCGCCCTTGCGCACCAGGTTCATGGAGGGACCATATCCTGCGCGCCAGCGGTCCGCGAAGTTCGCCCAATCGATCCGGACACCATGGCTGCGGTTGAAATGGCTGCCTTCGGCGATGATGCTGCCGCGCCAATCCACCACGGTGCCGAACACGTCAACGGTAAGCGCGCGCACGTCAGGGAAGGCGGTATTTGCCCCCGTGAGCGCGGCGGGCATCACAGCGATGAGTTGGCGGCGGCTCATGGTCATGCGATTCAGGCAGCGGCCGATTGGCTGGAGAGCGATTCGGCAAAGGCCTGCTCAAAGGCCCGCAGGCTATCCAGCATCGCCTCCTCGGTGATGACCAGCGGCGGGCAGATCTTGAGAGTTGCGCCGCCAAAGCCGACAGGCGAGAACATCAGCACACCCTTTTCCAGCGTACGGTGCACGACATCCCAAGCCAGATCCGCATCCGGTTCATTTCCTACCGGCTTCACGCAGGCGATGCCGGCCACAAGCCCCTTCCCATCCACATGTCCGATTTGCGGGAATCGCTGCTGCATCCCGTGGAGCCATTCGAGCATGACAGCGCCCACACGGGCGGCGTTGCCGGACAAGTCCTCGCGCAGGATGATTTCGATGTTGGCTAGCGCTGCCGCGCAGCAGACGGGGTTGCCGGTGTGCGTCGAGGTCATGCTGCCGGCCGGGAACAGGTCCATGATGTCCGGGCGTCCGATCACCGCGGCCAGCGGCAGGGAACTCGTGATCCCCTTACCCCACGTGGTGAGGTCCGGCACGATGCCGTAGTGCTGGAAGCCGGCGAGCTTGCCCGTACGGCCAAAGCCGGCCTGCACTTCGTCACACACCAGCAGCGCCTTGTGACCGGCGCACCAGGCATGCAGCTTCTGCATATACTCGGGCGGAGCGAAGGCGGCGCTGCCTCCCTGATAAGTTTCCAGGATTACGCCGGCAACGTTTCTGGGTTCGATTCCAGCGTTACTGAGCGCGCGGAGGAAACCGTCAAAGGAGGTATCCTTGGTGCGAAAACCGTCTGGAAATGGGACCTGGACGAAACCCGGGTCGAAGTTGACAATCCACTCCTTGAGAGCCGGGATGCCGCCGGCCTGCTGTGAGCCCAGGGTGCGGCCGTGAAAAGCTTTTTCAAAGCTCACGATCACGTTCTTGGAGCGGCCGCCCACATGGACGCCATGCGTGCGGCAGAGTTTGATGGCGCACTCCACGGCTTCAGAGCCGGTGGTCAATAAGAAAACCTTGCGCAGCGGGTCCGGGAAAAGTCCGGCGAGCTTCTCCACCAGGCGCGCGCGCTGGACGGTGGGAAAACAGTAGGTCGTGAGCAGCTTGGATTGGGCGGTTTCGACTATAGCGTCGATGATCTCCTGGCGGCCATGGCCGGCGTTGGTGATGAGTACGCCGCTGGACCAGTCGATCCAGCAATTGCCGTAAGCGTCGTAGACCTGGAATCCTTCGGCATGATCCCACACGATGGGTGGCTGGCCACGCATGGCCACCGGTTCCAGCCGCTGCAGAGTTTCCAGAACCGGAATCGATTCCGGGGCCGGAAGGTCGGTAACCACGCGGCGGTATTTCGTCTCCAGACGCTGCACGCGCCGGGGCGTCAGATCATACTCTCTTGCCATGGAGTTCTTATTGTACGGCATCGCCCGGCAGGCGGAAGGCTCATTTGCCGCCCGCACGCCGCACGGTCACCCAAGAGCACGGGTTCTCGGGCGACCGCGTGCAGCCAGCAGAGTTGTCCGCGAACCAGCATTCACTGCGTGGCGCGAACACGTTCCAACGCGATCGCCGCAGCGCGAAGCGCCGCCAGATCGTGCCGTACAGTGTGCCAGATCAGGTTCTCATCGACACCCTCGTATTCATGCGGGTAGACGTTACCCGCCGCGGCGGCCGCCACCCAATCGATTTCCGGGTGTCGTTGCCGGCTGTGAACATCTCGATGGCATCGTGCAGGATGCTGTCGCGGAGTAAGATCCCCAGGGGGCGGTCCTGATTAGTGATTCGACTCCAGTGGCGTCTGGAACAACAGCGGGGCGAACTCGGATAGGTACACCCGCCAATTGGTCCAGGTGTGCCCGCCTTCGCTTTCGCGCCAGGTATGTTTAATGCCGTGCTTGTTGAGGCTGCCGAGAAGCGCCTCGACGCTGGCGCGGAGAGAGTCGGTCTTGCCGCAAGCGATCCAAAATACGCGCAACTGCTTGTTCGTTTTCGCCGCGTTGCCGAGCACAGCGGCGTGGGTAGTTTCAAAAGCGGAAGCGTTGGCCTCGCGACCGCCGGCGCCGGCGCTGAAAACGCCGAGGTGGGAAAACTTGTCGAGGTTGGCCAGGCCAACACTGAGCGTTTGCATGCCACCCATGGAAAGACCCGCTAATGCGCGATGCTCGCGCGATGCGGATACGCGATAGGTCTTTTCGATCAGGGGTATCACATCGCCGGTCAGGTCTTCGGAAAATCGTGCCGTGTTCTGTGCCCGCGCAGCCGGATCTGAGGATTTCAAAGGATGCCCGTCCGGCATAACGATCAGCATCGGCTTCGCTTTGCCGCCGAGGTTGTCCAAAATGATGCCTGCTTTGCCGAGGTAGTACTATTCGGCATCGGTGTCGCCGGAGCCATGGAGGAGATAGAGGACGGGATACTTTGCCTTTGCGTCCATCTCATAGCCGGGCGGAGTGTATACATGGACGCGCCGCATGGAGCCGGTGGCTTTCGACATGTAATAGTGTATGTGGACGGTGCCATGCGGGACGTTCCGGACGGTGTGGAAAGCGGCAGCCTCGCCGGGGATGTCGACCAGGCTTGTGGTAGAGGAGGTCGCGCCCAGTTTGACGGCCGGGTTGCGCGGGTCGATGATGGTGACCCCGTCCACCTGGAGCGAATACCCGTAGAGGTCGGCGCGGAGCGGCCCCAGCGTAACGCTCCACACTCCGGACTCATCTTTGACGAGCGGTGCCCGGTCCGTTCCAGGCATCCATTCCCCGCGCATGCTCACCTCAGTGGCCTTGGGAGCGTAGAGCCGGAAGGTGACCTTGCCGTCGGCGTGAATTTCCGGCGAGCGAACAGTGGACCCTGGACTGGGCGCTTGCGCGAGGGCGCAAGTAACAAAGATAACGGTGAGAAACGGAAGGCGCACGAGGAACCTCCTTTGGGCGTATTCTACGCGCTTTCGGCGATAAACTCCACTGGCGTGGCATCGCGCCAAAGGCGATCGAGGTCGTAATAGACTCGCGACTTCTCGGAGAAGATGTGCACGACCAGGTCACCGTAGTCCACCAGAATCCATTCGGCGTTGTTGTAGCCTTCCACCGAAGCGGGCAGTTCGCCGCGCGACTTCATGACGCGCGTCACCTCATCGCAGATGGCTTGATTCTGGCGCTGATTGGAGCCGCTGCAAATAATGAAGTAGTCTGCAAAGCTGGTCAGGGGTCGCAGATCAAGCACCTTGATTGCCGTGGCTTTCTTGGACTCAGCCGCGCGGACACACTCCAGCCAGGTCTCTTGTGGAAGGGGCGCTGGAACTGGTTTCTTGCGGGGGGCGCGGACGGACTTGGTAGCGCGTTTTTTGGTAGCGGCTTTCTTCGTACTCACTCGTTGAGGTAGACTTCTCCTGACTTGATCGTACTACAATTAAAGAGAATGGGTCGAATCCTGCTCGTTTTTGCGGCGGTGGCGTGGGCTTGTGCCCAGACCACTCCGGATCTGCGTCAAGCGGAGCAGGAAGTGCGGCGCGTGCGAGCCCTGGTGGACGAAGGAGCGCTACCCGGGAGGGCGCTTGCGAACGCGGAAGAGGCTTTGGCGGAGGCGCGGGACCGGGATGTGCTTCAGTCCACACTCTATGCGCAGTTGAACGTAGAAGATCTCCTCGAAGGGCAGACAGCTAAGATGCTCGAAGCCGCGGCGAGGCAGTTGGACCGGCAAAAACATAAAGTAGACCAGATGCGAAGCCTGGTGGAGCAGGGCGCGATGGCGCGCACCAGCTTGACTCCCTATCTCGAGGAACTGGACCGCAGGCGCCACCTGCATGATGAGGCCGCCTCGCGTGCGCGTGTCTTTGAACAGATGGCTGCCATCGTGCGGGCCGAGCAGGAGCTGGAATTGCGTATGGAAGAGGCGCCCCAGGATGGCCCGCAAATTGCCGAGCGCTTTGATGGAGAGAGCGTGTTTTCGAACGCACATTTGCGGATGACGGTTCTGGCTTTTGAACGAGAGTTCGGCAAAGCGATGCCCATCAGCGCGCGCGGGGAGACGGCGCTGCACCGCTCGTTGGGTTTTGATCACCGCGGACGCGTGGACGTTGCGTTGTATCCGGATTCGAAGGAGGGCGCTTGGTTGCGGCGGCGCCTGGAATTTCTGCAGGTGCCCTACTATGCATTCCGGGGGTTTGTGCGCGGGAAATCGACTGCGGCTCACATCCATATCGGGCCGCCGAGCGGGCGGCTCAAGAAGTCCGATTGAACCGGGATTGGGGTGCCAGCAAAGGGCCGGTCGCGGCGTATAACGCACCCGGGCAGCAGCCTTGGCGGTCCGCGGTCAGGCTCCGTTTTGCGGGATGTTACTTAGGAGGAAACCACCGATGGGGCAACCGCAGTTGCGCGTACTGATATCGGAGCAGCAGATCCAGCAGCGCATACAGGAGCTCGGCAAGCAGATTGCGGCGGACTATCCGGAAGGCCCTATCTACCTTGTCGGTATTTTGAAAGGCGCGTGCATCTTTCTGAGCGATTTGGCGCGCGCCATCCCGAAGCCGGTGCGATTGGATTTCATGGGAATATCCAGTTACGGCAAAGGAAAGTCTTCTTCCGGCGAAGTAAAAGTGACCAAGGATCTGGATCTGTCGCTGGAAGGCATGGACATCCTGATTGTCGAGGATATTGTGGACACTGGCGTAACGCTCACCTATCTGACCCACCTGCTGGATCAGCGCAAACCTCGATCGATCAAGATTGCGGCGATGCTGGACAAGCCGTCGCGCCGGCTGCGTCCGGTGGAGGCCCGTTACGTAGGCTTCAGCATTCCGGATGAGTTTGTGGTCGGCTATGGCCTCGACTACGCCGAAGATTATCGCAACCTGCGGGACATCTGCATTTTGGAAGGGTAGATAAGGAAGTTCCTCATTTCGGAGTCGGAGTAGCGCAGGCGTTGCGAGGGACACCGACGGCGCCAATCTGCGCAACCTCACCCGCGACCCGGCCAAGGAGGATCACGCGGCATGGTCCACCGACGGAAAGCAACTCGTCTTCCAGCGCTTCACAATCCTGGAATAACCGGATCAGAACCTGTGGCTGAGTTCGAGATAGCCGTACGAGCCGTTCTTACCTTTCGGGTAGATGGCGGCGATGACGGACTTGCCGATGGCGTAGCCGTAGTACGCACTGACGGATAATCGCGCATTGACCGCGTAGTCCACGCCTGCGTCGATCAGATTGGCCAGGCTGCGAGCTCCGTTGCTGGGTCGGCCGACATAGCCAAAGGTCCAGGGTTGAAAGGCGCCGCCACCGAGGTACCAGAGATCCTTGGCGCTGGTCAGCTTCAAAGAGTGAAATTCGCTGCGCACCTTAAGAGCGCGATGCGGCCGCAGGGTCAACATGCCTGAGATGTCCTGGTTGTTCATCATGTTGAAGAACGGGAAGCGCGCATAGGGCCTGGGAGTTGGCAGAATTTGAAAAAAGGTCTTGTGCTTGTTGTCGCTAGGATCGTTATCGCCGGTGCTGTAGGAGTATCCGCCGTTGATCCATGGTTTCAGGCCGGGTAAGATTTTCGGCTGCCACCCGGCCTCGATTGTATAGACGCCGCCGGTGTGATCCTGACGGCCCCAGCGTCCTGTCTGCAGCGCGCCCCAGAACAGGAAGTCCACCGGTCCGGCGGAGGTCTGCTCGGTGTGCAGATAGTGCGCGCCAAATGTGCCGATGCCGATGTTTGCGATATTGCCGCGGCGGACGGTCAACGACTGGTTGTCGGTGAAAAGAATGTTGCGCCAGTCGTGATAGTAGATGCCAAACAAGCGCCATTCTCCGGCGCCTCTCCGGCCAGGAACCTGGCCGGTGGCGGCTAAGTAGCCGAAGGCGGTATGGAGGTTACCCCAACCATCCACCTGAAAGACGCCGCGCGTGGGCTGGGCGCCGGCAAAAGTGAGATTGAACTTGGGGAGACTATACACATAGTGCACGCCGTCAAAGCTGCGCATGACGTGCGTGAATCCAAAGGCGCCGATCAGGCGTTGCGGGATGCGCTCTCGCTTGAGCGCTGCCAGGGTGGGATCGGCGGGAGCAACCTCGGTCCCGTCATTGAATTCGAATCTGCCGAGCCGCAGGCTCTGGGCCTGATCGCCGAACAATCCTTTGAGACGGACAAAGACCTGCTTGGGGAAAATCATGCCGGCATTGCGGCTGTTCTTATTAGCGGCATAGTAGTTGCCGCCGAAGCCGAACTGGAGTTGCGGGGCCGGGGCGATGGCGTCATCGGGCAAGCCAAGCAGGAATGGCGCGGCGAATTCGATTTGCCAGTCGAAGGACTTCTTCTGTTGGCTGAAACCAAAGCGCAGGATATTGCCCGAGAAGGCATAGCTATTGTTGGCTTCGCCTTGAAACCAGTGCCAGCCTTCCAGCCGGGTACGGAAGCTACCCTGAAAGATCACGCTCCCGAGCTTGATAGGTTGGCCGGGGCCCGGCGCCTGCGCCGCGGCAGGCAGGGTGGATAGCAGGAAAGCGATGAGTAGAAAAAGGCCGATCATTTTCTAACCCCCTTTGCGGCCAGTTTGGCGGCCGCCAATTGACCTTGTCGGGCGTAGTCGATGGCTTCGCCCAAAATGCGCGCTGCCTCCTGAGGCGCATGGAAGCCCATGGAATTTTCCGCGTTCACGAAATCCGAGCGGAACTGCGCCTTACGCTGCAGTTTCCGAACCTCATCGAGCGACTGCTCAGATGTACCGGCCGCCTTGGCGGCCTTGAATTCATCGTACAGATCGATGAGGGCTTGCTCGGACCGCGCGAGCAGTTTTGCGTTGCGGTCCTGAATCACTCCGACGCGAGCCTTCATCTCATCGGCGGAGAAAGGGTGGCACACCAGGCAGGCGCGCTCGACATTCAGCATCGGACTACGCACGTGATGATCGCTCACCTTCAGCGCCCCTTCGCGTTTGTATGGCATGTGGCAATCGGCGCAGGCAACGCCGGAACGGGCGTGAATTCCCTGGCTCCACATCTCGAACTCCGGATGCTGCGCCTTGAGCACGCCGGCGCCGGTTTCGGCATGGCTCCAATCACTGAACTTCACCTCGTCGTAGTAGGCCTCCACCTGCTCCACCTTGAGCCCTTTCGCCCACGGATAAGTCACCAGTTTCTTGTCACCTGAAAAATAGTATTCGACGTGACACTGCCCGCAGACGTAGCTCCGCATCTCCTGGCGCGTCGCCATTACGTTGGGATCATAATTTTCGATGCCCTGTGATTTCTTCAACGCTCGAATGCCATTGAGAAATCCGGGCCGCGTGACGCGGAGTGCCATCGTTTGGGGATCGTGGCAATCGAGGCAGGAGATAGCATGCG
>JAENWC010000367.1 GCA_016650235.1 Terriglobia bacterium
CCCCCAAACTGTTCAGAAACACGCGAGTTGCCGATGCGGGCGGCAGCTCCGTTTTGCGCGTGTTCCTTAAAAGACAGAGATCGTCCCGGGACGGCCCTTTGCCGGCCCATCACTGTTCTCATGGCAGCATTGTCCATGCTGCCGGCCGGCGCGGAAACCTTTGAGTATGGCGCGGAATGGCGCTTGATGCGCGCCGGGAACGTCCGCCTCAGTTGGAACATGAATGAGGCGCAGTTGCATCTGGAGACCACGGGCCTGGTGAGAAATCTGTACAAGGTAGAGGACCACTACTGGGTCACCTACGACGACAAGTATTGCGCCGGCTCTGCGCGCATGAAGACCGAGGAGGGTAAGAAGCGCAGGGAAACCACGGTGGCCTACCACAGCCCTCCCGGCAAGGCGCAACTAGTGGAACGAAACCTCGACAATAACGAAGTGGTGAGCACCAGGGAAGTAGACATTCCAGCTTGCGTCCACGACGTGGTGGCCGGTCTCGGGCAACTGAGGCGTCTACGTTTGAACCCCGGCCAGACCGTCCATCTGCCGGTGAGCGACGGTAAGAAGAGTGTCTCCGCCCGCATCGAGGTGCAGGAGAAGGAAAAGATCAAAACGAGCGCAGGTGAGTTCAACACCATCCGGCACGAGGTGTTTCTCTACAACGGGGTCCTCTACCGCCGCAAGGCGCGCCTGTTCGTGTGGTTAAGCGATGATGACAAGAGGACGCCGGTGCAGATCCGGGTGAAGTTTCCCTTTTATCTTGGGACAGTGACGTTGCAATTGGAGAAGGAGAATCCATGATCGCGATGGGGTGGACAACTCGGAGGCTGGCTGTGGCGTTGCTGGCAGCGGTTGGAGTGTGGCCGGCGCCGGCTCAGCAAGACGCACTGCTGCCGGACAGTGACGCCATGGCATTGTATTCGCGCCTGGTTCAGTTGATGGAATCCACCACTACGACCGTACCGGGCTTTGCTCGCGCCGGAGCGCCAGTGATCGAAAACACGAGGCAGGCGCTGGGGAACCTGCAAGCGGCCGCCAGCCGGCAGGACGGTTCGCTGCATTATTCTTTCCTGAATAATGTGCGGGCATTTCTGGCCCTGGCCGATGCCATGCCCAAGCCGTATCCGTTTCCGGAAGAGGCGCGACGCCAGTTTCGCGAGCTGCGGGAATCGGCCGAACGCGCCGATTCTCATTTCGCCGCGCTGTTGCGGCTGAAGGAGACGCAACTTCGCAGCCCGGATCGCGACCAACTCACCCGCTACCAGGAGGCCAATCTGAAGGTGCCGCCTCCCAAACCGGGCCGCTCCCGCGTGGTCTTTTTCGGCGACTCCATCACCGACGGTTGGCCCCTGAACGAATACTATCCGGACAAGGACTACATCAACCGCGGCATCAGCGGCCAGATCACTTCGCAAATGCTCGCCCGCATGCAAGCCGACGTCATCGCGCTGAAACCGGCGGCGATGGTGATTCTGGCCGGCACCAATGACATTGCGCGCGGAGTGCCGGTGGAAGCGATCCAGAACAACCTCATCATGATTACGGCGCTGGCCGAAGCACACAAGATCAGACCCGTAATCGCCACTGTCCTTCCGACGCACGACTACAACAAGGGCCAGAACCCGGCCTGGGAGATGACCAAACGCCGCCCGCTGGACCTGATTCGAAAACTGAACACTTGGATGGTGGCCTTCTGCCAAAATCATAATTACGTCTGCCTGGACTACTTCTCTTCCATGTTGGACGTGGATGGCTTCCTGAAGAAAGAGTTGGCCGACGACGGATTGCATCCCAATGCGGCCGGATACCGGGTGATGGCGCCGCTGGCTCAGTCGGCACTGGACAAGGTGCTGTCGCCGGCGGAGCCGGAAAAGAAGAAGCGCCGTTTTCCGTTCTGAGGTTCTATGAAGTTTAGCCTACGCCTGATTGCCGCCCTTCTCGCCGGTCTCTCGCTGGCCAGCGGCGGCGTCATTGAAGACGCTTTTCAGCGTCTCTACAATTTCGACTTCGCCGGTTCGCACCGGACTCTGGACCCCTATATTCGCGACAACCCCTCGGACCCGTTGGGCCATTCCACCCGGGCGGCAATCTATCTCTTCTCGGAACTGGATCGCCTGCAAGTGCTGGCGGGCGAGTTCCTCACGGACGATAAGAGAATCTCGGGCGATGACGTGTTGGAACCAAACCCCGTGGTGCGGGACAAGTTTTTTGCCGCCATCGCGCAGGCGCAGAAGACCGCCGAGGCGAGCCTGCTGGAATCTCCGAACGATTCGAACGCGTTATTCAGCTTCTGCCTCACGGAAGGGATGAAGACCGATTACACCGCCTTTATCGAAAAAAAACAGTTGCGGAGTCTCGGATCGGCGCGTAAAGCGCACAACTACGCAGTGGAGCTCATCCGGCGCGACCCGACTTTTGTGGACGCGCACCTCACCACCGGACTCACCGAGTATCTGGTGGGCAGTCTGCCGTTCTTCATCCGCTGGTTTGTGCGCTTCGAGGAGGTGAAGGGAAGCAAGTAGAAGGCCGCCGCCAATCTGGAATTGGTGGCGCGCGAGGGGCGCTATCTGGGCCCGTTTGCCAGAATTCTTCTCAGCATCCTCTACTTGCGGGAGAAGAAACCGCAGTCCACCATCCGGCTGTTGGACGCCCTGGTGCGTGATTTTCCAGAGAATCCGCTCCTGCGGCGTGAGTTGGCGAAGCTTCGTTTGAAGTATCCCGGGCCGCAGTTGAAGCCCGGGCGGTAGCTTGGCGCGAGCCCCAGCGCCCTGGCCTGCGGTGACCGCTTTCGGGGTCAACTCCCAAAAAACTCCTCTTACCGTCCCATCGTGAATCAGGGGATCCGTCCCATCCAAATCACTCAGCGATTTGCAGCCGCCGCTTTGCCGATTCGAACACGAACCACGTGTGACTGCTGTTCGCTTCCGTGTTCCGCCAACTTGGGCTAGCCCCAAACCAGCATGGATTCGAGTGGCCTACATAGACGAAAACCCTTGATCATTAGCCCGCCCGCAAGGCGTCCATCACTGTGCCGCGCAAGGCAATCCAGGTAGCTGCCACGGTGGCGCAAACCCCCGTCAGGGCCACCGCAGCCAGCATTCCCGCCATGCTGACCAGCGAGGCGCCCATGCCGCGCGAGAGCACCACCGGCGTCACAGCCACACCGGCGGCCATGACTCCCGCCAGCAAACCCGCGCTCAACACGAGCAGGCTCTCGCCCATCACCAGCCCAGCCAGCCGAAATCTGGTGAATCCCACCGCGGCCAGCAGAGCCAGTTCCCGCCGCCGCTCGAGCACGTTGCGAATCAGGATAGCCGCCAAGCCAACCGTGCCCAGCAAGAGTCCCAGTCCGCCCAGCATCTGAAATGTCGACAGATAGGTGTTCTCGACGCGATGAAAGCCGGCCAGGCGCACGCCGCTCTCCACTGCGTCGAATCCGTGATCGCTCAACGCATTTTCGATCTCAGCCATCCTCTTCCCCTCCGTCCCGCGTCCGGCATCCATGAGAAAGAAACGGAACCCCTGCTGCTCCGGAAAGACGCGCTGGAACTCGCGACCGGCGATGATGAGCTCCCCTTGCAGCACGCTGTCCCGCAGAGCGGCCACCAGGCGCAGCCGAACCTTGCCCCGTCCGGTTTCCAATACGATTTCCTCACCCAACTTCTTATGCAGAACGTACATCATCGAGTTGAAGTCCGCCACGGCGGGAATGGCCGCGCCGCTGCCCTTGGCATCGAGCAGCAGCCAGGGGTTCTTCTCCTGCTCCGGCGTTTTGGCCAGGGATGAGGCGAAGGCAAACCGGCCGGCTTGCAGGAATTCGGGTGGCGCGCCGAGAACGCGCGGGTTCTGCGGCTGGTAGAGATTGAGGCAACTGGCGTCGTCGCCCGGCCGCAGCCGGAATGGAATGAATTGCACTCCTTGCACCATGTCCAGGTTCAGCGCCAGCCGGCCCTCGTCCGAATTGGGGTTGTGATACAGAGGCCGCACCGACTCCGCCATGAGCGCATAGCCGCCTGTGCCGGAATGCTTGTCAAGCTGTTGCGCTCCCGCATCGCGGCGAAACGATTCCAGGGAAACGATGAGGAAGGTCGCGGATGCAATCAGCGCAGCCGAAAGCACCGTTCGTCCAGGCCGCACGGCGGCATTGCGCAAGGCAAAGCGCGCCATCACTACCGCGCCGGAGCCGGCTAGCAGTTGTGTGAGGCTAGCCCCCAATATTCCACGCAACAGCCATAGCCCCGCCATCAAGGCGAGCGCGCCTGCTCCAAAGAAGCCGCCCGCCGCGGGGATCATGCCTTGCAGCGCCATTCCAATCAACGCGGCCGACCCGGCTGCGGCAACCAGCGGCATCCAGAAACCACGGCGGCGGAAAGACACCTCGTGCGGGAGAGCCGCACCAGCCAACAATTGCTTCGCTGTCAATCGTCCCAACATGCGTAGCGTTCC
>JAENWC010000368.1 GCA_016650235.1 Terriglobia bacterium
AAGTTGAACGAGGGCGCCAGCATCTGTATCACCTGGCTGGTCTCGATCTGCCCGGTCTGCTCAATCTCCGCCGGCGTCAGGACGTCAACCGGTACTGCTGAGTTGAGAACGGTGCGATCGGTGAGGCGAGTACCGATGATGACATTGGCGTCGAGTCGCACGCCGCCCTTGTTGAGACGGTAGTCACGATTCTCGACCAGCGCCGTCACGACGACTGTGTCCACAACCGGAGAGTATCCGATGTAGCTGACGCGAACTATCTGCGTGCCGGAAGAGACGGGCAAGCGGTATGAGCCGTCGCTCCGCACCGCTGTGCCTTGAAGAGTTCCAACAACAGAAACACGCGCGCCTGCGAGCGGTTCTCCTGTTGCAGCGTCGGTCACCCGCCCGCTAATCGCCTGCGCACCTGCCGAGGACGCTGAGGCGACGACGAGCGCGACGGTCAGAAAGGCGCCGCGGAAACGATGCGACACTGGTGAGTTCTGCGATGAATCGTGAGCACGGTGAGACGACGGACAAGGGCGTGGGGACATGCGGACTCCTTATCGGGTGGGATTAAAGCGCCGTGTCAACGCCGGCGCACTCACTCTTGCCGCCTGCCGGGAGAGGTGGAGCAGCGCCCCGGTTCACGCTGACCGACGCCCTGAACGTGTTCCTGTTCCGGCCCGATCTCAACCTCGGGACTACGATTCGGGCGCTGGAAGGCAAGAGGCTGCTGCAAATTCTCGCCGAGCCGAACCTGCTCACCATCAACGGCAAATCGGCGGCGTTTCTCGCCGGCGGCGAGTTCCCCTACCCGACACTCCAAGGCGGCGGAGGCGGATTGGGAGCAGTCACGATTCAATTTCGTGAATTCGGCATCCGCATCAATTTCCTTCCGGTGATGACCCCTCGCGGCACCATCCGGCTTGCTGTGACACCCGAGGTGAGCGCTCTCGACTACGCGAACGGATTGACCTTTCAGGGCTTCACCATCCCCGGCCTGAACACGCGGCGTGTCCAGACCGAAGTGGAACTGGAAGACGGGCAAAGCTTTGCCATCGGCGGGCTGCTCGACAACCGCCTGACCGAAAGTCTGTCGAAGATTCCCGGACTGGGGGACATCCCGTTTTTTGGAAAACTGTTCCGCAACCGGACGGTGAACAAGAACAACACGGAACTGCTGGTTTTGGTTACACCCGAGATCATCAGACCGCTTCCAAAGGACCAAGCACTGCCTCAGATTACGATGCCACGTGAATTCTTGAAGGATACGCGGGCCACCGCGCCGAGGCATCCCGGCCTGGAGACGACCGGCCCGGTTCCCGTCAAGCCGGTTTTGGAATCGATTCCGTTTGAGCAGATGAAGGAATCGCAGGCGATTCAAAAGACTCCGCCGGCTCCGGCGATGGGGCCGCTCCAGTTTGTTCCCGTTCCGATGCCTACAACGGCGCCGCCCGCGGCGCCACCGGCGGCCGCGCCGGCAAAGGCCCAAACGGGAGCGGGGTCCGGCCAGTAGAGAAGATTGTGAATGTGCCCGAAGAAAGGATGAGACACCGTTGCTGGATTCACTCACTGCCGGACTGATTGTCGGCGCCAAAAACCTAATGCAGGACCTCCGTGCGTCCATGTCCGACACGCCGGTTCGTCTTGTCATGGAGCAATCGGAGGTGGGAGATTGGCCCGCCTTCCTCGCTAAATTAGACAAACAACAGCCGGACGTCGTGATTATCGAACTGACACTTCTTGCCGATCCGCTTGCGGATGCAATCCGGCACATTAAAGCGACGGCCGGAGCGCCGGCGGTCATCATTGTTCACGACTCCGCCGACCCGGAAATTATTCTCAAGGCGATTCGTTCCGGTGCGGATGAGTATCTCTATCCGCCGTTCAAGAACGATTTGCGGACGGCGTTGCTGAGGCTTTCCGAGACAAGAACACGAACCAGGGCGGGGACCCGGCCGCGAGGGAAAGTGTTCGGCTTTCTTGGCGCAAAAGGCGGCTGCGGCGCCACCACGATCGCCTGCCACCTCGCCGTGGAAATCCAGAGACAAACGCAACTGGAAGTGCTTCTATCGGACTTCGACCTCGATTCCGGCATTGTTGCGTTTCTGATGAAGACGCAAAGCCGGTATACGCTGCTGGATGCCGTGGACAATGTACACCGCCTGGACCTGAGTTTCTGGAAGGCCCTTGTTTCGAACGGTTTTCCCGGCGTCGAGGTGATCACGGCTCCGGTGGGACTGGCCGCTTTCCGCGATAGGAATCTCAACGACTTTCGCGATGTGCTACGCTTCATGCGCTCCAACTACGATTGGACTATTGCAGATCTCGGCGGAAGGCTTTCCCGCCTCTCTCTGACCGTGCTCGAAGAGATGGACGAATTGTTCCTGGTTACGACTTTGGATGTGCCGGCCCTCCACCAGGCAAAACAGGTGTCGCGCGTATTGCAGGAGGCCGGCATGAGGAAGGAAAAGCTGCACCTGCTGATCAACCGCATGCCAAAACGGAACGAATTGGGCCCGGAGGAGATGGAAAACATGGTCGGGATTCCCGTGTACGCCGCCATCCCCGAAGATTCGGCGGGAATCTACGATGCATACGCGGAGGGCACGCTGCTGAAACGGGAAACCCACCTCGGGAAGCATTTCGCGCGGGTTGCGGAAAAAATGACTGGCATCAAGAAGAGAGAAAAAAAAAAGTTCTCACTATTTTAGCCGCGTACGCGCCGGCTTGGCTTTGGCGACTTTAGGAGTTAGGAATTACTATGGCATTTCCAACGATAGTACAGAATGAGAATGGCTGGTCGAACCGTTCGCACTCGCGGCAGCCCCTCAGCCTTGAGCACCAGGAGTTAAAGTTTGCCCTCCACCGCAAGCTTCTGGACCGCATCAAGCTTGAGACTCTGTCGACCATGGCGAGCGACCGCGCCCGCACGGAGGTGCGGAGCGCGACTAACCGCCTGCTCGAGGAGGAGCGGTCACCGCTCAGCCTGATGGAGAGAGAGCGAATCAGCGAGGAGATTCTCGACGAGGTCTTCGGGCTCGGTCCTCTCGAGCCATTGCTCGCCGATAACACCATCGCGGACATCCTGGTTACAACTCCTGGCATGGTGTACATTGAACGGGGCGGCAAACTGCAGAAGACCTCCATTCAGTTCAAGGACGAAGCCCACCTCCGCCGGATTATCGAAAGAATCGTGTCGCGCGTGGGCCGGCGGATTGATGAATCCTCCCCCATGGTGGATGCGCGCCTCCCGGATGGCTCCCGCGTCAATGCGGTGATTGGGCCCGTGGCGGTGGATGGCCCGCTCCTCTCCATCCGGCGGTTCGGACGGGATCCTCTCAAGGCGGAAGATCTGGTCCGCATGCTGGCGATGACGCAAGGGATGATGCAACTGATGGAGGCCGCCGTCAAGGCCCGTTTGAACATTATCATCACCGGCGGAACCGGCGCGGGCAAGACAACTCTTCTGAATGTCCTTTCCAGTTTCATTCCCGAGGATGAGCGCATCGTGACCATCGAGGATGCCGCCGAACTGCAACTGCGCCAGGAACACGTGGCTAGAATGGAAACCCGCCCGCCCAACGTCGAGAACATGGGCGCCATTCGCATCCGGGACCTCGTGATCAATGCTCTCCGCATGCGTCCGGATCGGATTATCGTGGGCGAGTGCCGCGGCGAGGAGGCCATCGATATGCTCCAAGCCATGAATACGGGCCATGACGGATCCCTCACCACGCTCCACTGCAACAGCCCGCGCGACGCCATAGGCCGGTTGGAAGTCATGGTTGGCATGGCAAATGCAAACATGGGTGTGCGCGCCATTCGCCAGCAGATCAGTTCGGCCGTTCACTTGTTTATTCAGGTTTCGCGCATGAGCGACGGTACGCGCCGCGTCACCCACATCACCGAGTGTGTTGGCATGGAGGGCGAGCAGGTCACCTCGCAGGACATCTTTGTTTTCGAAAAGACCGGCCTCGGCGAGAAGGGCCGCGTGCTGGGCCGTTTCCGCCCCACCGGAGTCAGGCCTAAGTTTTACGAGGTCATCAAGGCTGCTGGCGTCGAGCTGCCCCTTTCTATCTTCCAGACGGTCGTCGAGGTGATTTAGCGATGTCCATAAACCAGGTAGCCCGCAAAGGGCCGTCCCGGCCCTCGATACACCCGAGCAACAGCCTGCCGCCGTGCCGGGACGAGCTCCGTTTTGCGGGCTGTTACTAAGGCAAACTATGTCAACTTCATTCGCCGTCATCATCTTCCTCATCATGTTCGCGTTCGTGATGGTCATTGTCAGCTTCTCGCTTCGAACGCTCGAAGCCGGACGCAAAAGTAAGATGACCGGTATGCTGCGGACCGAGGCCGATCGCGCGGCGGAGGCCGATTCCAGCATCTTGTCCGAAACGGAAGAGAAAAGTTTCATCAACCTCGAATCGCTCCCGGGCTACAAACACGTCCAAATGACCATTGAGCAGGCGGGGCTCGACTGGAGCCCAGGGATGATTCTCGGCGCCACCGTCGTTTGCGCTTGCCTTGGATTGTTGCTGGGGTTCCGCGTGCAGGTTCCTGTATTTCGTGAATTCACGATGGCTGGGTTGGCGATCCTGCTCGGCGGCCTGCCCTATCTCCTTATCCGCTGGAAACGGCATAAACGGCTGATGATGTTCGAGGAACAGTTTCCCGAAGCGCTTGATTTTCTCGCCCGATCGATGCGGGCCGGTCACGCCTTTTCGGTCAGCCTTGAATTGATGGCCGAGGAGGCTATCGAGCCCGTCAAATTCGAATTCCGGCGCATCTCCCACGAGCAGAATCTCGGCTCGCCTTTGGAGGTCAGTCTGAAGAGTCTGGCGGCCAGGGTCCCTTCAGTGGACGTCAGCTTTTTTGTAGCGGCCGTTCTGCTGCAAAGGGACACCGGCGGCAACCTCGCCGAAATTTTGACGGCACTGGGCTACATCATCCGGGAGCGATTCCGGCTCAAGGGCCAGATCAGGTCGGCCAGCGCTCATGGCCGTCTCACGGCTATCATTCTTTCGCTCATGCCCATCATTACTATGGCCGCGCTCATGATCATCGCGCCCGATTATCTTGCCGTCATGGCCCGCGACGAGGATGGCAAATGGATTATTATCGGTGTGGTGATTGCGCAACTCATGGGCTATGCCTGGATGCGCAAGATCATCAACATCAAGGTTTGACAATATGGCTATTTTGATCCCTTTGGGAATGTTTGCGGTTCTGATGGCGGCGATCTCCTGGGTGGGGTACCGCCACTATGCGCGTCCCGGCCGCGTGTACGACCAGGTCGGCGCCGGCGAAACCAGGCTCGAACTGCTGCCGTCCGACCTCTACGCCGGCTCGTACATTGAGGGGGCGGCGATTCGGATGTTCCGGATCATCGGCGAGAAGGTCCCTATTTCTCCGGAGGATGTCAACTTTACGCGACGAACCCTCATCGCGGCGGGCTACCGGACCGACGGAGCTCCCTGGGTCCTCTACGGGATGAAGGTCGTTTTTGCCGCGCTTCTCGCCATCGTAGGCTTCTACCTGCGCACCAGCGTTGCGCCGACCGTTTTGCTCCAGTTCCTCTTCGTGGGCATTGCCGGAGCAGTGGGATTCTTTCTGCCGAGCTTGATCCTGGACATGAAAGTGGCGCGACGCCAGGAGATGTTGAAGTTTGCCCTCCCGGATGCGCTTGACCTGATGGTGATCTGCGTCGAAGCCGGGCTCGGCTTGGACCAAACCATTGTGAACGTAGCCAAGGAGTTGAGGATCGCCCACCCCGACATGGCCGATGAGATGACGCTGATCACTCTCGAAATGCAGGCCGGCAAACGGCGCATGGAGTCTTTACGCAACATGGCCGAGCGCACGGGTGTAAATGAAATCCGAAAACTGGTGGCGATCCTGATTCAGACCGACAGGTTTGGAACCAGCATGTCGGAAGCTTTGCGGACGCATTCCGAATTCATGCGAATTCGACGCCGTCAGGAAGCGGAGGAACGCGCCAGCAAGATCGGCGTCAAACTCGTATTTCCTATATTCTTCTGCATCCTCCCGGCCATGTTGTTGGTCGTGGCGGGTCCAGGGATTCTGCAGATGTTAAAATATTTGTTCCCGATGATGAGGCAGTTTAGGGTTTAGATCATTACAAAAAGGAGTTCACCATGGATAGTTCCACCATTACAACCGTTCTTTGGATCGCGGCGGTTGTCGTACTCGCGCTCTACTTGTTTCGGCGCAAGAGCAGAAAAGGCAAAGCATTCAAATAGCTATTACTGTTGGAATCGACAAAAGCCGTAGGCGCGATTTTGTCCACGAAGCTTAAGACAGTGGAGCCGGGCACGTCCTCCGAGCCGTCTCAAGGGGTTGCGGCACTGGTGTCAGATCAGAATCCGGACGGCGGCTGGGGCTACGGCCCAGGAGAATCCTGGACTGAGCCGTCCGCCTTTGCCATCCTCGCCTTGCGGGCTTCGGCTGATCCTTCGCCCGCGTCCGCCAGAGCGCTCCAATGGCTGCGCAAAGTCCAACGCCCCGATGGCGGTTGGGCGCCCAATCCATCCATCGAAGAATCCACTTGGGTCACTGCGGCTGCGCTCTTGTCTGTCAAGGAGAATCCGGGAGCGCTAGCCTGGCTGCTCCAGCAGTCCGGCCGTGAGTCCGGGATCGTGCACCGCCTCAGGACTTGGATGCTGGGGGTGGACTCTGGCTTCCAAACCAGCCACGACGGCTGGCCCTGGTTCCCGGGAACATCCGCCTGGGTGTCGCCCACCGCGCTGACCGTCATGGCGTTGAGCCGTTTCGGATTGCCCCAGGTCAAAGCTCGCGTCTCCGAGGGCCGGCAGTATCTATTGTCTCGAATGTGCGACGACGGCGGTTGGAATCACGGAAGTTCGCGCACCTTGGGCTACGAGGCTTCGTCCTACCCGGAAACAACCGGCCTTGCCCTGCTGGCTCTCCGCGGAACGCCTAACCTGGACCGTTCCCTCCGGCGGGCTGAAGAGCACCTTCAACAATGTAGTTCCCCACAGGGCCTTTGCTGGCTCCGGCTCGGACTCATGGCTCACGGGCGTTCTTCCCCCCGCAAGCAGTTCAAGTGCCGCAACCACCTGGACATCGCATTGTCGTTGCTCGCCGATGCCGCGGGCAGCGGGCGGAATCCGCTGCTGGAGTCCTAGATGCATTCGACGCCCCGGAACCTCAGCAATAGGAGAAGGTGGCTCGGAGGCGCCGTGGCGCTCGGCGCCTGTTCCCGGCAAAACGGTTCCGCTGAAGAATCGCTGGTGTCGGCCGTGCGCGCTCCTGCTTACGACCAATCCATCTTCGAGCGCGTCCGCCGCGTGCTCGAACAGTTCCGGCTGGATGTCCGCGGCAAGAAGGTTGTGCTCAAACCCAATCTGGTGGAGTTCGATCCCAATGCCGTCGTGAACACGAATCCCCTGCTCGTTCACGCCGCGTTGGAAGGCTTTCGCAGCTTGGGCGCCGATGTCCGTATCGCCGAGGGACCGGGACACCGCCGGGTCACGCTCGATTTGGCCGAGGCAGCCGGATATTTTCAGACCATACCGAAATTCGAAAATCTCTTCATCGACCTCAATCTCGATTCCGTCGCCCGCCTCGACCTGTCCCGACCGGTGTCGAAACTTCGCTCCCTATATCTGCCCAAGACCGTTCTCGGCGCGGATCTGCTGGTTTCCATGCCGAAATTGAAAACGCACCACTGGGTGGGCGCGACCCTCTCCATGAAGAATCTGTTCGGCGTGGTTCCGGGCGGAGTATACGGATGGCCGAAGAACGTGCTGCACTGGGCCGGGATCGAGGAATCGATCGTCGATCTACACCGGCTGTTCCCACGGCACTTCTGTCTGGTGGACGGTATTTCCGGCATGGAAGGCAACGGACCCATCCAGGGGACCACCAAGCATGTCGGGGCGATCATTGCCGGAAACGACATGGTGGCGGTGGACGCCACCTGCTGCCGGATCATGGGCATCAATCCGGAGAAGGTTCGCTATCTCCAGATGGCGGAATCTAAGGGACAGTTGAGCGGACGAAATGTCCGTCAGATCGGCGAAGCCCCACAGCATCTCGCGACACCCTTTGATCTGTTGCCTCAGTTCCAGCCGCTGCGCTCCCTCTGAAAGAAAGAACGGAATGCGATTCACGTGCGCGCGAGCCACAGACAGAGATGGAATCCTTGACCAAAGGGAGCGGTCCGGCCGGTAATCTAAAACTTGTACTTCAAAGCAAATTGGATGACGCGAGGTTCGGTGGACATGGCCACGATCTCGCCGAAGCCGCCGCCCATGGTCACACCCGGCACGCCGAAATTGGCCCGTTGAACGAGTTGAAGAACTCCGCGCGAAACGCCGCGCATGATGCCGACGCCGGAGTTGCCGAAGGCTTGATTGGGGACAAAGCCGGGGCGCGTTGGATCCGTTTGGAGGATGAGAAAAGCACTGGTATCGAACCAGCGTTCGGCGGTGCGCTGGTCCTGGGGGAGAGCGCCATTAGCGAGCCGGTTGGGGCGGCTGGTCCGTTCACCACCGAGGTTGAGGAGAGTGGATTGGAGGGCAGTAAGACCGAGGCCAGACTGTATGGTAATAATGGGCGAGAGTTCCCATCCACCGAGAAGAAAACCACTGACACCTTTGGCATAGGCGCCATAGGAGCGGCCCTTGCCGTAGGGCACCATATAAACGGCGCTGGCGACAAAACGGTGCTGTACATCGAACTCGGCCAAGCCGTACTCGGGGCTGCGATTGAAGCCGTCCTGCGGCGTCCGGGAGACGCCCACATCCACTCCGTTGCCCGCGCCGCTGGTGGAGAGATGATCCACCGAATCGGTAAGAGCCTTGCCCGAGGTGTAGGAGACAAGCCCCGACAATCCCCGTGAAAACCGCTTTTCGAGGCGCGTTTGCGGCGAGTGATAGTTAGACAGTCCCACGTTGCTGAGGTACTGCACGTCGCCGTTGATGTTGAGTCCGGCTAAAGGGCGCGCACCGGCCGATGGAACACCGGCGGCGTTAAAGACGACGCGCGCTGGTTGAGATTGCTAAAGGCGGCGAGTTTGGTTCCTTTGTTGCCGACGTAGGAGACATCGAGGATCAGGTCGGTGGCGAGTTCCTGTTGAATCCCGAAGTTCCATTGTTGGACATAGGTGGAGCGCTGCAAGGGGTCTTGCGCCTTTTGTGAAAGCGTGGATACGGTGACTTTGGTGGGATCGACGAAGCCGGCAGGAATGCCGGTTTGCAAATTAAAGCCGAGGAGCCCTTCCCTGCCCTAACTGTTGGTGTGATTGAAGAAGACGCCGTAGCCTGAACGGATGACGGCGCGGCGGAAGGGAGTATAGGAAAAGCCGATCCTGGGAGCAAAGTTGTTACGGTCCGGATAGATGAGGGTTCGGTTGAAGATGCCCCCGCCAGTGGCGTTCACAAACTTGCCTTGTGCGGGAATGAAGTTGGCCCACTGATCGTCGCGCTCATGCGGCGGGGTGGCGTACTCGTAGCGCACACCGGCGTTGAGGGTGAGATTGCGCGCGGCCTTCCAATCGTCTTGAAGGAAGAAGAAATACATTTTCTGCCACTGGTTGAACACGGTGTTGGAATCTTCACGGTAGCGAGTGGGAAAACCGAGAAGCAGGTCGGCAACCGATCTCTGGAACGGATGTTTACCCTGACAATTTGAGGTAAGCATCTCTATCTGAAAGA
>JAENWC010000369.1 GCA_016650235.1 Terriglobia bacterium
ATGGCCGCGATAGCGGAAAAAGAGCCGCCGCCTCTGCCCGACGAGGTTCCTTCCGGGCTGAAGCAGATCATCTACCGCTGCTTAGCCAAGGAGCGGGATGCGCGATTCCAGAATGCGGGCGACCTCGCTTTTGCGCTCCGTGCCCTGGGCGGCGCGGCCTCCTCCAGCCATGCCTCCATGATGCTCCCTTCGTTGCCTTCGCGCCGGTTAAACTGGCTGCCATGGGCGTTGGCCGTGGCCGGGATACTGGCTGCAACAGTGCTTGCCGTCATCCATTTTCGGGAACAGCCTGCTCCCCGGCAGGCGACACAATTCACGGTTTCCCCACCAGAAAAGATGAGTTTTGGGAATCTGGTCACAATGGGTGCGCCCATTTTGTCGCCGGACGGAACGATGATTCTGATGAAGGCCGGAGGGGCGCCGGGCGAGGGACAGGGCGGTCTCTGGGTCCGGCGGCTGGATTCTCTGGATGCCCGCAAGCTGGAGGACACAGGCTCGGCCAACTATCCGTTCTGGTCGCCGGACAGCAAGCAGGTGGCTTTCTTTGCGGGCGGGAAGCTCCGCAAGATATCCGTGGCGGGCGGACCAGTGCTACCGGTCTGCGACGCCGCCGACGGCAGGGGAGGAGACTGGTCCGGGCAGGATACCATCCTGTTCGCGCCCGATAACCGCTCCGCTGTGATGCAGGTCCCGGCCGCGGGGGGCATCCCCAAACCCGTCACTGCGCTGGCAAAGAATCAACGCAATCACCGATGGCCCGTCTTCCTGCCGGGAGGACGCAAGTTCCTCTACCTGGTGCTGGATTACGCCTCATCGGGTTCCAACCTGGCTGTAGTATCCGGATCGCTGGATGGCGGTGAGCCAAAAGACGAGTCAAAGGAATTATTGCGCAGTGACAGCCGGGTTTCGTATGTGCCTCCATCGGCGGATGAGAAGTTGGGGCGGCTGCTCTATGTGCGCGGTAACGTTTTGATGGCGCGCCGCTTCGACCCTGACGCATTGCGCTTTGAGGGAGACTCCGCCCCTTTGGTGACTGGCATAGAGGTGTCCTCGCTCCGCCAGACGGCGGAGTTTTCCGTATCCCACAACGGGGTGATGACTTATCGCGCCGGCGCAACCTCCTCGCTGCGCATGGTCTGGCTGGACAGGCAGGGCAAACAAATCGAGCAGATGCCAGGCGAGCATAGGACGGGCGTCGCCCCGGGCCTGCGTCTGAGCCCATCCGGGAAGTGGACCGCGTTCACGCGGATGGAGGCGGGAAACGAGGACGTCTGGCTGATGGACATCGGCAAGGGCGTTGCTTCCCGTTTCACTTTTGAGCCAACTGCCGATTTCAGCCCGTTATGGACTCCGGATGAACGCTGGGTCATTTATAAATCGGAAGGCGCGGGTATCTTTAAGCGGGCCGCCGACGGTTCCGGCGGCGCCACGCCCATCTACCCGGCCAAAGGCGGCAGCCTAATTGCAATGGAAGACATCACACAGGATGGCCGCTTCCTGGTATTTACCAGTCAACCTAACATCTCGGTCGACATTCAAGTCCTACCCTTGCAACCAGAGGGGGCAAAACCGTACTCCCTGCTGGAGACCGAGTTTAATGAGCGTGGCCTTCGTCTGTCGCCGGACGGGAAATGGATGGTCTACACCTCGGATGAAAGTGGCAGAAACGAAGTATACGTCCGGCCGGTGAAGGTGCAGGAGGAGCGCCTCGTGTTGGGAGAAGGGAAATGGCAGGTTTCGAGCGGAGGAGGCAGCAATGGAAGTTGGCGGTCCGACGGCAAGGAGCTGTTCTTTAGTGGAGGAGGTAGCTTAAGGTCCGTTGCGATCATGCCGGGCACAAGCTTCGCCTTCGATCCGCCCAAGCTGCTGTTTGAGAAAGCGATCCGCGCCCTCCAACCTGCTGCCGGCGGCCAGCGATTCCTGACAATGGTGGCCGAGCGCGACACCGCCAAAGACCCGCTCACCGTCGTGGTCAACTGGCCTGCGCTGATGGGGAAATAGACGAAGCGGTGCTATGCCGCAGGCTATGCCGAACCCATGAGGCTCACTATCGAGCTGGATCGTGACGTGGATGGCAGATGGATCGCCGGCATTGAGGAGTTGAACATCCTCCTCTACGGCGACTCCATGGACGAAGCGGTTCTGAAAGCCGAACAGGCCGCCAGAGAAATCATTGCGGACAGGATCGCGCACGGTGAGTTGCCTGCTGAGGCTGCGAACCCGGAGTTTGGAAGAGATTGGACCTGCCAAACTCGCAAAATTTAGCCGGGCGCGACACCGCCAAAGACACGCTCACAGTCGAAGTAGAGTAATCCGCAGGCATCACCCCAGCACTTCAGCAATCACGCGGCCGCCAATGTCGGTCAGCTTCTTATACCGGCCCGCGTGGAGGAACGTGAGCCGGTCCTGATTCAGGCCCATCAAATGCAAAAGCGTGGCGTGTAGATCACGCAGGGGAACCTCATCACCGGCCGCGCGGACGGAAAACTCATCCGTCTCGCCAAACGTCGAACCCGGCTTCACACCGCCTCCGGCCATCCAGCACACCAGTCCGTATTGATTGTGGTCGCGGCCCGGTTTATCGCTGATCAGATTGTTGTCGAACGGAGTGCGGCCCATCTCGCTCAACCAGACCACGAGCGTGGAATCGAGCAGCCCGCGCGATTTCAGGTCCTGCAACAGCCCCGCGATTGGGCGATCCACTTCCTGGCAATGCACCGGCAAGCGTTCCTTGATGTTGCCGTGATCGTCCCATCGATCGCCGCCCGCGCCGTGGAGCAGCTTCACAAACCGAACCCCGCGCTCCACCATGCGCCGCGCCAGCAGGCATTGCTTGCCGAACGGCTCGGTGACGGCCTCATCCATTCCATACAACTTGCGCGTCGCATCGGATTCCTGGGCCAGATTCACCAGTTCCGGCGCGGTGGACTGCATACGGAAAGCCAACTCATAGGCGGCGATCCGCGCATCCAGCTCTTCGGTTTGACTGCGCTCCTCGCTGTGGCGTTCATTCATCCAACGCAGCAGATCCAGCTCCTTGCGCTGCTGCGGTTCCGACAGGGAGGCCTTGCGGTTGAGATCGACAATGGGCGTGTTGCCGTTGCGGAACAGCGTGCCCTGATAGGCCGCTGGAAGATAACCGTTCCCCCAAACGCCGGCCCCGCCGATGGTGGAGCCGCGCCGGTCACCCATTACGACGAAGCCCGGCAGATCCTGATTCTGGCTCCCCAGCCCGTAGGTCATCCATGCCCCAATCGAGGCGCTGCCCGGGAACTGGTTCCCGGTCAGAGTGTGGTACACCGCCGGGCCGTGGTTGTTGTTGTCCACCTTGATGCCGTGCACAAACGCCAAGTCATCCGCCACCGTGGCCAGATGCGGTAGCAATGCGGAAAGATAGCGGCCCGATTGCCCATGCTGTCGGAATGGCCAGTACGGCGGGATGATGCGGTTGGGCGCGGCGGAAAAAGTCAACAATTCGCCGGTGGTGTTTTTTGCGGCGGGCATCTGCTGGCCGGCCAGACGCACCAGCGTTGGCTTGTACTCGAACAGATCCATCTGGCTCACGCCGCCTTCCATAAATAGGAAGATGCAGCTTTTTGCTTTGGCTGTGTGATGCTGCGGCCGCGGCCGCATCGGGTTAGCCGGCGTGGCCGCACGGGCCTGCTCGACGGTGAGCAGATCCAGAAGGGCCATCCCACCCAAGCCGAGATAGGCATCCATCAATAGCTGTCGTCGTGACTTCACAAACATCTACTCCAGATAGAGGAACTCGTTCGAATTCAGAAGCACCCTCGCGGCCGCTTCCAGTGTACCGTCAAATTGGGAAAATCGCACCCGCTCCTGTGCGGACGGGGCGCGGTTCAACACGATCTCGAACAGGTGAGTCAGATGCGCCGCCGGATCTGATCCAGCCTCGCGCCGCACGCGCGCCGCCAAGTGCTCGGCCTCCTGATGTACCAGCGTCCCGTTCAGCAGCGACAATGCCTGCAACGGCGTGGTGGTGGAGCTGCGCCGGTCACAGGACTCGCTGAAGGCCGACGCATCAAAGGCGGCCATCATCGGTAGCGGCAAGGACCGCCGCTGGAAAATATAAACGGACCGCCGCAGCGCGTCCTCATCTTTTTCATTCGGCTCCCACATCAATCCGCCGGTCCTGCCATAACGGGCGAAGTCGGCCAGATCGTCCGGCAGCGGCGGAAACACGCTCGGCCCGCCGCGCTCCTCATTCAATCGCCCGCTGGCCGCCAGAATGCTGTCCCGGATCGCCTCCGCCTCTAATCGTCTCCGCTGAAAATGCGCCCACAGCCGGTTGTCCGGATCGGCGGCTGCCACTTTGCCGGCCTCCGGATGCTCGGCTGACTGGCGATACGTGCTCGAGGTCAGGATCAAGCGATGCATCGCCTTTACGTTCCAACCGGAATCCATGAAGGAGACCGCCAGCCAGTCCAACAATTCCGGATGAGAGGGCCGGTCGCCATTCTTGCCGAAATCGCTGGTGGTTCTGATAATGCCTTGTCCAAAATGATATTGCCAGAGGCGGTTCACAAACACGCGCGCGGTGAGAGGGTTCTCTTTCGAGGTGATCCACTTGGCCAGCGTCATCCGCCAGCCTCGCGTGGGGAACTGCCGGTAGCGGTCCGTTTCCAACTCGGCCGCCTTGGTATTTCCCGTGATGGCGCTTAGGAACCCCGGCTCCACAGTCTCACCCTTGAGCCGGTAGTCGCCGCGCAGCAAGATATGCGTGGGCACAATGTCGGGGCCGGTCGGGGGTCCTAGAACCTGGTTCACAGCCAATACGGATGTGCCCCAACGGCCCATTCTACGGCGATAAATGTCCAGTGTGCCGTCCAGCTCCGCGTACCGGTTCTTTTCCTCGAGCGTGAAGATCGACTTGCCGGAGTACTGCGCCAGCGCCTCGCCCCGCACATCCGTCACGGCCAGCGCATCGAAGCGCGCCATGGGATCGATGCCGGACTTCGCGTATGCGGTCTTCAGCCGGCCCAACAATTCACTTTCATACGTGTCGAGAAGATCCTGCTCCTCTTTGTCCTGCGTGCGGTTGGCATCCTCCAGCAGCACGGCATGACGGTCCTTATCCGCCTGTGTGAAGACGCGCTCTCCGGCCAGCTTCAGTTCCAGCCGCAAATCGACCTTGGTAAGTTCCTTGCTGGCGGCGCGTTCCTTTCTTGCAGCCACCAGCTTAACCAGCAGTTCTTTCTCAAATTCGTCCAGCGCTTGTTTCTCCGGACCTGACTTCGACTTCCCGTCATACTCTTTCACTTTTGCCGCGGCCTTTTCGGCGAAGCGCTTGTCCTGGAAGGGCGCCTGCAGGTTCCCCGCCGCCTGCGTCGTTTGAAAGAAAGACTGGAAACGGTAGTAGTCTTTTTGCGGAATCGGATCGTACTTATGGTCGTGACACCGCGCGCATCCCACCGACAGCCCGAGAAAGACCGAGCCCGTGGTGGCGGTCACCTCGGCCAGATAATTGGCCCGCACTTCGGCCGCCACGAGGTTGGACCGGTCCCACGGCGCAACGCGCAGGAATCCGGTAGGGACATATCCTTGCACGTCCGGCTGATAGTTGTTGCGCGTCTTGCTATGCTCATCGCCGCCGGCAAGCTGCAGCGTTACAAACCGGTCATAGGGCATGTTCTGATTGAACGCCTCAATCACCCAGTCGCGGTACCGCCACGCATTGCCAATGGCGCCATCGCCTTCCAGGCCGCTGGTCTCTCCATACCGCGCCAGATCCAGCCAGTGACGGCCCCATCGCTCGCCATAACGCGCATCGGCCAATAACGTATCCACCAACTTTTCGTAGGCGTCCGGGGATTCATCCTTCAGAAAAGTTGCCAC
>JAENWC010000370.1 GCA_016650235.1 Terriglobia bacterium
GCTTCGAAACTGCTTCCGCAAGTACTTCCGTTTTGAACCGTTTCTTCTTCAGCCGGGAGTGAAAACAGGGCTGAAAATCCGTTATCGTAATCCCTTGGAGGTGGGTGCGGACAAGATCGCAAACGCGATCGGTGCGCTTACCCGATTTCCTGGCCGGGATTTACTTATCGTCGATTTTGGCACTGCGACCACGCTCTGCGCCGTTACCAAGGAGAAAGATTATCTCGGCGGAATTATCACACCTGGGATAAACATTTCAATGGCGGCGCTGGCATCGGAGACCGCGCGGCTGCCCGCGGTGGAGATCATCCGGCCCTCCGGGATTCTCGGACGTTCCACTGTCGAAAGCGTCCAATCGGGCTTATATTACGGCACTCTGGCTACTGTACGATTTCTCGCCGCTTCCGTTGCGAAAGAGCACTTCGCCAAGGAGCAACCTTTCATCGTCGGGACCGGCGGGTTTGGACGACTCTTCGAGGACGAGCATCTATTCGACGCATTTGTGCCCGAGCTCCCACTGATTGGGGTGCGCCGGGCGGTTGAGCTTTCGCAATCGGAGACGAAGAGGTAAAGGTGGTCCTGCCTCGGCCCGAGCTCCCGACAGGATTACCCGCCGAGTGTCACCAAGGGTTTACCGGCCATCAGGCGGGCCGAACAGCACTCGTTCTGGCCGAGCGACGGCGTACTCGGAAGCAATCCCTCCCACTAAACCGGCCCACTACTCGGGCTGCGCATGGCTTCGCTACAATAATAGCTTCATGGTGATTCTCGGAATTGGCGGCATTCTCGACGAGGCCGCCGCGGCGGTGTTGATCGATGGGGAACTGGTAGCGGCTGTTGAACAGAAGAAAGTGGCACGCTCCCATCGCGCGGGCGAGTTGCCGCGGGAGGCTATCGACGCCTGCCTGCAGATTGCCGGCGTGCAGCCGCATCAGGTGAACTGCGCGGCTTTGGTACGGCCGATTGGAGGCGGGACCGATACCGCGCTTCACCTCGAATTGCGTGCGCGGTTTTCGGGCGCGCAGGTGGTTTTGGTGGATCATCACACCGCGCATGCGGCTTCCGCTTACTATCCCTCCGGCTTCGAGGAGGCTACGGTTCTGACGCTGGACCGCGAGGGCGACTTGCGCTGCGGGGCTCTGTGGAAAGCCGCCGGAAATCAACTGGATTTGCTCCGCGAGATGTACTTTCCGGATTCTCTCGGCGATCTCTATGGCCGCGTCACCTCGCTGCTTGGCTATGAGCCAAACGCGGACGAACACAAAGTGCAGTGGCTCTCCACAGCCGGGGATGGCCGGTTCGAAAACTTGTTTCTGGACATACTAACGGCTCCGGAAGGCCAATGGCCGCGGCTGCAGCGGACCTATTTCGACCGCAACCGGGTCACTCGTGGAGGCTTCAGCGCCCGGTTCTTTGAAAAGTTGGGACTGAAGGAAGACGAAGAGATTCCAGCGTCCCTCAAGCCCGCCATCGCGGCGGGCCTGCAAGGGGCGATCGAAAAGACGGTCATCGCCATGGCCGGCAAGGGGAAGAATTTGGCTCTGGCCGGGGGGCTCGCGTTTAATGCGTTGCTGGTGGCGGCCCTGGAGAACTCAGGCAACTGGGAGAACGTATTTGTGCAACCGGTGTCAGGAAACACCGGAACCGCCATCGGAGCGGTATTCCAAGCCTGGTTTGGCACTATGAGACAGAGCAAGCGATGCGGGGTGGGCAGCTTGTGCCTGGGCCCCAGCTACACTGCCGAACAGATCAAGCAAGTACTGGAGAACTGCAAGCTGCGTTTCCGTTATCTGCTCACCACCGGCGAAGTGATTGAGCGCGCCGTGGCCGAACTCAATGATGACAAGATCATCGCCTGGATGCATGGAAGGATGGAGTTTGGTCCGCGCGCGCTGGGCAACCGCAGCATCCTCGCCTCTCCGCGCAATCCCTACTCTACGGAGAACTTGAATATCTACATCAAGCGGCGGGAGCCCTTCCGCAAGTTTGCCGCCTCGGTGCCGGAGGAGTTGGCGTCCGAATACTTTGAAGTGGGACCCAATGCCCGTTTTCTGGCAACGGTTGGGCGCGTGCGCAACGAACATCGCAAGACGTTCGAGTCGGCCATTCTCGGCAAAGATCTTGTGCGCGTACATATGGTGCGGAGACAGGACAACGAGTTGTACTGGACCCTGCTGCATGCGGCGGGCAAGTCCACCGGACTCCCGGTGCTTTACAACACCAGCTTCAATCTGTTTAGCGATCCGCTCGTCTGCTCCCCGCGCGATGCGGTGCGTAGTTTCTACTCCTCGGGTATCGACTCGATGTTTGTCGGCAATTTTTTGCTGCAGAAGTAGCGGGCGGACAGGCAGGAGGCCTATCCCAATATGCTCACACGCCGCCAATTGCTGCTATCCTGGGCCGCACAAGCCCGAAAGCCGAACGTGGTCTTCCTCGTCGCCGACGACCTCGGTTACGGGGAACTCGCCTGCCAGGGCAATCCGCAGATCCCTACGCCGCACATCGATTCCATTGCCGCGGGCGGCGTTCGGTTTACCGACGGGTATGTGAGCGCGCCCTTCTGCTGCCCTTCCCGCGCGGGCTTCCTGACCGGGCGTTATCAGACGCGGTTCGGCCATGAACTGAACGCGACGGGGAAGCAGAACCTCGATCCGAATATTGGACTTCCCGCCAGTGAGCAAACCATGGGGGATCATCTGCGCAAGCTTGGTTATGCCACTGGGATCTTTGGCAAATGGCACCTGGGGGGCACGCCGAAGTTTCACCCGCAGCGGCGTGGATTTGATGAATTCTTCGGCTTCCTGCATGAAGGCCACTTCTTTGTGCCGCCGCCTTACAAAGGCGTCACCACGCGGCTTCGGCCCAATGAACCTCCTTATGACGACGAGAACTTTCTCATGCGCGGGGAGAACGTCGTGGAGGAGAAAGAGTACCTCACACAGGCCTTCACGCGGGAAGCACTCTCGTTCATAGACCGCAACCAGAGCCGGCCGTTTTTTCTCTATCTGCCCTTCAACGCCGTGCACAGTCCGATGCAGGCGTTGACGGCGGACATGAAGCGGTTCAACGGGATCGGGGATGAGCACCGGCAGGTGTTCGCGGCCATGCTTTCGTCTTTGGACGAGGCCGTGGGCGCGGTCCTGGGCCGCTTGCGGCGGCACGGGCTGGAACAGGACACGCTCGTCTTCTTTATTAGCGACAACGGCGGCCCAACGGCGGAACTGACCTCGGGCAATGGACCACTGCGCGGTGGTAAGGGGCAGCTTTACGAAGGCGGAATTCGCGTGCCCTTCCTGGCCCAATGGCGGGGACGCATCCCTGGCGGGCAAGTGGTGAAAGAACCCGTTAGCGCACTGGACATTCTGCCCACCGCAGTGGCGGCCGCCGGCGGCGCTGCGTTCTCCGCTGCGGCGATAGATGGAGTGAATCTGCTTCCGATGCTCACCAGGGAGGCAGGCAAGCTCCCGCGAAAGAACCTGTTTTGGCGGCACGGAGCGAGCATCGCGTTGCGGGAAGGGAAGTGGAAGCTGGTGAAGCAGCGCGACCGCAACGATCCTGGTGAGGCCTACCGTCTGTATGATCTATCCACCGATCTGGCCGAGAGGAATGATCTCGCCGCGCGCGAACCTGCGGTTGCCCGCGCACTGGTTGGGGAAATGCAGCGGATCAACCGCGAGATGCAGCCGCCGCTGTGGGGGCGCCGGTAAAGGCCCCTACGAAACAACTGTGGCAAGGGGCGGTTGGAATGGTTATTTCGGGACGAGCCCACTGGCCCCTATACTGGTTGCTGAGGATGTCACTATCGGAAACCAAGGCGGAAACCAATGCGCTCACCGCGCGGCATTTCTTCAAGCGCCGCGGACTCCTCTCGGAATGGCATCCGCAGTATGAATTCCGCCCCGGGCAACTCGAGATGGCCGAGGCTGTCGAGGCGGCGCTGGCCGAGCGCCGCCACTTGATTGTGGAAGCAGGCACTGGAACGGGGAAGACGCTCGCCTACCTGGTTCCGGCGCTGTTATCGGGTAAGCGTGTGGTCGTCTCCACCGGGACGAAAAACCTGCAAGAGCAACTCTTTTTCAAGGATGTGCCGTTTCTCCAGCAGCACATGAATCGCCCGCTGCGAGTCTGCTACATGAAGGGACGCGGCAACTACGCGTGCCGGCAGAAGATCTACGACGCCGAGAAGGAGCCGATTCTCACCGGCCTGGAAGAGATAGCCGACTACCAGATCATCCAGGAATGGGAGAAAGAGACCAAGGTGGGTGACCGGGCCGAGATCAAGACTCTGCCTTCCGCGAGCACAGCCTGGGGGAAAGTGGACGCGCGGCGTGAACTTTGCTCAGGCCAGAAGTGCGCGCAGTTTGAGCGCTGCTTCATTACACTGATGCAGCAGAAGGCCAGGGAAAGCGACATCATCATTGTCAACCATCACCTTTTCTTCGCCGATCTTGCCGTTAAGGACAAAGAGTTTGAGGGGGTGATCCCGGACTACCAGGCTGTCATCTTCGACGAGGCGCACGAGATGGAAACCGTGGCCGGCGAATATTTCGGCGCATCGGTCAGCAACCACCAGTTATACGATCTCCGGCGGGACATCGCGGCGATGGCGCGGCGCAAGAATTTCGGCACGCAGGAACTGGACCGCGTGATGATGACGCTGGACGAGTGCACGGAACGTTTCTTCAGCGCTTTTCCCGGGCAGGAGGGCCGCTGCGGCGTTCCCAACAGGGTGGAATTCCGTGAGTCCCGCGAGATGGTGTATGTGGATCTGCTGCGAGTACTGGAGTTGACCGGCACGCACCTGCAACTGGTAAAAGGCGCCACCGACGAGGTGATCCCGCTGTTCCGGCGCGTGGAAGAGTTGTCGCAGACGCTCAAATTCTGGATGGAGAGCGATGACAGCGACTTCGTCTATTGGATGGAACGGCGCGGACGGGGAGTGTATCTCGAGGCAACCCCGATCGATGTGTCCTCGCTTCTCCACGAAAAGTTGTTCGAAAAAGTGGACACGGTGGTGATGACGTCGGCGACCCTTGCCGTCTCTGGCGGTTTTGACTATTTGAAAGGACGCCTGGGCGTCCGCTCCCCCCGCACGCTGATCGTGCCGGGCCTCTTCGACTATCCTGCGCAGACGCTGCTCTACGTTCCGCGCGATCTGCCGGACCCGCGCACGCCGGCCTTTACCGAGAAGGGCTCGGAAGAGGTCATCCGGTTGCTGGAATACTCTCGCGGGCGGGCCTTCGTGCTCTTCACCAGCTATCAGCAGATGCGCGCCTTCCATGACCGGATATCAATGAAGATAGAGTTCCCGGTTCTGCTGCAGGGCACAGGTCCCAACAACGCGCTGCTCGATGAGTTCCGTCGCACGCCCCACTGCGTGTTGTTTGCGACGGCCAGCTTTTGGCAGGGCGTCGATGTTCCCGGGGAACAGCTAAGCTGCGTGATTATTGATCGGCTTCCCTTTGCCGTTCCCAGCGATCCGGTGGTGGAATCGCGCGTACGCGTGATTCGCGAGGCAGGCGGCAACCCGTTCTTCGACTACCAGGTGCCTGAGGCGGCCCTGACGTTGAAGCAGGGCTTTGGACGATTGATCCGAAGCCGTTCCGACCGCGGCGTCCTGGCGCTGCTCGATAACCGCATCACGCGCCAGCGCTATGGGCAGATTTTCTTTGACAGTCTTCCCGACTACGGCTTTACCATGGAACCAGGCGATGTAGCGAGGTTTTTCGATGTTTGAAGTTTCTGTGACCCAATCTTTTGCCGCGGCGCACCAGTTGCGTAACTACAAGGGCAAGTGTGAGAACCTGCATGGACACAACTACAAAGTGGAGTTGACCGTGGAAGGGGAGGAGTTAAACAATATCGGTCTGGTTGCCGACTTCGTCGATCTCAAGCGGCTGATGAAAGAGGTGGTGGACCGTCTGGACCACACGTTCCTGAACGAAGTGCCCCCGTTTGACGATTGGAATCCATCGGCGGAGAATGTCGCGCTGTACTTCTGCCAGCAAGTGCAACAGGGATTGGAGATGCAAGGCACGCTTTCGGGCACAGTTCGAGTGTCACAGGTGAGAGTATGGGAGACGGAAACCTCGGTTGCCGTCTACCGCCCCCCTATGAAGTCCAGCCCCCTATGAGGTAATGATGGGCGAGAAATTATTTGCCGTAGTAGGCAGCGTTACGCGGCGTGAAATCGGCCCATTTTTCCGGCAGATCATCGAGCGCAAAGATGGCCGAGACCGGGCACACAGGAACACAAGCGCCGCAATCGATGCATTCCACCGGATCGATATACAGCATCTCCTCGGTTGCGAAAGCGGGTTCATCTTTCTTAGGGTGGATGCAGTCCACCGGGCAGGCGTCCACGCACGCTGTATCTTTAGTTCCTATGCAGGGCTCCGCAATAACGTATGCCATTCTATCTCCCTTTACCGCGAACTTCGCAGTGAGTACTGTAAGAAACATATTCTACAACACAATTGAAGAAGTCAACAATAAGGGAATCGCTTGTTCGAATTGAGTCCGGAAAACATCACACGCTACCTGTCCACGCTCCAAATGAGCGGCCCGCCAGACGGAACACGCTCCGGCCCGGTGGCCGGTGGTGTCTCTTGTGTCTCGCGGGCAGGGGCGGCCCTTCGGGGGCAAGCCGGCATCCCGGCCGGCCCATGGGAAGTCGAACCATTGGGAGGCGGAGTTTCCAATCGTGTATTGCTGGTCCGAACCCCTCAGACCCGGTTTGTGGTGAAACAGTCGCTGGGGCAATTGCGGGTGGAAGAGGAGTGGTTTGCCGACCGCTCGCGCATTCATCGGGAGAGCGCGGCCATGGCCGCTTTGGCCCCCCACCTCCCTCCGAACTCAGTGCCGGCCGTTCTCTTCGAGGACAACGAAAATTGCATTTACGCGATGGAGGCTGCGCCGGCGAGCGCCGCGGACTGGAAATCCCAGTTGCTCAGCGGACGCACGGATGTGAAGGTGGCGCGCAAGGCCGCCGGGATACACGCGGCGATGATTGATGCATCCTGGTGTTCGGAGGCATGGGACGGGCAATTCGGCGACCAAACCTGTTTCGGACAGTTGCGGCTCGATCCCTACTATCGCTTTGCCGCGTCCAAGCATCCTCGCCTTGCGGATGTTTTCGCGCAATGTATACAGGCCTGCCAAACGCGCCGCCAGTCGTTGGTCCATGGAGACTTCAGCCCCAAGAACCTGTTGGTATGGGAAGGTCAGGTGATGGTGATTGATTTTGAAGTCATACACTACGGCGACCCCTCCTTTGATGCGGCATTCCTGCTGAATCACCTGTTGCTCAAAGCGGTACACCGGCCTCATCAGGCAACAGAGTTTGCCGAGCTTGCCTCTGTTTATTGGCGTGCGCTGCGGGACGCCTTTCCCGGCAGCCAGGATGAGTTTGAGTATTGGACGATTCGCCATCTCGGATGCCTGCATCTGGCGCGCGTGGATGGCAAATCTCCCGCCGAATACCTTACTCCGGCCCAGCGGGGCTTGGTGCGGCAGCGCGCGCTCGGCATGATCCAATCACCACCGCGGCAAGTGGAGGAGATCTTTGATGACCATCGCTGATTTGCGCGCGCTCGAGATTCTGGATTCCCGTGGACGTCCAACGGTGCAAGTAACAGCCACGCTTTCCAGTGGCGTACGCGCTTCGGCGCAGGTGCCATCCGGGGCATCCACCGGCCGCCATGAGGCCGTGGAACTGCGCGATGGAGATGCGGAGCGGTTTGGCGGGAAAGGCGTTCAGAAGGCCGTGGCCCACGTAAGCGGAGAAATTCTAGAAGCGCTTCACGGACGCGCGGCGGAAGATCAGGCCGGGCTCGATGCGGCCATGATCGCTTTGGACGGCACACCGGACAAGTCCCGCCTGGGCGCCAACGCGATGCTGGGAGTATCCTGCGCGGTCGCGCGGGCCGCTTCGCGCGGGCAAGGTGTGCCTTTGTGGAGATACCTGGCGGGCACAAGAGAACCTGTGTTTCCGGTGCCGATGGTGAACATGCTTTCCGGCGGCCTGCACGCCGGCGGCAACATTGAATTTCAGGATTTCCTGGCCATCCCGCATGGCTTCCCCAGTTATGCGCGCGCGCTGGAATCGATGGTCCGGCTGCACGGGGTCACGCGGGACATCATTGCCGCGCGCGGATTCGTTTTGACCGGTGTGGCCGATGAAGGCGGATGGGGACCGGCGCTGCATTCCAATGAAGAGGCGCTTGCGCTGCTTACCGAAGCCATCGAAAAGGCCGGCTACGAGCCTGGTGGCCAGATCTCTATCGCCATCGACGTTGCCAGCACGCATTTCCATCGCGACGGCATCTACCGGCTGGCTACGGAGAGCCGGAGCCTGGATTCCGCCGGAATGATTGAGCAACTTGCCGGATGGTGTGATCGGTATCCGGTCGCATCCATCGAGGACGGTCTGCATGAGGACGATTGGGAGGGATGGCCGCTTCTCCAGGCTCGTCTCGGCGAAAGGGTGCAATTGGTGGGAGATGATTTCTTCACGACGAATCCGGAGCGGGTGCGCCGCGGGATTCGCGGTAAGGCGGCAAACGCGGTGTTGGTCAAGATGAATCAGATCGGCACTCTGACCGAGACTTTTGCGGTGATCGACATGGCGCGGCAGGCCGGATGGAAAGCGGTGGTGTCGGCGCGGAGTGGGGAGACCGAGGACAGCTTTCTTGCGGATTTGGCAGTGGCCAGTGGGGCCGGACAGATCAAGATCGGCTCCATCACCAGGAGCGAACGCCTGGCCAAATACAACCGCCTGCTTGAGATCGAGGCGGATTCGGGCCTGGCGTATCCTACCGGTAACACGCGCCGGGTAACACGCGCCGGGTAACACGCGCCGGGTAACACGCGCAAAACGGAGCTGCCGTCCGCATCGGTAATTGACCACGCTTCATCGGCCTGTGGACTCTCACTAATGA
>JAENWC010000371.1 GCA_016650235.1 Terriglobia bacterium
CCCGAACCTCCTCTCAGCCGCCCGCAGCCGGCAAGCCGTAACATTTGTGATGGGCTCAGCATAAAGGATGCTATTCCGGCTGATGCGGCGCAGATTACCCTGGAGGAAACCCTGGCGGCTGAAGATGAACCATTAAAATTGTTGCCCCTGGCCGGCCCTGATTCCGCCGAGTGCATCCTCCAAATATGAGAGCCCTGTGCCTCGCTGCTACAATCAAGACTGAATGCAACCCAATCTGGCTCCTCCGCAGCCTATCCAACCAATCCCTGGCATCCGCAATCTGATCGCTGTAGGCTCCGGCAAGGGGGGCGTCGGCAAGACTACTGTTGCCGTGAATCTCGCCATCTCCTTGTCCAAGCTCGGTCACAAAGTGGGTCTTCTGGACGCCGACGTCTACGGCCCCAACGTTCCTCTCATGATGGGCATCCAGGCCAATCCGATTGCGGTGGACAACCGCATTCGCCCGGTGGAAAAGAACGGCGTGAAGATGATGTCGATGGGTTTTCTCAATCCCGGCGACAAGCCGCTGGTCTGGCGCGGACCCATGCTCCACAGCGTCATCCAGCAGTTTCTTCGCGGTGTGGATTGGGGTGAACTGGATCACCTGGTGATTGATCTGCCCCCCGGCACAGGCGACGTCGCCCTTTCCCTTATTCAGACTGCGCCGCTCACCGGAGCCATCGTCGTGACTACGCCATCGGCCGTATCGCTCGAAGACGCACGCAAAGCCGTGAATATGTTCCGGCAGGTGCGCGTCGAGATTCTCGGCATGGTTGAGAACATGAGCTACCTGATCGCGCCGCAATCCGGCGAACGCATCGATGTGTTCGGATCCGGCGGCGGACGCCGTACGGCCGAAGCAATGGACCTCCACCTTCTGGCCGAGCTCCCGTTGGACCCGGAAGTGCGCATCGGAGGCGATTCCGGCAACGCGGTGGCCTGGCGCGACAGCGCCGACTCACACGCCGCGGTTTTCCATGAACTGGCGCTCAAAACGGTCGCCAGGCTGGATGAGCTGGGCAATGTGCGCGGCCCGTCCATGACCGTGGAAGACTAAGCTTCACTGGTTCTGGCGCGGCGCGTAGACGCCGAACATGCTTTCTCCGCGCAACTTGCCGCTCGAAACCATGCGGCAGTCCAGTTCCCAGATCCAATCGAGAATCGCGCGATCCAGTGGCTGCGCAAGGTCGTAATTCCACCCATACATCGTGTTGAAGAATCGCCGGCTCAGCCCGTGACAGGAGGCAAAGAAGACGCGCTCGAAGTTGCTTTCCAGAATACCCACCAGATCGCCGGACCGTATGCATTCCATCCCTTCATGATCGGTGCCGCCGTCCCAAATGCGCCGGTCCAGCCGCCGTTCTCCATACGCGGTGTGGTTCACACGGTAGCGCGCCGGAAGCGTAGCCCACAGCGTTTCCACCACGCGCCGCGTTTCCGGCCACATACGGTATCCGGTGCGCGCGATCACATCCACCACAATCAACGCGCCGCCCGGACGCAGTGTCTTCCGGATCTCGGCGGCCAGATCCTCCAGATTCACGACATGGTGCAGCGAGGCGTGACAGAAAATCAGGTCGAACTCTCCCTCCGGCAGAGAGACGTTGTTCAGATCCGCCTTCTGAAATTCCAACGCCAGGCCTTGCTCGCGCGCTCTGGTCCGGCCCAACGCGAGCAGATTTTCATTGAAGTCGATACAAGTAATCCGGCACTCCGGAGCCTCGCCGGCCAGCATCAACTCCACGCCCCCGGGTCCGGAACCAAGCGAGAGCATGCGCACTCCAGGACGCCCCGTCAGCCGCGACAGGACGTGCCCGGTGATATCGTTGCCGGTGGCCTCGCGGACCAGGGATTCGGTGCGGCGTTCCACTTCCATCCAAGTCGGGGGCTCCGGCTCAAACAGCAGACTCGGATCTCCCGCGTACATCTCCGAATAATGCTCCCTCTCCTTGCGGGAGTGCAGTTCATAGTCGGAGGTGCCCGGCAGCAACCGGCTCCGCGGATCGGTGAGCCCCTCTCGTACGCGGCGCAACTGTATGCCCGCTAGATTGCGCCAATGCTTTCCGCGCCGGATTCCTTTATGAAAAATTTCGGGAAGCGCCATCGGACGGTCCTTCTCGATCTTACCCCGCTCCTGGCGGCAAGCCAACGCGATTGTCCGGACGCAACGCCGTTGACCCGAGGTGGGAAACAGTTTGCCGGGAGGTGACCAAAGGGAGCGGTGTGGGGGTTTTCGCGGCGATCCCGCAACCGTTATTCCTTGTCGACCACCAGTTCGTTCTTCACCGAGAACACGTTTGAAACCCCGTTGGCCATCAGGTTGGCGATGTTCTTATCCCCCTCATTGGCGACGGCGCCCTTCAATGTAACGTTGCCGTTCTTCACGATGATGTGGATGGTGGGAACGGCGCGGAGGGCATACCGGCTCAGCGCAGTGTGCCCATAGATTGCGCGATAGGTTGCCAGGCGGATCTGGTCATCCATGGGGGAGGTTGGAAGGACCTCGATCTGGTTATCGATTTTCTGCACACCCTCGATATCCTTCACCACCCGCTCGGCTGATGTTTTCAGCGTAGGCCGGGTCACCTGCCCCAAAAGAACCACGGTGCTTCCCTCCACCCGGTAGGCAAAGTGGTCGAAGACACCGTAGTAGGGAAGCATCACCAGTTCGTGCCGCACTTCCCGGACGAGGCGTTCGTTTTGATTCGCGGCCGCTTCCGCCGGCGGAAACAATGCCGAGTTGGCGAGAATGGTCAGAAGGACAAGCTTGCGCATGGCTCTTAGGCTCCTCTCA
>JAENWC010000372.1 GCA_016650235.1 Terriglobia bacterium
CTCGAGCCGCCCGATCACAAACTCCGCCACGACCATCTCGCGCTGCTCGCCAAATGGTTCTTCGCCAGTTGGCGCGATGGCGAATGGCTCCCGTTCGACCGCATCGAGAAGCTCAGCTACCGCAAACTGGTCAACGCTGTCCACCGCATTGCCCATTCACAATAAGCCAGTAAGAACCCGCATGAATTTCGCCTCCGGCCAAAGTGATATGGAGCGGCGAGGCGCTTGCCGCGAACGAGACCCCGGTAGCAGCCACCATGCCAGTTGCCGAGATCGCCAAGCCCTCCAGCAGATTCCGCTCCGGTCCGCCGTAGTAGCTGCTGAAACACAGGCTCCCCAGATCCGGAGCGAAAGCCGCGATGAACCCATCGCCATCGCCTCCGCCAAACTGCGGCTGGATCGCATTGCGAACCGGCAGATCATCTGACTTGGTGATGCCAACCACCCAAACATTGCCGCGCTGGTCCACTTGTATGTTGCCGCCATCGTAGCCGGCCTCATCGTTACTCGATCCGCCAAAATAGGTCGCTCGAAACTTTCGCCCCCGCAGCGCTACGAGAAACGCATCCTTCTTGCCCCCACTGGTTTTCCGATATCCCATCCCGGTAGCGGGAAGATCGGTCGAATCGGTGATCCCGGCAACCACGGGATTCCCATCATGGTCGACGGCCACCCCCCAGCCGCTATCGTCGCCATTCCCGCCAAAGAACGTCGAGAAGCTAATCTCCAAAGCGGGCAGCGTAAGCCGGGTCAGAAACATATCTCCCGGACCGGACAGTGCACTCTGCACCGGACTCTTCACAGGGAAGTCGCGCGACTTGGTATAGCCGGTCGCATAGATCCCGCCCTTTCCGTCCAGAGCAATCCCGGTGAGCTTTTCTTCCGCACCGCCGCCGAACACCCGGCACGTATTCTTGGTCCCGATCCGGCACACGAAGCAGTCCGCCGAGTTCACCCCTCCCACATAGACGTAGCCTTTGCCGTCCAAGTCCAGCCCATTCCCATAGTCGGCGCCGCTGCCGCCGATCAGTGTCGAGTAGACGATCTGCCCATCCGGCGCAAACTTCACCAGAAACCCATCGCTATCCCCGCCGAGCTTGGCCTTCATTGCGTCCGGGGTCACGGGGAAGTCGTCCGACTTCGTGATCCCGGTTGCGTAGGCAAAGCCTGACTGATCCACCTTCACCCGCAGCGCCGCGTCATGCGAACTCCCGCTGAGCCGAACTGCGTAGATCAGCTTTCCCGTCTGCGCGTTCAATCGCAGGACGTATCCGTCCATCACGTCAGGAACCGGCTTTCTATATCTCACCTCGATCGGCAATCGATCCTCCGGCGAGTGGCACGCCAGGTACAGATCGCCGTTTGGGCCAAAGGCGGCATCGTCGCAGTCGGCCAGCGCCAACCGGTGTACCTCGCCGTGGAGGGGCAGCAGTATCGCGACGCAACCGGCAAACAGACGGAGCGCGATCACCGGAACAACCCCGCTTGGTCCCACTTGCCGATAGTCTCCTGCACCAGCGCGGTCATCTTATCGGTGACGGCCGAGAAGTAGGCGTCGGCTTTGGCCTGATCGAATTTCGGATAGCCTTGGCCGGGCTGATAGAGAATGATCGAGGACGGGAACGGAAACGCGCTCCAGGTCCCCGCGGGCGGGCGCACCGTCGCCATCGCCGGCTGGTCGCGTTCCGGATGAACCAGCTTCCGGTCAATAGCCTGGATAAACGCGGTCTCGTTCCATCCGGCATGGCCGCCGTCCTCGCCGAAAGTCTTCATCGTGACGTCGGAGCAGTAGGCCCACCAGTTCACCACCAGCGTGCGTACGCGATGCTCGCGGCCGGTCTTCTCCGCGAGTTCATTGAGGACCGCGGTCTGCGGACCGCCGTGCCCGTTGATCACAATGATGTTCCGGAACCCGCTGCGCGCAAGGCCCTGAAAGATGTCGGTGAGAAACACGCGGTAGGCCGCCTCGCTGATGCTGAACGTTCCGGCATAGCCATCCAAGCTCCCCGTGATCCCGTGGTTCACCACCGGAGCCACCATTGCGTTTACTCGCGGAGCCATGGCGCGGGCGAGGGCAACGGGCGCCGTGTTGTCGGCCCCATTGTTCACCACCCCGTGCGCTTCCAAGGTGCCGGTGGGCAGCAACACCGTCTGGATTTTCCCCGGAACGTGCTCGCGGAACTCCATCCAGTTGATGTCGTTCATGTCGCGTGTGGATGGCCCCTGCGCAGAGGCAAAGGCGGCCAGAAGCGCAAAGGGCGCCGTCCGCGCCCCAAACTGTTCAGAAACACGCGAGTTGCCGATGCGGGCGGCAGCTCCGTTTTGCGCGTGTTCCCTAAAAGGAGATATAGCGGCAGTCTCATCTCTACATTGTGATACTTATAAATGAATGCTCCAAGTCATTCGCAGTCCCAATGTGCACGACGTAGTGGTGATCGGCAGCGGCGCGGGCGGCGGCACAGTAGTGCATGTGCTGACCGGCCTCGGCGTCAACGTCACGCTCATCGAGGCCGGTCCCATGCTCAACCCGGCCAAGGATTTCAAGGAGCACATGTGGCCGCACCAGGTGGGGCACCGCGGCGCGGGCGATGCCGCCGAACAGTACTTCGACAAACAGCAGTGGGGCTATTTCAACGCGCCCAACGGCTATTGGGATATCGAGGGTGAGCCCTACACCACCGTCCCTGGCACCACCTTCAAATGGTTCCGTTCCCGCGTCATCGGCGGGCGCACCAACCACTACGGCCGCATCTCGCTGCGCTTTGCCGATTACGACTTCAAGCCCTACTCCACGGACGGGCTCGGCGATGACTGGCCCATCACCTATGAAGACATCGCGCCCTACTATGACAAAGCTGAAACCTTCATCGGCGTCACCGGCACGAAGGAGAACATACGCAGCGCGCCCGACGGCATCTTCCAAACGCCGCCCGATCCGCGCGTACACGAGATTCTGGTCAAGCACGCCTGTGACGGGTTGAAGATCCCCTGCATCCCCTCCCGCATGGCCATGCTCACCAAGCCGCTCAACGGCCGCGCGGCCTGCCACTACTGCGGGCAATGCGGACGCGGCTGCGTCACCGCTTCCAACTATTCGTCGAGCCAAGTGCAGATCTTTCCGGCCATGAAGACGGGCCGCGTGCAAGTGATCACCAATGCCATGGCGCGCGAGCTCATCACCGATGGCACAGGGAAAGTAGTCGCCGTCTCCTACATCGACAAAAACACCCGCACTGAAAAGCAGGTCCGTTGCCGGAGCGTGGTGGTGGCCGCCAGCGCGTGCGAGTCGGCGCGCCTGCTGCTCAACTCAAAATCCGCGCGCCATGCGAACGGGCTCGCCAACTCCTCCGGCGTCATCGGGCGTTATCTCACGGACTCGGTCGGCTTCGGACTCAGCGGCCGCATTCCGGCGCTCGAAGGTCTGCCCAAACATGACAGCGACGGCTTCGGCGGCATGCACATGTACATTCCCTGGTGGGAGTACGCCAAGAAGAACAAGGAGTTTCCGCGCGGCTATCACGTCGAGATCGGCGGCGGTTTCCGCATGCCGCAGCTCGGTATGACGCACGGCTCCTGCCGCCGTCATGAGGGCTACGGGCCATCGCTTAAACAGAAAATCGCCGGCGATTATGGCGTCACCGTAAGCTTGGCAGGACGCGGTGAAATGATCCCGAACCAGCATACCTACTGCGAGATCGACCCCGCGGTTGTGGATCGCTTCGGCATCCCCGTGCTCCGCTTCAGCTTCCGCTGGACCGAGCACGAGGTTCGTCAAGCCCGGCACATGCAGGCCACCTTCCAGGAGATCATTCAAAAGATGGGCGGTACAGTTTCGGGCCTCGCCAATCCGGAGCGCGAAGGCGAAGGCATCTCCATCGGCGGCACTATCATCCATGAACTCGGCACGGTGCGCATGGGCAATGACCCAAACAGTTCCGCGCTCAACGCCTACTGCCAAGCGCACGATGCGAAGAATCTGTTCGTCGCCGACGCCGCTCCGTTTGTCTCTAATCCCGATAAGAACCCCACGCTCACCATCACCGCACTGGCCTGGCGCACCGCCGAGTATCTAGCCGAGGAGCTGAAAAAAGGCAATGTCTGAGAACAACGTTTCCCGCAGAACCATGTTGCGCAATGTGGCCTTGGCGGCCTCGCTCGGCGGTTTGCCCGCCGATGCCGCCCAGCACGTACACAATGCCGCGGCCGAAGATAAGAAGGCCACTGGCGTCTATAAACCGAAGCTGTTCACGCCGCATGAATTCACGACACTTGCCTCGCTCAGCGAGACCATCATCCCAGGCGCGCGCGCCGCCGGAGCCGCCGAATTCATCGATCTCCTGGCCGCGCACAACGACGAGTTGGCCGCTATTTTCACCGGCGGCATCGCCTGGCTGGATCGCGAAATGCTCCGCCGCCACAACACACCTGACTACGTCGGAGCCAAACCTGGCCAGCAGACCGCCCTGCTCGACCTGATCGCATACCGCAAGAACGATTCGCCGGAACTGGGACCCGGCATACGCTTCTTCGAGTGGGCGCGCAAGATGGCCGCCGACGCCTACTACACCTCCAAGGCCGGTATCGCCGAACTCGGCTACAAAGGCAACGCCGGCATGACCGAGTTCAAGATTCCGCGCGAAGCCATCGACTACGCGATGAAGAAAAGCGAACTGGCCTAAGGTGAGGGAAACCGGTCCGGTAGAGGCTGCTAGAATATGCGGTATGAGAATTCGCATGGTTATTATTTGGACGTGTGTTCTCACTCCGGCCTGGGGGCAATCGGAAGGCGCGGCTTTTTTCGAGAAGAACATACGGCCGGTACTGTCCGGGCAGTGCCTTAGCTGCCACTCGTCCGCGAGCCGTCCGGTGATGGGAGGACTGCGGCTGGATGACCGCGAGGCAATGTTGCGCGGCGGTTCCCGGGGGCCGGCGGTAGTGTTGGGCAAAGCGCAGGAAAGTCTGTTGCTGCGGGTGTTGCGGCATGTTGATGGTTTACCCAAGATGCCGCTGGGCAAGAAACTTGCCGATGGCGAGGTCGCGGCGTTTGCACAGTGGGTGAACATGGGAGCTCCCTGGGGAACCGGGACGGTTGCCAGTGCCGGGCCAGAGAAGTTTTGGGCGTTTGTTGCGCCGCGCGATCCGCCCGCGCCCGCGGTTCGAAACCACGGCTGGGGGACGTCGCCGGTCGACGCCTTCCTCTTACAGGGTTTGGAAGCCAAGGAGCTTACTCCAGCCCCAGCGGCGGACAAACGGACGTTGATCCGGCGTGCCAGTTACGATTTGACGGGATTACCGCCTAACCCGGAACAAGTGCGTGCGTTTGTGGCGGATGATTCTCCGGATGCATTCGCGAAGGTGGTGGACCGGCTGCTTGCCTCGCCCCGATACGGGGAACGTTGGGGAAGGCATTGGCTTGACCTGGCGCGGTACGCCGATTCGAATGGGCTGGACGAAAATCTGGTGTACAAAAACGCCTGGCGCTATCGTGATTACGTGATTCAGGCATTCAACAAGGACAAACCGTACGATCAATTTATCCATGAACAGCTTGCCGGCGATCTGATGCCGGAAAGTCAGGACCTGAAAACGATGTACGAGCGGTGGACAGCGACGGGGTTCCTGTCGCTCGGGGCCAAGATGTTGGCCGAGGACGATCCGGTGAAGATGGAAATGGACATCGTCGATGAACAACTCGACACCGCGGCCCGGACTTTTTTGGGGCTGACGGTCGGATGTGCACGGTGCCACGACCATAAATTCGACCCGATTCCAACCGCTGATTACTACGCTCTGGCGGGGATCTTCAAGAGCTCCAAGACAATGGAGAATTTCAAAGTCGTCGCCAAGTGGCATGAATTCGTTTTGGCTCCGAAGGAAGACCGGGAGAAGCTGGCGGCGCACGAGGCGCGGATCGAAGCCAAACAGAAGGAGACTGGCAAGATTACCAAGGCCGAGAACGAGAAGCTATCGAATGAGGCCCGAACAAAGGCCGGCGCATACCTGATGGCGGCGTGGGATGTGGAGAGGTTCGGGTCGCTGCCGTTGCGGACAATCGGTCCGGGTCCGGGGGTGGTTGTGCGGGAGTCGGGAAGCTTTGATGCCGGCAATGTGGCCAAGCCGCTCGAGAAAAAGAAAGCGAACACGGTGAAAGGGGCGCAGGCACCGCATTTTGCCGAGTACAGGATCAACGTAGCCTCCGCGGGTGAGTATCAGATCGAGACGCAGGACGAGGAACGGGGACGGGGGACAACGGACCTGGTCATCAATGGAGAATTGGTGAAGCGAGGCGCGCCTCCCGTGGAGAACAGGGAGGCCTCGCCGGATGAAGGCGGCTGGGCTCCGGTGGGCGTGTTCCAGTTAAGAGCCGGGGAGAATGTGATCCGGCTGGAGCATCGAACGCGATTCCCCTACTTTGAGAAACTGCTCGTGGCGCCGAAGCCATCCGGAGTGACCGCGCCCAGAACGACGGTTCAGATTGCGCGCCGGCATGGTGTGAATCCAAGTTTTCTGGAGCAGATGGTGGAGCATCTGGAGCGTTCCAAGGGGGCGCCGGCTTCGCAGCTTTATGCGTGGGAACGGTTCGGAGCGGATCTTGGCATGTGGACATCGCCGGTAGCGAAGCTGTATCCCGCGCAGGGGCTTCCAGACAGGGCGTCGGTAGCGGCTTGGTATCAGGACCGGTTTCAGGAAGTCGTATTGGAAAAGGATCCGGCGGATGCGGCCAAGAAGGCGCTACACGAGTTTCTCTTCGAGAAGTTTGGTCCCTTTCGCGCGCCGGTGGATGCGCGGAGTTACTATACTCCCGCACTGGTTGCGGAGATCGAGAAACTGGAGAAGGAACTGAAAGAACTGGAGGCCTCGACCCCGGTGTATCCACGGGCGATGGGCGTACGGGAAGGCGACAAGATCGGCGATTTACCGATACACGTTCGCGGGAGCCATTGGACTTTGGGCGAGCCTGTGCCGAGGCGGTTTCTGAGCGTAATTGCCGGAAATGACCAGAAGCCGTTGGGAGAGGCGGCCAGTGGACGCCTCGAATTGGCGCAGTGGTTGACGGGCAAAGATCATCCGTTGACCTCGCGCGTAATGGTGAATCGTATTTGGCGCTGGCACTTTGGACGAGGGATTGTGGCATCGGTGGACAATTTCGGGCGTCTGGGCGAGAAGCCGGTCAACCAGCCTCTTCTCGATTGGCTGGCGCACCGGTTTATCGAGAGCGGGTGGTCCATCAAATCGATGCACCGGCTCATCATGCTCTCAAGCACGTATCAAATGTCGAGCGCCTACGATGCACGCGCCGCCGGGATCGATCCGGAAAACCGGCTGCAGTGGCGGGCGAGCCGCCGCAGGCTGGAGGCCGAGGCGATTCGTGACGGAGTGATGGCGGTGTCCGGCGATTTGGATTTGACGGCGGGCGGATCCATCATGAAATACAAAGACCGCGAGTATGTGGCCAACACGTCGCGGCGGGGCGATGTCGACTATGACAAGAACCTTCGCGCGGTTTACATTCCGGTGGTACGGAGTTCGATGTACGAGGTCTTCACGGCGTTCGATTTACCGGACCCCTCGACGCCCAATGGGGATCGGGACTCTACCGTGATCGCGCCGCAAGCCCTGTTCATGATGAACGGAAACGTGGTGTTGCGGCATACGCGGAAGATGGCGGAGTCGCTGCTGGCAACCAGCGGACCGGGCGATGCCGAGCGGATTGCGGAGGTGTATGAGCGCGCCTTGTCACGTCTGCCCACCGCGCGTGAAACCGACCAGGCGTTGACTTTTCTTTCTAAAATGGAGACGGCGTTTACGGGAAAGGCCGATCAGCGCGTGCTGGCGTGGCAGAGTTTTATCAAAGCGCTGATCGGATCGAACGAATTCATTTATCTGAATTGAGGAAGCTATATGAAGCGGTATTGGTGTGGAGACATGCGGCGTCCGTTGACCCGGCGCGAGTTATTGCGCGGCGCCAGCGGAGGGTTTGGCGCGATGGCGCTGGCGGGATTACTGGGGATGGAGGCCGCCAAGGCCGCGGAAGGACCGCTGGTGGTGAAGCCGGGACATTTTCCCGCGCGCGCCAAGCGCGTGATTTTCCTGTTCATGCACGGGGGGCCTTCGCAAGTAGACACGTTCGACTATAAACCTCTGTTGAAGAGGGATCATGGAAAGCCGCTGCCGTTTGCGCGGCCGAAGGTGGTGTCGAGCGAAACTTTCAATTTGCTGCAATCGCCGTGGGAATTCCGGCAATACGGGCAGAGCGGAATGTGGGTGAGCGATCTGTTTCCTGAACTCGCCAGGCTGGTGGACGATATTTGCTTCATCAAATCGATGCACGGGTCCAACTCAAGACATGGGGGAGCGCTCCTGGAGATGCACACGGGCAGCGACACGTTCGTGCGCCCGAGCATGGGTTCATGGATCACCTATGGCCTGGGGAGTGAAAACCAGTCGATGCCGGGATATGTCACGATCTGCCCGACCCAGAGCCACGGCGGCGCAAACAACTACACTTCAGCGTTTCTGCCCGCGCCTTATGCGGGGACGCCGCTCGGGTCCGTAGGCGTGCCGGCCAGGGAAGCCAGGATTCCATTTATCCTGAACCGCGAAACACCGCGTGAAATCCAGCGAATGGAGATCGATTTCATGCAGCAGTTGAACCGGCAACAGCTCGAGACGACGGGTCTGGACCACGCCTTGGAAGGGCGGATCGAATCCTATGAACTCGCGTTCCGCATGCAGTCGGAGGCTCCGGAACTCCAGGATATCGGCGGTGAAAGTGAAGCCACGCGCAAGATGTATGGATTGGACAATGCGGTGACGGAGGATTTCGGACGCCAGTGCCTGATGGCGCGGCGGCTGTCGGAACGCGGCGTGCGGTTCGTGCAGGTGAGCCACACGTATAAGTGGGATCAACATGCGCAACTGCGCAGGGATCATGCGCAGAACGCGCGGGAGGTGGACAAGCCGATCGCGGGATTGCTGCGGGACTTGAAGAGCCGTGGATTGCTGGGCGATACGCTTGTACTATGGGGCGGGGAGTTCGGCCGCACACCAACGGCGCAAGGCTCCGATGGGCGTGATCATAATCCCGAAGCGTTCACGATGTGGATGGCCGGTGGCGGCGTGAAGGCCGGGCTGGCCTACGGATCGACGGACGACTATGGATACTATTCGATGGTCGACAAGGTTCACTTCCACGACCTGCATGCGACGATCCTGCATCTGCTTGGGCTCGATCATACGAAGTTGACGTACAAGTATGCGGGGAGGGATTTCCGGCTTACCGACGTCCATGGGCACGTTGTGGAGAAGATCCTGGCGTAGCCGGATGCGCTCTCTTCCGGATCAGGGAATCCGGAAGTTCTCCATCCGTACGTCCTCCACCTTCCACTCGCGCCGGATGTGCGCCACAGGATGCTGCACGGTGAAGACGATGTCCGTATCCGACAACTGCCGCGGATCGATATTGGAGATTCTTAGCCAATGTGAACCAACTACGCCGGCGCGAGGCGCGTCGAATCCACGCCCATCACTTGTCCGCGGCCGCGGCTGGGAGCGTGTATGTTCATCAGCAACTTGATCGCCGTGGTTTTGCCCGCCCCATTCGGCCCCACCAACCCGTAGACGCTGCCCTCGGGCACCGCCAGATCCATTGCATGCAACGCTTCCGTTTGCCGGAATATGCCGCGGAATGACTTGCTGAGTCCGAAGGTCTCGATCGTGTTGTTCATGAACGCCGCACTCCTGTCTGTGTCTTCACCGGTTCCAACCTGCGCCAATGCGCGGCCAGCGCTGCGCTGACTTGCGGCAAGTGCAATCCCAGTTGCATTGCCTCCACCACCACCTGTTCCAACTCCCGGTCGAGGAGCCTCGTGAGATCCGACCTGGTTGCTTCAGGCGCTTCCGCCACAACTGTGCCGATGCCGGGCTTGGCCTCCAGCATGCCTTCGGCGATCAGGTGCGTGACCACCTTGTGAGCCGTGTTCGGGTTAATCTTGAGGGCGGTGCTGAGTGCGCGCACGGAAGGGAACGGGTCGCCGGGGCGCAGGTGTCCGGAGACGACGGCCTTTTTGGCGGCGTAGACCACCTGCTCGTATAGAGAAAGGCCTGGTTGAAAAGTCAGGCGAAAAGGAATCACATGTGTATTATTACACATAGTACACCTATGTCAAGAGAAAAGTCGGCTTGCATAGCAAATCCAGTGAGAGTACCTTCAAGACGAGGTGTGCAATGAAACGGCGTGAATTCATAGTGGCGGCGGCGGCGAGTCCGGTATTGGCCAAGTCCAACGGGCGGTTGGCCCTGCTTGGCGGAGAGCCTGTGCGCAAGGAATCGTTCCCATCCTGGCCCAGGTTCGATGCTGTGGAGGAGAAAGCTCTGCTCGAGGTGTTGCGCAGCGGCAAGTGGGGCCGCGGGAACGGGAAGATGGTGGACGAGTTCGAGAAACGATATGCGGAACTTCTCGGCGCCCGCCACGTGCTGGCCACAGCCAACGGCACCAGCGCGCTGTTCACTTCCGTCAACGCGCTCGGCGTCGGACCAGGCGATGAAGTGCTAGTGCCCCCTTACACGTTTGTGGCCACCATCAATATTGTTCTGCTGCAGCACGCGCTGCCGGTTTTTGTGGACACGGACATCGAGACGTTCCAGATGGACGCGCGCAAAGTGGATGGCAAGATCACAGATCGCACCGCGGCCATCATTCCTGTACACATGGCCGGCGGAGCGGCGGACCTGGACCACATCCTGCGCATTGGAAGCGAGCGCAAGATCCCGGTGATCGAAGACGCCTGCCAGGCCCACCTGGGAGAATGGCGCAAGCGCAAACTGGGCACGCTCGGCGTCACCGGCTGCTTCAGTTTTCAAGCATCGAAGAACCTGAACTCCGGCGAAGGAGGCGCCGTAGTCACATCGAATGATGAGATCATGGAACGCTGCTACGGGTTCCACAACAACGGCCGCGGCAGGAAAGTGTCGTCGAGCGATTTCTCCTACCGCCAAGGCGGCGCTAATCTCCGGCTCACCGAATTCCAGGCCGCGATTCTTCTTTCACAGATGACGAGGGTAGAGCGGCAGTCGCGCGTGCGCGAGGAGAATGCACGCTATCTCACCAGTCTGCTCGAGAAGATTCCTGGCATCAAGCCGGTGCGCAACTATGAAGGCTGCACGCGTAGCGCCTGGCATCTTTACATGTTCCGTTATGACAAAGAAGCCTTCGCCGGGGCGGGCCGCGACCTGTTCCTGCGCGCGCTGGCGGCCGAGGGCGTGCGCGCATCGGGCGGTTACTCGCCGCTCAACAAGGAACCGTTTATCAAGGAGACGGTGCTCTCCAAAGGGTATCGCCGCATCTTTCCGGCCAAGTTGCTGGAGGAGTGGGTGGAGCGGAACGCTTGCCCGGAAAACGACAAGCTCTGCCAGCAGGCAGCCTGGTTCACACAGACCATGATGCTGGGCACGCGGAGCGACATGGACCAGATCGCCGGAGCCATCGCAAAGGTGCAGTCGCAGGCCGGGGAACTACGCAAGCTTTAGAGGACGGCTGGCCCGCCACTGAGTACAGGGACAGGCCTTTCATCGGGAAGTCTTTAGTGTTATCGGTCCCTCCTGGCGCAATTTCCGAACCCACTTGGCTGACCCCTGTTTCAGCTCGGGGTGGTCCTTGTCTTTCCAGGCGCCGGCAGCGGCTTTCAACGCTTCCATCTGCCGGCGGCGCATCAGTTCCTTCTCCGCCGCTTCGGTTAAAAAACTGCTCCGCTGGCGGGTACCTACCAGCCTGTCGATGTCTTGGACCAACTGGCCGGAAAGGACAACGTGCGTACGTTTGGTAGTCATAGGCTCACGATTACAATTCCGCTGTATGGGACGTGGAAGTCCCACTGGAAGTTTACCACTTGTGTCCCCACACGAATTGATTTCCCCGCTCGTACAGCCCCTTCGGCCGCGGCTCAGTAATTGGCTGTAAACACGTGATGCCGGAACCGAGCCGCGCGTCTGCAAGCGGCCAGTATTCCTGACGCACTACACTGGAAACTGGATATTTTTTTGATCCAATCCGCGTTCATCGGCAGCCATCATTTTCAGTGGCTGGTCTTACCCGACACTTCTCCGGAGGCTTATTGGCCGCCGATGTGTGATTGTCCAGTTATTTCCAGAACACTACACTACACTAGCGTCCCATCCAGCCGCCGTCCACGGTGAGAATTTCGCCGGTGATATAGTCGGAGGCGCGCGAGGCCAGAAAGACTACCGCGCCCTGGAAGTCCTCCGGGCTGCCCCAGCGGCCGGCGGGGATGCGGCCCAGAATTGCCGTGTTGCGCACGGGATCGTTGCGGAGCGCCTCGGTCACATCGGTGGCAATGTAGCCGGGCGCGATGGCGTTCACCTGCACCCCGCGCGCGGCCCATTCATTCGACAGCGCCTTCACCAGTGATCCAACGCCGCCCTTGCTCGCCGCATAGCCCGGCACTGTGATGCCGCCTTGAAACGTCAGCAGCGAAGCGGTAAAGATGATCTTGCCCGAGCCCCGCTCCAGCATCCCTTTGCCAATCTCGCGCGAAAGCACAAACTGCGCGTTGAGATTGATCTCGATGATCTTGTCCCAGTAATCATCGGGGTGCTCCGCGGCGGGCTTGCGCAGAATCGACCCGGCGTTGTTCACCAGGATGTCAACCACCGGATGCGCGGCGCGCACCTTTTCAATGAGGCCGTAGAGCGCTTTGCGATCCGAAAAATCGCAACTGTAGCCGTGAAACTTCCGGCCGGCAAAACGCACGGCCTTGCCAACCTCGCAGTCGGGCTCAAGCGTTGCGCTCACACCGGCGATGTCCGCGCCGGCTTCAGCAAGCGCCTCGGCCATGGCGCGCCCAATGCCTCTGCGGCAACCGGTGACCAGCGCCGTCTTCCCCTCCAAACGAAACAGATCCAGCACTCCCATCAGCTTCCACACTCCACCAGAATCTTCATCACTTCCCCGCCCTTCTCCATCTGCTCGAGTCCCTTGCGGACGCCCTCGAGCGGATAGACGCCGGTGATCAGCTTCTCAAACGGTAGCGCGTGCGAGGCCGCCAGTTCGATGGCCTTCTCGAAATCCTCATGCTCATAGACGCGCGTACCGCACAGCTTAATCTCGCGCCAGAAGAACTTGTGCAGGTCCACCAGGACGGGCTTGGCGAATACCGCGACAATCACAACGCGCCCGCGCACGCGAGGCAGCTTGGTCATCATCTCCGCGCCCGCGGCTGAACCGGATACTTCGAAGACGACATCGGCGCCCGCATCTTGCGTCTGTTCGGTGACCATCTTTACCAGATCGGTCTCCATCGGATTGATCACATCAAGACCAAGCTTGCGCGCAAGTTCAATGCGAAAAGGATTGATCTCGGAGACCACCACGCGCGCCCCGGCCGCCTGGGCCACCAGCGCCACCAGAGAACCGATGGGTCCGCCGCCGAGCACCACGGCGTATTCGCCCGGCCGCACCTGGCCCAAGCGCACATCGTGGCAGGCCACCGCGATCGGCTCGATCAAAGCGGCGTGTTCCAAAGACAGGCTGTCCGGAATGCGATGCAGCGTATGCGCGGGTACGGTCCAGAGCGCCTGCAGCGCGCCCGGCGTGTCGATGCCGATGAACTTCAAGCGCTGGCAGACGTGCCCGTGGCCCGCTTTGCAGGCGGGGCAAGTCCCACACGGATCCAGCGGCATCACGGTGACGCGGTCGCCCGCCGTGTAGCCGGAAACGGCTGTGCCCACCGCGGCAATGGTTCCCGACATCTCGTGCCCAAACACTTGCGGCGTCTTGACGCGATGGTCCATATGGCCGTGGTAGAGATGTAGGTCTGTGCCGCAGATGCCGCAATGGCTCACGGCGAGCTGCACCTCGCCGGGGCCTGGAGCCACCGGCCTGCATGCGGACGTCGTGATGGTCTTGTTTCCTTCGTAATAAGCTGCTCGCATAGTGTTTCCAGTTAGTGTAGCGTATGCTACCCTGGCAGCTTCACATGCGACTCAAAGACAAAGTAGCCGTGATTACCGGAGCTGGCGCCGGCATCGGAGAAGCGATTGCGGTGCGTTTTGCCGAAGAGGGTGCAAAACTTCTGCTCAATGACATACAGGAGTCCAGCGGCCAAGGCGTGCTGGAAAAGATCCGCGCCATGGGCGCGCAAGCCGAATTGGTGGTCGCCGACATCTCGCAAGAGGAAGGCGCAAAGAGCCTGGCCGAGCGCGCCGTGGCCGCCTTTGGCGGCATCGACATCGTAGTAAACAACGCAGCCGACTTCACGCAATTGAACGTCGAAACCGCCGAGGTGGCCGACTGGCGGCGCGTTCTGGGCGTGAACGTGATCGGCCTCGCGCTGGTCTCCAAGTACGCCATCCCACACCTCAAACAACGCCGCGGCGCGATAGTCAACATCGGCTCCATGAGCGGCTTCATCGCGCAACCCAACTTCTCCACTTACAGCGCCAGTAAAGGCGCGGTGGTGAACTTGACGCGCAGCATGGCGCTGGATCTGGCCCCGTTTCAGGTGCGCGTGAACGCCGTGTGCCCGGGCTGCATTCTCACCAGCGCTTCCCATCGCGAGATCCAGCGTTTGGGGCTCACCTTTGAACAATGGCGCGACGCCGTAGTTCCAAGGCACATGCTGAAGCGTCTGGGCACGCCGCGCGAGGTGGCCCATGCTGCGCTGTTTCTCGCATCGGAGGAATCCAGCTTCATCACCGGCGAGAACCTGATGGTGGACGGCGGCTACACGGCGCACTAATCTCCGCCTGGAGCCGGCTGGTTGCTTATCTTCAATCTGGAAATCGTCGAAGTAGGTGACGCTGTCGGCTTTTGTCCAAAGCCCGGCCTTGCCGGCTGCGGTGAAAGTGGAGTCCTCTACTGCAAAAATCTTCTGGCCATCGAAGCTGACTGTGAAGACGTTCCCTTGGAAAGCTACGCTCAGCCTGCTCCAGGTTTGTTTGGGAACTGGATGCTTCACACCGTAAGTCTTGGGTGGAGTGCCTTGGGGAGAGAGCGCGATTCGCTCTCCCTTCTCTACTTTGTACAGCACGACGTTATCTTCCAACGCATTCGCCCGGACGATGTAGTAGTTGTCCGGATTCTTGTAGCGCCAGACCAGGCCAGCCGCTTGATCCTTACTGCCGGAAATCGCCCTGAACTTAACGGATATTGCGCCGTCTTTCACGCTTGTCTTCTCATAGACAACCAGGGGAAACCGTCCGTTGGTGGCATCCGTGGAAACCTGCGCAAGAACATTCGGCTTGCTCGGCGCCGAATCGTCTTTCCGGATCTCCCACTTGGGGGCTCCCCCTTTGTGAGTCATGTCTACCGTCCAACCCGGAGGCGCCGCGCCGGCTGGATCTTTGTCAAAGTGGATCGTCTCCGCATAGCACGCGCACGCAACGCAGAGTGTGGCAATTCTTACAACTATCAATCTCATCCGTTTTCTCCTTAGCCTCCCAGGGTACCTGCATCCGCGGCCGTACGGCGCACTAACGCGTCTGGCCGCGGCGGACCGCTCGCCTCGCTGTAGAACAAGCAGGCCGGCGGATCGTCCTTGGCCAACTGCGTCACAGGAGACGCATCGCGAGGCTGGCGATCATTCTTGGGGTCAGTTCATCCCGGCCCGAACCGTCAAGCATCCGGTTCTTGACAGCGGCGCCCACCTTCCCTCACGTCTGTATGCCAATACACACAATCCTCGAGTGGATGGAGCTGGAAACTCCATACTCCAGGTGCTGAATCAGGATACAATCCGAGGCATGACTCGCCGTGACACGCTTGCCCTGTCTGCCGCTGCGCTGGCCGCGCGCGGCGCGGCCGCGACTTTCGATGCCAACTTCGGCTCCGCGGTGGACGCCGCGGCCGCCATCGGCGCCCGCAAGATCTCATCGGTCGAGCTGACCCGGCACGTCTTCGGGCGGATCGGCAAGTTCCAGCCCAAGCTCAACGCCTTCACTTACCAGATGCGCGAGGAAGCGCTCGCCCAAGCGCGCCGCGCCGATGAGGCCGTCGCGCGCAAGGAGAAACGCGGGCCGTTGGCCGGCGTGCCGGTGGTTGTGAAGGAGAGTTTCGGCATCGCCGGACGGCCCTGCACGTGGGGCATTCCCGCGTTGAAGGACTCGCGCGCCCCCGCCAACTCGACCGTGGTCCAGCGCCTGCTCGACTCCGGCGCGGTGATCCTGGGCGCGACCAATGTCCCGCTCAGCCTCATGGACGGGCAAAGCTACAACGCGATCTACGGCGCCACGAACAACCCGTGGGACCTCACTCGCACGCCGGGCGGCTCCTCGGGTGGTACAGCGGCGGCACTGGCGGCGGGGCTGGGGTTTCTGGGGTTAGGCTCCGATATCGGCGGCAGCATTCGCGCGCCCGCCCACTGCTGCGGCATCTTCGGCCATAAGCCGACGCTCGACGTGGTGAGCTTGCGCGGGCATGCTCCCGGTGGCGTACTGGAGGATCCGGGATTTTCGGCGCTGCTGGCGGTCGCCGGTCCGATGGCCCGCACCTCGGAGGACCTGGAAGCTGCGCTGCGCGTGATCGGGGGGACGGAAGCGCCCGACTCGACCGCCTACTCCTGGCGGCTTCCTGCGCCCCGGCATGAGCGGCTGCGTGAGTTCCGCATTGGCTATATTCTCGACGATCCGATGATGCCCGTTTCTTCGGAGATCAAGCCGGCGCTCGAGTCCGCGGTTCGCGCGCTTGAAAAAGGCGGCGCGAAGTTGCAGCCCGGCTGGCCGCCGGGTTTCTCTTTCGGCGAATTCTTCTCTACGTACATGTTCATGCTGGCGGCTTTCACCTACAGCGCCGCGCCGCCCGGGGAGCAGGAGAGACAGCGCGCGGAGTTTGCCGCTGTCAAGGACCACCCCATGGCGCCAGGTTCGCTGGCCGATTTCGCCTCCTGGCAGCGCCGCAACTTCCGGCGGCTCGCATTTCGCGCCTCCTGGCAGCGGTATTTCCAAAACGTCGATGCATTCCTACTCCCCGCGCTACCCGTGCCGGCGTTCCCGCACGATCACAGCGAACAAATCCGCCGCACCCTGGCGACTCCTGAAGGCCAACTGCCGTATTTCCCGGCCCTGCTCAGTTACATGAGCGTGGCCATTCTCACGGGCTGCCCGGCGACGGTAGCGCCGGCGGGTAAGACCGCTAAGGGACTACCGGTTGGAATCCAGATCCTGGGGCCCTATCTCGAGGACGCAACGCCCATCCGCCTCGCGGGTCTGCTCGCCAAGGAGAACGGCGGCTTCACCCCGCCTCCCGGATATTGAGGATGCAAATGCCGCGCTGTTTCTCGCATCGGAGGAATCCAGCCTCACCACCGGCGAGAACCTGATGCTGGACGGCGGCGAGACGGCGCACTAACGCGCCAGGTGCTTGCTCAGGAAGTCCGCCATCTCCTGATTCCGCGGCCGGGCGGCAGCGGACCACGCGCCTCGCTGTAGAACAGGTATGCCGGCGGATCGTCCTTGGTCAAGTGCGTCGCCGGAGATGCATCGCGAGTCAGGCGGTCGGCCTTGCCCTCAAGCAGTTCGGTTAAGGAAACGCCGAAAAGCTTCGGACCCGCCGGATGACGCGAGGCAGCGTCGCCAATCATGTCGCGAATCAAACGAAAGTCGAGCACCGTCTGAGCGCCGTTCACGCCCATGACGCGGAGCCGGCTGGACTGGCGGCGGACCGCATCGGCGCTGTCCGCCTCGGCAAGGTCGTCGTGAAAACCGATCCAGAGCGACATGCACGCCCCGGCTGAGCCGCCGGTTGCCCCGATGCGAGCCGCGTCCAGGTTCCACTCCGCCGGCTTCATACGAAGAAACTGTACGGCGCGCGCACCGTCGTGCATGGGCGCGGGGTAGATGGCCTGCGTCGAGTACCGGTAATTGATGGCGGCCACCGGCACGCCTTGCTTGAGAAGCGCCTCAAGCAGGGCCGGATTCAGATTGCGCCCGGTGTGCCATATTAAAACTGGTGTTCATGCTCCTTTAAGTGTACGGTTGCGCCACGAAATCGAACCCCTTCCGATTCCAGCCGCATACGCTGTTCCAGTCCTTGTGCACCGGGCAACCGGATCTTGCCACCGGCCCCCAGCACACGGTGCCAGGGAACCGCCGGACCGCAGCGCTGCAAGGCCCAGACCACTTGACGGGCGCGGCCTGGAAATCCGGCGGCTTCGGCCACCTGTCCGTAGGTGGCCACCTTGCCACGCGGGATTTTGCAGATGAGAGAACGGATTTCGCTGAGCAATGCCGGTGCGTCCAGTCTAGATCAGGTGTTTGAAACTACCCGCGTACATACTCCTCCAGCCGCTTCTTCGCCAGCTCCAAGTGCCCGCGCATCTCCGAAGCCGGAGCACAGATCTCCAGCATCGGCATTCCTCCGTATCCCACTTCGCGCAGCTTCGTAATCAATCGCGGATAGTCGATGAACCCTGTCCCGAAGGGCTTGTGCTCCTTCCATGTTGCTGGGTCGATGTCATGCACGTGCAGGTGAAAGAGCTTCTCGCGCAACTGCTCTACAAGGGCGATGTTCGTGTCGTTGTAGGCGCGAATACCCTCCGGCGCGCCCGACTGATGGCCCACATCGAGCGTCGCTCCCACCCACGGGTGATTCACATCTTTCACCAGCGCAACAAACGCACGCACCGACCGCGGATAACCAGTCTCGAGCGCGAGTTGGATCTTGCGCTTCTGCGCCATCTCACCCCAGTGATGAAAGCGTTTGAGCATCACCTTTCTGCCCTCTTCCTCCTGGTATCCGGTGGGCGCGATCGGGTGAACCACCGCCAAAGTCGCGCCAAAGTACCCCGCGCCATCCAGCTCAACCTCCACTTTGCGCGCCGACTCCTTAGCCGCCGCCTCCCGCGAAAAGTATTACAGTCCGTGATAGGGCAGGTGCACCGTAATCTGGTCGAAGCCCTTCAGCGCTTCGCGAATGCGCTGCTTCTGGCCGGCGGAAAGCCGGTCGAACGTATAGCCGGGGAATTCTTCGCCCACCGCGGTCTCCACAGTGTTTTTCCTTTGCGTCTTTGCGTCTTTGCGTGAGATTTGTTTTCAGCTACTTGCGGCGTGTTCCTTAAAAGGCACACCTGAGCCTGCATCGAATGACTATACCAGTTCTTCCATCAAAACCCGAGTGCTCCCGCCTCCTGGAGGATTCCGCAGGGCTTTGGGCTGGATGTGGTGTACCCGGGATAGGAACGATTGCGACGGCAGGTGGTCATCCGACCAAATAACGTTATACCGGGAGCTGAAATTTGTTGAGCCCGCTGAAGCGCAAAGGGCGCTCGACGCGCCACCAAACCCCAGAGGAACGCGAGGCTTAGGTTCGCGGCGGGCAGCTCCGTTTTGCGCGTGTTCCTTAAAAGATCCTCCAAAACTCATCGGCAATCGGCGTGCTCTGCTTCTAACAGGAGATTTGAACTCAATGCGCGGAAAAAAATGCAGCGATTTAATGACCAGGGATCTGACCTGTTGTGTTCCGGAGGATATGGTCAATGTAGTGGCTCAATCCATGAAAGCCCAGGACGTCGGTTCGATGCCGGTCCTGGACAGCCAGGAGAAGAAGAAACTGATCGGGATCGTGACCGACCGTGATTTGGCGCTCAAGGTAGTGGCGGAGGGTCTGGACTCCCGCAAAACCACAGTTAAGGACGTCATGTCGCGCAAAATGGTGGTCTGCAAGTTGGAGGATGATTGGCAGCTCGCCCTGGATGCGATGGCCAAGAACCAGTTACGGCGTATCCCGGTAGTCGACGATCAGGGACGCATTGCGGGCATCATTGCACAGGCAGACGTGGCCACGCGGAGTGACGAACCGGAGGCTACCGCCAAGGTTGTCGAAGAGATTTCAAAAGCGGCCTGATACAAGCGTCCCGCATGATAAATAGCGCGCGATCCTAACAGACCTTCCAACGCACGGGTGTATGTGGTGACCAAATCAAGGAGGTCCGTGTTGCTCCGCGCCCATCTTGCTCGTACCGCGCTGTCCAAGAACTTTCCGCTCGTCTCGAACGACCAACGACGGTCCAGTTTTGATGGGAGATCTACAACATCTTCAACCATACGCGGTAGTCCGGAGTCAACACGACGGCGCGCTTCGACGCTCAGGGACGGCAAGTCAATACGCAACTTGGCCAGGTCACGGCAGCATGGACGCCGCGCGTGATGCAAGGGTCCCTGCGGTTTCAGTTTTGGGAAGCGCTGGCCCCTTCGGTGAGTCGCGGATGTGGCGGCTAAAAAACGAGGCGCGCTCCGAGCTGAATGCGCCGCCCCGGGGCTGCGCTGGAGATGATACCGAAACCAGGCCCATTTAGCGTCGAGCCTGGACCACCGAAGTTCGGATGATTCGTGATATTGAAAAACTCCCCGCGTAACTGGAACTTGTTGCGTTCTCCGATTGGGAAGTTGC
>JAENWC010000373.1 GCA_016650235.1 Terriglobia bacterium
AGTGGGGTAGCACTTCGGGTGCCCGCACCGAAGCGGCTTTCAGCAAGGCGCTGGATTGATTGCGCGGCGTCGGGATGCGCAGACAACTTGCGCCACCTTTCACCTTGACCTCCATCGAGCACAACGTGGCCAACTGCGCCAGTCCCTCTTCCACGGTCACGTTCAATCCCGCCCAGGCCCGGCTCAACTCGCGCCGGATCAGAAACGCCAGCATCACCACCAGCACGTGTCCGCGCGTATGCTCTTCGGTCCGCACGTGCACAGGCCGCATTTCCAAGTGCGTTGTCTTGGAAGTGCGGAACGCCATCTCAACGTTGGTCAGATCTTTGTACCGATCATGCACAACCTGCTTGGAAGCGGCCGTCTCCGGCAGGTCCGTTTTGATCACGTAGCAGCCATCCAGGCGTGCTAGTTTCCTCAGCGCCTCCTCGTCGGTGACCAGCTGCAGCGATCTTCCCGCGCTCTCCACCCGCAACCACGCTTCGGTTTTCAGCCGTGTGATTTTGGCCAGGACTTTCTTCTCCGCCGCGCTCACTTGAGCCTTGGGATGCTGCCCCAGATACTGGTTGCGCTGCTGGACCAGCACTTCCACGCTGGCCTGTTTGCCTGCCCGCGTGGCGGCCATTTCCGCGGCCCGCACCGGGTTGCGCCGCAACACATAGCGCACACCATCGTGCTCAACCTCACACAGCGAGTTGTCAAACAACGCCATCTGCAACACACCGCCCGAGAGCAACGTCTCGATCTGCGGTTTGGTGATCGCGGTGATGTAGTGAAACCCTGCCTGGCACAACTCTTCGATCTGGCCGCTTTTGATCATCCCACGGTTGCCCACGAAGGTCACCCGCTGGCAGCCAAAGCGCTGGCTTGCCTTGTGCACCTGCGCGCCAAAAGTCTTAGCGTCTTGCGTATTGCCGCGGAACACTTCGGTGGAAACCGGAATGCCGTCTTGGTCACACAACAATCCGATGACGATCTGTTTCTTGCCATGCTTGCCGTCGCGGTTGTAGCCGTAGGCTCCCAGGGCGTTGTCCTCGCCTTCCAGGTAGCTGCTGGTCACGTCGTAGAGGAATAACTCCGGCTTGCGCTGAGCGCCGCGAGCGGCGAACAGGCGGCGCTCGATCTGTTCCTGGTGCTGGCACAGCCAAGTCAGATTCTCGTATAGATCGTTTTCGTCGAAACCGCGCCGGATGCCCAGCACGTCGCAGGCGGCATGCACCTGGGCCAAGCGGACGGCGGACAGACGCGAGCCTTGATCCAACAGACGCGCGATGATTTGCCAAAGCGCCAGTTGGCCGTCAAAGTCGGTGCCGAGGGCTTGATCGAGGCCGAGGCGGCGCGCGATTGCTGCGGCGACCCAGACCGCGCCAATGGAAGCGCCTTCCTGCAACTGTACACAGTCGAGCGAGGCGAGGACGGAGAGATCAGCCTTGTGCTTGAGGGCGAGTTCAATAGCGGCGATCTCGGCGGGATCGCAGTGGGTGAGGTTGGCGATGTTCCGTTTCTTGATTTTGCCGTCCTGGCGGAAGGACTCGCGGAGGTAGATGGATTGGTAGGTTTTGCCGTTGGAGGAGGGCCAAAGGGCGCGGGCTACGTGCATGCCTACATACTACGGCAACACATGCCAACACTCAATATCAATATATGCATATACTCAATTTATATGCATGTCTACACATTTCGAGTCAAAACTAACCTAACTCTTTCAGATAGAGATGCTTACCTCAAATTGTCAGGGTAAACATCCGCTTCAAGCTAGCATCGAGCGCCAGGGGCCCTGCTCGAACTAAGGCGACCTCAGACGATTGAAGTTCACCGGATAACCGGCGCGGGGCCGCGGAACCCCTCTCCTGATCGCCAATAACTCTAAACCACGGGGGGGACGATCACGAGAATTGAATTATCGTCATCTGTCTTATTATCAATCACTTAAGTGTTCATATTTTCCGCATTTCCCGCCCCCGCGCGCTAAGCTCGAATCGGCGTGGCACTTCTACATGATCGCCCGCCGCAAGGAGTTTCCATGAGTCTTAAATCACTGGCGGGACTGCCGAACTACAACGGCATTCTCTTTGACCCATCTACCGGTAAAACTTACACCGAAGAGGGTGTTGATACTGGTTTCACTTTTGAAGTCGCGTCGTGGACGGGCCCTTTTGGCCTCCACTATTCCTGGCCCTGGCTGAACCCGATTTCGTTCGCTACCCGGGATACCGCGCTCAAAGTGCTCCAATTCGCAAAAAACGCGGTTCCAAGAATCTCCGTCGTCATGGACGAGGAGAAGCGTGTCACCGGTCCCTTCACCCGGACCGTGGAGCGCTCCATCGTCGTCTCGGACGGCGCAACCGAAGAGACTTTCAGCGCGGGCATGCTTGCTAACTCTATCATTCGCAATGGTGAAAAGTACGCTAGCGTGCTCTTTCAGGCCGAGATCCGCGCGGCCCACATCGATACCGATCCGGTCAACAGGAAAAGCAGCTAGCACCAATGGAGCACCAAAAGAGCACCAGGAAACTCCCCTTTCATGGGGTACACTGGGCCTTGATCTCTGGATGTTCTTTGGTGCTCCATATTTTCCGGCTCCTCGCTCTGCTCCTCGCCGTTTGCCTGCCCAGCGCACATGCCCAGGTCCTCCTCCACATGCATTTCTCCACAATTCAGCGCATGCTGGCCAGCCAGGTCTTTACCCAGGATGGACGTAAGTTCGTCAAGGGCCAATCCGACAAGCAGTGTAGCTTTGCCTACCTCGAAAACCCCGTCGTCGGCTCCGAACAAGGCCGCCTCCGTATCCGCGCACGCTTCAGCGGCCGCTCAGCCTTTGACCTCTTCAGCAAATGCGTCGGGCTCGGCGATGCCTTCGATCTCTCCATTCTTGCCACTCCCCAATACAAAACCGGATCTGTCGTGTTCAAGAATGTGATGGTGGAATCCTACGGCCCCGACCGCTTCTACAAAAAACAGGTGCGCCGCGTCATGGCCGCCAGCCTCGAACGCGACTTCCGATACCCTCTCGCCGCCGAAGTCCGCCGCGTTCTCGAACATGGCGAGCTCGCAGCCGGCTTCCGCCGCGAACTCTCAGACTTCGATGTCACAAGCATCTACGTGGCACAGGACTCCGTCGTCCTCTCCCTCCGCTTCCACCTCGCCGTCAAGTGACCACCCTCATGCGACGCGCTCTTCTCCTCATTCCTTTCCTCGCCCTCTTTCCGGCCTTCGCCCAAACCACTTGCGTTTTTACCATTAGCCCCACGATCGTCAGCGTCCCTGCGCGCGGCTCCAGCCCAGACGGTAGCTTCAGCGGCGTCGTCCAGATCTCTGCCTCGGCCGGCAGTTGCCCCAGAACATCCGTTAGTAATGTTCCAGAATGGATCAGCATCTCATTCGGCAGCCCCGGCACCGGTAACGGTTCCACGGGCTACACCGTCAAGCCGAACACAAATCCCACTCCCCGCACCGGTACCGTCCAGATAGCTGGACAACTTCTCACCGTCAACCAGGCCGCCGCCTCCTGCACCTTCCAGCTCACCTCCTCCCGCACACGCTTTGCGGCCGACGGCGGTTCCGCTACTCTCACCATCGTCACCAGTTGTAGCTGGACTGCCGCCTCCGACGTCGCCTGGATCGTCTTCGCACCCCACGTGGGCGGCCCCGGCAACGGCTCGGTTCCTTTCAACGTCATCGCCAATCCTGCCGCTTCGGAGCGAACCGGCCACATCCAAATCGGCTCTCAATCCGTTTCCATCACCCAAACTGCCGCCGGCTGCGTCTTTTCTCTTTCTCCTTCCAGCGCCAACATC
>JAENWC010000374.1 GCA_016650235.1 Terriglobia bacterium
GGCTGAAGAAGGGCATCGTGCATGGCGCAACAGACGAATTCGGTTTCGCCGCGACGGAGAAGAAAGTTCATGTGCACGACCTGCACGCAACGTTGCTTCATCTTCTCGGCTTCGATCATGAGAAGTTCACCTACCGCTATGCCGGCCGCGATTTCCGGCTTACCGACGTGCATGGCCAAGTGGTGGGCGGCCTGCTCGCGTAAGCGCGATAATGGAACTTGCGGGTCCTGCTGATCTCCACTTATGAACTGGGCCGCCAACCATTCGGATTGGCCTCTCCGGCGGCCTGCCTGCGCGCGGCGGGTCATAGAGTGGACTGCCTGGACTGCTCGCTGGATCCTCTCACCCCGGAAATGATCCGTAACGCCGGATTGATTGCATTCTATCTGCCCATGCACACGGCGACTCGCATGGCCGTCCCGCTCCTCGAAGCATCGCGCGCCGCAAATCCGGAAGCGCACCTGTGCTGCTATGGACTGTACTCCACCATGAATGCCGGCTACCTGCGCAGCCTCGGCGTGCAGACGCTTCTCGGCGGTGAGTTTGAAGATGGGCTCGTCGAGTTGGCGGGAAGATTGGACCGGACCGCGCCTCAAACCCCGGCCGGCGATCTGGTTTCGCTCGGCCGCATGCGATTCCATACTCCGGACCGCTCCGGCCTGCCGCCTCTCGCGCGCTACGCCGCACTCGTCAAGGGTGGCGTGAACATCACCACCGGCTACACCGAGGCCAGCCGCGGCTGCAAGCATATGTGCCGGCATTGTCCCGTCGTCCCGATCTACCAGGGTTCGTTCCGCGTGGTTCCTGTCGATGTCGTGCTGGCCGACATCGCCCAACAAGTGGACGCCGGTGCGCGGCACATTACCTTCGGCGACCCGGATTTCTTCAATGGGCCAACCCATGCGGTGCGGCTGCTCCAGGCCTTCCACGCCGCGCATCCGCGCGTCACCTGCGACGTCACCATCAAGATCGAGCATCTCCTGCAGCATCACGAACTGCTGCCGGTCCTGGTCGAGAACGGATGTCTGCTGGTGACCACCGCCGTGGAATCAGTCGACGATCATGTGCTGGCTCTTCTGGACAAGGGCCACACCCGCCAGGACTTCTATGACGCCGTCACCTTATGCCGCAACGCCGGCATTACTCTCACTCCCACATTCATTCCCTTCACTCCCTGGACCAGCCTGGAGGGCTATCGGGATCTGCTGCGCGTGATCGCCGGCCTCGATCTGGTGGATCACGTCGCGCCCGTGCAATTGGCTCTGCGCCTGTTGATCACAGCCGGCTCGCGCCTGCTGGAGCTACCAGAAATCGCGTCCCTTGTGCAGCCGTTCCAGCCCGCGACGCTGCTCTACCGCTGGGCTCATCCCGATCCGTCCATGGATGAACTCGCAAACCAGATGCTGCAACTGGTGGACCGCGAGCAGAAGCGCGGCTCTACGCGGCGCGACTGTTTCGCCCGCATCTGGGAACTGGCGCACAACGGGGCCACACCCGGTTGGCGGAGACCCGTCCTGCCCGCCCGCGCCACCATTCCTTATTTGAACGAGCCCTGGTACTGTTGAGCCGAACCCGCTCAGGAGCAGTTAGCTCTTGTCTGAATCACAATCAACCCCCGGCAAGCGTCTGTTGCTGGTGGCCGCCACCACCGGTTACCAGACGCGCATGTTTTCCGAAGCAGCCCACCGGCTCGGCTTTCATGTCACACTCGCCACCGACCGCTGTCACGTCCTGGATGACCCGTGGGGCGATCATGCCATTCCCGTACGGTTCGAAGATCCCGATGGCGCCGCCGTCACGCTTGCTGCAGGCACATTTGATGCCGTCGCCGCGGTAGGCGACCGGCCCGCCTACATTGCCTCACTGGCCGCCGGACTCCTCGGCATACCGTTTCACCCGCCGGAAGCGGTGGCCGCCGCACGCAGCAAGTTTCTCTCGCGTGAACGCTTCCGCGCAGCGGGGCTTCCGGTTCCTGAATACTTCCGGGTGAAACTGGCCGAGGATCCCGCTGAGGTTGCCGCAAGAGCGCAATACCCTTGCGTGCTGAAACCGCTCGGTCTCTCCGCCAGCCGCGGCGTCATTCGCGCCGATGACCAGATCCAGTTTCTTACCGCATTCGACAGAATCCGCCGCATCCTGTCTTCTGTGGAGATTGTCCGGCTTGACGATGACGCCGATACCTACCTGCAGGTGGAACGCTATATTCCGGGTCCTGAGTTCGCCTTGGAAGGGTTGGTCACCGCGGGCCGTCTGCAAGTATTGGCCTTGTTCGACAAACCGGATCCGCTCGAGGGCCCGTTCTTTGAGGAAACCATCTACGTAACGCCTTCGCGACAGAGCCAAGCCGTTCAATCTTCCATCGCCCGCGCGGCGCAAAAGGCGATTCATGCCCTAGGACTCCGGAGCGGACCTGTCCACACGGAGATGCGCTGCAACGAGGAAGGCGTCTGGATCCTCGAGGTGGCCCCGCGCTGCATTGGCGGGCTCTGCGCACGGTCGCTCGTATTTCAGCCGCGGATTCCGCTCGAGGAACTGATTCTGCGTCACGCCGCCGGAGAGGATGTCTCCGGGGCACAACTCAGAGATGGTGCCTCGGGCGTCATGATGATTCCCATCCCTCGCGCCGGCGTCTATCAATCAGCGCAAGGAGTGCGGGACGCCTTAGAGGTGCCGGGCATCCGCGAGGTTGTCATCACGGCCAAGCAAGGACAAATGCTCCAGCCGTTGCCGGAAGGCGGCAGCTACCTGGGGTTCCTGTTTGCCGCGGGGCAAACGCCTCACCAAGCGGAAGAGGCGCTGCGCCAGGCACACGGCAAATTGGCTTTTGAGATTCTGGGGGCCTTGCCCGTGATCGGCAAAGCAGTGGCGGACTAGGCGGTAGCGGACTAGTTCTTCGCCTGCACCGGCACAAAGTCGGGTGGCAAGGCCGCACCGGGGCCAAAGAAATAACTGTCCATCTGCTGGATCAGAAACTCCTGCGCTTCGGCGGTGCCCAGGTTAAGGCGGTATTCGTTCATGAGCATCTTCATGTGCTCCACCCACAATTTCCAGGCCTCCTTGGAGACGCTCTCGTAGATCTTCTGCCCAAGCGGGTGTCCTTCGAATGGCACTTCATCCAGTCCTGCCATCTCCTTTTGGAATTTCACGCAGAACACTTTGCGCTTTCCTGTCAAATCTTCCGGTTTGGTAGGGGGGGGGCCGCCACAAGCCATAGTATCTCCAGTGAGTTGAAATCGATCTATCTGGAACCAGAATAGCGCACTGGAGCTAAACAGCGCTGCCTGCCGCCTGCTCCGAGATCTTGGCTCGCTTGGTGCGGTTCCGCTCCAGATACGCAGACAGCTTCAATAGGCCGTTGCCGCCGCGCTCCGCTTCCCGCTGCACTGCTTTCTGGTAGCGCCGCAGGGTCTCGCGCCGGTTGGCGTCGCGGAGGTTGCAGGATTCAATGTCGAGCAGGATGTCAATCTCCCATGGCCGGAAGCAGTTGCGCGTCATGGTACCGCGCAGCAATTCCTGCATCAGGCGATTGAATTGGCCCAACAGTACTTCCGAGTCCAGTATTACATCGCGCATATGGTTGCTAACTTCCTATCGGCAGAATCACCCAATTCGTGAGGAGCCCGCTCTCGTCGCAACACCTTAGTTCAAGAACCAGTTCCTGAACAAAATCACTAAACAATGTTTTATCACTTCTTTCCCCAAAGCGCAAACCCGCTTGCGCAACTGTACGCAAACACTATATAGTGCCGGTCTATGAGGTTATTTCTCCTTTTGACGGCCTTGGCCGCTGCGCTCGCGCAAAATCCGGCTCCCGTGCCTGCCCAGGATGCACGCAATGCCAATATCCCGAACACGGACACGCACTTCACCATGCCCGCCTATCCCAATCTGGCCGCCTGGGAAGCTCGCAAGTTGGTGCTGAAGCGCCAGATCCTGTTTGCCGCCGGCCTCGATCCGATGCCGGAAAAGAGCCCGCTGCATCCGCAAGTCTTCGGGCGGACCGATGCCAAGGATTACACCATCGACAAAGTCCTGCTGGAGACGCTGCCAGGTTACTATCTGGGCGGCAATCTTTACCGGCCCAAGGGACGCACCGGCAAGTTCCCGGCCATCGCCAGCCCGCACGGGCACTGGAATTATGGGCGTCTCGAACATGCCCCGCTTAACTCCATCCCGACGCGCTGTATCAATCTGGCCCGGCAAGGCTATGTTGTGCTTGCCTACGATATGGTCGGCTACAACGACACGGCGCAGACCCCGCATGCCTTTGGCGGCCGCTCCGAACAGTTGTGGGGTTTCGGCCCGCTTGGGTTGCAGTTGTGGAACTCCATCCGGGTGGTGGATTTTCTTGCCTCGCTCGACGAGGTGGACGCGGCGCGCATCGGCGCTACCGGCGCCAGCGGCGGAGGCACGCAAACATTTCTGCTGGCCGCCGTCGATGACCGGATTCAATTCGACGCACCGGTCAACATGGTCTCGGCCATCATGCAGGGGGGCTCTCCTTGCGAGAACGCGCCGGGATTACGTGTGGGAGCTTTCAATGTCGAGTTTGCGGCGATGATGGCGCCGCGCCCGATGCTGCTGGTTTCAGCAACTGGCGATTGGACGCGCAACATGCTCAAAGAGGAGCATCCGGCCATCCGCCACATCTACGAGTTGTATGACCGCGTAGCCAATGTGGAAGCGGTGCAGATCGACGCACCACACAACTACAACCAGGCCAGCCGGGAGGCGGTCTACCGCTTCTTTGCGCGTAAGGTTCTTGGCGACGATGACCAGGCGCGCTACAAAGAGCAGTCCGTCCGCGTGGAGAAACTGCAGGACATGCTCGCGCTGCATGGCCGTACGCTTCCGGCCGGCGCGCTCAACTACGACGGGTTGTTTACGCAGTGGAAACGGAACGCCGGCCGCCAGCTCGAGGCCATACAGGACAAGGCCACCCGCAAGCGGCTCCTGCAACAGGCGGTGGGCGCAGAGTGGCCCGCGCAAGTAGTGGACCAGACAACCGGAGATCGGATTGTTCTGAGCCGTCCGGGAGTGGGCGATCGCGTTCCAGGGCTCTGGTTCCCCGGTAAGGGAAAGCCAGTGCTGGTGGTGCACGAATTGGGCGCGCAGGCAGCCCTGCCGGGCGCCGAACTCGCAAAGGCCCGCGCGGCCGGACGCCCGGTGCTTGCCATCGACGTTTTCCAGACCGGATCGGCCAAGACCAATCGCAACAAGCCGCATGCCCACCTTCTCACCTTCAACCGCTCCGACGATGCCCTCCGTGCGCAGGATATTCTCACCGCGCTCGCCTGGCTCGAGTCCAAGACGGGGCAGCGTCCGGAACTGATCGGCCTGGAGGCAGGAGCTGTTTGGGCGCGATTTGCCGCCGCTGTCGCGCCGGGGCCGGTCCAATTGCAGGCGGCGGCCACCACCTTCCAGGGGACCGACCAGGAGTTGGGCGCCGCCTTCCTGGTGCCCGGCATACAGCGGGCGGGCGGTTGGAAGTCCGCTCTGGCGTTGACCGCGAATCAGTAGCGGAGTTTCCGGAACATTTTCGCCACGTGCCTCGTATAAGGAGGGCAGGATGACACGGTTCTGCCTTACGCTGTGGATTGCACTGGCCTGTACGGCCACGCTGCTCGCTACCCAGCCGCGCAGCCGGGTGGAAGTGACCACCAGCGAGACAATCGCCTTCTCCCCGGGCGGCGCCATTCGAATCGACGACTCCTTCGGAAAGTTGCATGTGGAGGGCTGGGACCGTGACGAGGTGGAGTTGAAGGTGACCCGCCGCACGCACCGCCGCTATGAAATGGAAGACGAGTGGAAGGCGCGTCAGAATCTGCAAAGGATCACCGTGGAGGCCACGCGCTGGAGCCGTGACCTGCACATCGTCACCCGTTTTCCGAATCCCAGTGTCTTTCATCCGCTCGGGGGCCGCTCCAACCTCGATATGGATTACCGGCTGATGGTGCCCCGGAAAGCCAATCTGCACATACGGCACAGCATCGGCGAAGTGGAGGTGCGGGGTGTTTCCGGCGAGTTGAACGTCACCAACAAGGTTGGCGAGGTGGCGTTGCGCTTGCCTGATACCGGGGAGTACAACATACGCGCGCAGGCCAAGATTGGAGATGTGAATGCCGACTTCCACGGACGCAGCCGGCGGTCTCACTTGATTGGCGCCGTCTTCGATATGCCAAACCGGCACGGCGGCACCCGCGTCTACGCCTACGTTGGCATCGGCGAGGTTCGGATCGCCCGCTGGACGCAGTAGCGCCCTTCCATGATCGCCAGCGCACGCCGGAGTCCGGGTGTGAGAAAATCGCACTCACCGCCGATGCACGCTCCGGCTCCACAAATTCTTCTCGCCGACGACCAGCCCCATGTGCTGGAGGCTCTCCGTTTGCTTCTCAAGCCGGAAGGCTACGCCGTCGAAACGGCCTCGTCTCCAGTGGGCGTACTATCGGCTGTGAAGGAACGCGATTTCGACGTCGCTCTCATTGATCTCAACTATGCCCGCGACACCACCTCCGGGGCGGAAGGCCTGGACCTGCTGAAGCAGTTGCGCGCCTCCGACGCTACGCTTGGCATCGTCGTGATGACGGCCTGGGCCAGTATTGAACTGGCGGTGGAGGCGATGCGGCAGGGAGCGCGGGACTTTCTGCAAAAGCCCTGGGAGAACCACCGGCTGCTGGCCACACTCTCGACGCAGGTGGCGCTGACGCAGGCGTTGCGGCGGGGGCAGTGGCTGGAAGCGGAGAATCAGGCGCTGCTCGGCGAGGAGTGCGGTCCCGGCATGATCGCCTCCTCCGCTGCGATGCAGCCGGTGCTGCAGGTGATCGCGCGCGTGGGACCCTCCGCGGCGAATGTGCTGATCACGGGCGAGCATGGTTCCGGCAAGGGCGTGCTGGCGCAGGCCCTCCATGCGGCCTCCCCGCGCGCCGGCCGTCCGCTGGTGACGGTGAACACGGGCGGGCTGGCCGAAAGCCTGTTCGAGAGCGAGTTGTTCGGCCATGTGAAGGGCGCCTTCACCGACGCCAAGACGGACCGTGTGGGCCGGTTCGAGATGGCCGATGGAGGAACGCTGTTTCTGGATGAGATCGCCAATGTTCCGCTCGCGCAGCAGGCAAGGCTGTTGCGGGTGCTGGAGACGGGAGAGTTTGAACGGGTGGGCTCCTCCAGGACGCGGCGCGTGAACGCGCGCATAATCTCGGCAACCAACGCCGACTTGGGCGCGGAGGTAGCCGCGGGCCGGTTCCGCGAGGATCTGCTGTTCCGGCTGAACACGGTGGAGGTCCGGGTTCCGCCGCTGCGGGAAAGGCGGGCGGACATTCCGGAGTTGGCCATGCACTTTCTCAAGTTGCATGGGGAGCGGTACAAGAACCGTGTTGCGGGCTTTGAGCCTGCCGCGATGCAGATGCTGCTCAACCACACATGGCCAGGGAATGTACGGGAACTCGATCACACCATCGAGCGCAGCCTGTTGATGTCCACAGGCGAGACGATCCGCGCTTCCGATGTAACACTGCGATCGTCGTCCACAGCAGCGGCCGGGCGGCTCGAGGACATGAGCCTGGAGGAGGTGGAAGCGTTCCTGATCCGTAAAGCGCTGGCGCGTTATCAGGGCAACGTCAGCCAGGCGGCGGGGGCGTTGGGATTGAGCCGCAGCGCGCTGTACCGGCGCATACAGCGATACAGCCTATGAGCGCGGCCGGACAGTCCCGTCTCAAGCCGCGCCACCGCTTCAGCTTTGAGACGCGGCTGACGCTGATGGCGTTGGGCGCGGGGTTTCCCGCGATTGTGGCGTGCCTGATTCTTCTTTGGGCGGGAGACTATACAGAGAAGACCGAATGGACGGTGTCGCTGATTCTGGTGGGCTGCTGGTTAGGGTGCGCCTTTACGCTGCGCGAGCGGCTGATCCGCCCGTTGCAGACGGTTTCGAATCTGCTGGCGGCGCTGCAGGAGGGCGACTATTCCATTCGGGCGCGCGGCAGCCGCAATATGGACGCCCTCGATGAGGTCTACCGCGAGGTAAACCTGTTGAGCCAGACCTTGCAGGACCAGCGGTTGGGAGCGCTGGAGGCAACGGCTCTGTTGCGCACGGTGATGGCGGAGATCGATGTGGCCGTGTTCACCTTCGATCACGAGCATCGTCTGCGGCTGGTGAACCGCGCCGGGGAGAAGCTGCTCGGGCAGCCTGCGCAACGCCTGCTGGGGAGGCGCGCCGATGAGCTGGGTCTGGCCGATTGCCTGGAAGGGGTGAGCGGCCGGCCTGTGCAGCGCTCGTTTCCGGGGGGCGCTGGAAGATGGGGTATCCGGTTGGGATCGTTCCGGGAAGGCGGCCTACCGCATCGTCTACTGGTGATTGAGGACCTGACGCGAACGCTGCGCGAGGAGGAACTGTTGGCATGGAAGCGCCTGGTGCGGGTGCTGGGCCATGAGCTGAACAACTCGCTGGCTCCGATCCGGTCGATCGCCGGGAGCCTGGCCCAATTGATTGAACGCGAGCCGTTGCCGGTGGACTGGCGCGAGGATGCTCACAAGGGTCTCCACGTGGTTGCCGGCCGGGCGGAGTCGCTGACGCGATTCATGGAGTCCTATGCGCGGCTGGCGCGGCTGCCCGCGCCGCAACTGGGCAGCGTGGATGTGGGAACCTGGATCGAGCGTGCGGCCGGGCTGGAGACGCGCGTTGCCGTGTCTGTGCGGCGCGGACCGGAACTGACGGTGCGCGCGGACCGGGACCAGTTGGAGCAGCTCTTGATCAATCTGGTGGGCAATGCAACGGACGCATCGCTGGAAACCGGCGGGCGGGTGTCGATGGAGTGGCGGCGGGAGACCTCCTATCTGGCTGTGTCGGTTTTCGATGAAGGGCATGGACTGAGTGGTACGGCGAATCTGTTTGTGCCGTTCTATACCACCAAGCCGGGCGGGTCCGGCATCGGCCTGGTGCTGTGCCGCCAGATTGCGGAAGCGCACGGCGGCGATCTGGTGTTGCGCAACCGCGCCGGAGAGCGAGGCTGCGAAGCGGTGTTGCGGCTGCCGTTAGACTAGGGAGTCAATGATGATAGACGCATTCACCAAAGCCGAGCTGCGCACTTTGCGCCGGCTTGGCTCGCCCAGCCGGATACAGCGGTTTCTCGATGAAGAGGTCGCCTATAACAAAGAGGCCGGCGGACACACGTGCCGCTCGCCGCGCAGAGTGCTGCGCGACATGCTGGGCCATTGCATGGAGGGCGCCTTGCTGGGCGCCGCGGCTCTGGAGGCGCAGGGGCACGAACCCATGCTGCTGGATCTGGGGGCGGTGCATGATGACGATCATGTGCTGGCGGTGTTCCGCCAAAACGGGTGTTGGGGTGCGGTAGCCAAGTCCGACAACTCCGGCCTGCGTTTCCGCGAGCCTGTTTACCGGACGCTGCGCGAACTGGCGCTGTCCTACTTTGAGCATTACTTCAATCTACGCGGTGAAAAGACGCTACGCACGTATTCGCGGCCGGTTCGGCTGAAGAGGTTCGATCGCATCGGATGGCGCACAGCGGAAGCGGACGTGTGGGCGATACCGGAACACCTTGTGGACGTTCATCACTACCGCATTTTGAGCGCGGCCGGCGAGAAGAGTCTGAGCCGGATGGACCGGAGATTGTTCGCGGCCGGGCGTCTTGGCTCGGTGGTCTAGTGTTTCACATCACACATCGGCATTCATCGGCCCTCCTAGCGATTCAGTGCCAATCTTGAGCGCGATCGGGATCTGGTCGCGACTCACGACCTGCCGGCTGCCCACGTCGTCTCTGATCTCGCTAAACCGAAGTTCTTGCCCTGAATGAGTGCAAGTTATTTGTTTTGAGGTGCCAAGGGCGTCTGCCTCTTGTTTTTGTAGGCATGTAAATGGCTTTATTATTCTAATACTATCCTTGATTGTATTGAGTCTATGTGATA
>JAENWC010000375.1 GCA_016650235.1 Terriglobia bacterium
CCAGGCCGGCGCAACCATCTGCATGGTCACTCACGACACTCGCTTTGCCCGCTACGCCGAACGCTCCGTGCACCTCTTCGATGGCCGTGTGGTCGAGGAAAGCATCGAGGTGGGGCAATGAAGCGCTCTCTCTGGCTCTCCTTGGCCGCATGCCTTCTCACGGGCTCCGCCCAAGCCCGCCTCATTCATGAGTCGCCTTCCGAGTTCCGCTTGGAAGGCCATATCAACGCCGGCCAAGCCATTGAAGTCCGCGGCGTCGTGGGCAACGTCATTGCCGCGGTCTCGGCCACCGATTCGGTCCAGGTGTTCGCTACCGGCGATCTCCGCGACGTCACAATACAGGTCAAGGACCACGACGGAGGCACCACGGTCAGTGTCGCCCCACACGGCGGCGGCGAAGTCCCCGTCAACTTCAAGGTTCTTGTCCCGGCCGGCGTCAAGTTCGTCGGCCGCACTAATCAGGGCCGGATCCAAGCCCGGCTCCCGCGCAGCAGTGTCGAGGCGCACACCGTGGATGGCGATATCGAGATACACGCCACCGGCAGCACCCGGGCCAGCACAGTGAACGGCTCCATCACCGCCATCATCACCGGTGCATCATACACGGATCTTCACACCATCAACGGCAGCGTCACCGTTACGGTCCCGCGCACTGCCTTCCTGCAACTGGACGCGCACGCCGTTCACGGCACAGTTACCTTGCCTGCCAAGCTAGCCCGCAACGGCCCGCGCCTCAAACTCGGGACCACCCACGGCGACATCCGCGTGTTCGCCCGGTAACATGATCCAACTCAACGGCCTGGAAAAGTCGTACGATACCGCTGCGGGCAAGTTCTTCGTGCTGCGCCGCGTCAATCTCAATATCCGGCAAGGCGAGTTCGTCACCATCATGGGACCATCGGGCGCAGGCAAGTCCACCCTGCTCAGCATCCTCGGTATGCTCGATGCCGCATGGACCGGCGAGTACTTCCTCAACGGCGAGCCGGTCCACTCGCTTAAGCCCAAGCACCGCATGGAACTGAACAAGAAGTACATCGGCTTTGTCTTTCAGAGCTATCACCTGCTGGATGACCTCACCGTCTACGAGAACCTCGAAGTCCCGCTGAGCTACCGCAACATGAGATCGAGCGAGCGCGCCAGCGTCGTCTGCGACGTGCTCGACCGCTTCAATATTGTCGGCAAGAAGGACCTGTTCCCGAGCCAGCTCTCCGGCGGCCAGCAGCAACTGGTGGCCGTAGCCCGCGCCGTCGTGGCCAACCCCAAGATCATCCTCGCCGACGAGCCCACCGGCAATCTGCATTCCGCGCAGGCCAAAGAAATCATGGCGCTGTTCTCCAAGCTCAACAACGAAGGGACCACCATCATCCAGGTGACCCACTCGGAGGCGAACGCCTCCGTCGGCCACCGCACCATCTTCATCCGCGACGGCTGGATTGAAAAGGACGAGGTAATCCGCCATGAATGACCTTCGCTACTCTCTGCGGTTGCTTGCCCGCACGCCGGGCTTCACCGCCGCCGCCGTGTTCACCGTGCTCAACGGAGTTCTCATCCAACCGATGCCGGGCAGGCAAGGCTTCGACAACTCCTCCTTTCCCGAATACCGTTCTAACCGCGACGGCAACAACACGCTGTCCGGTCTTGCCGCCGTGAAGCTCGCCTCGCTGGGGCTCGGATTGGGAATCACGCTCGCCGCCATAGGCACGCAGGTTCTTTCCAGCCTTCTCTACGGCATCACCGCCACCGATCCGCTCACCTTCCTCGCGGTCGCACTGTTGTTGTTGAGCGTCACGTTGCTCGCGAGCTACCTCCCGGCCCGACGCGCCACGCGCGTGGATCCGATCGCGGCGCTGCGCTACGAATAGGAGATTTGCAATGGGCCGATGGTTTAGCGATGTCCGGTTTGCCTCGCGTCTCCTGCGCAAGCAAACCGGCTTCACCGTGATGGCGGGACTGGCGCTCGCGCTTGGCATTGGCGCCAATACGGCCCTGTTCAGCCTCGCCGACGCGCTGCTGTTCCGGCCCATGCTGTTTCCCGATCTCGACCGCATCGTTGCGGTGGGAGGCGTCGAATCGAGAGTCTCGAATCAGCTTCGCGAAATGAGCGTGCCGGACTATCTGGCCTTTCGTGAACAGGCGCGTACCATACGGGACTTGAGCGCCATCGACGGATGGGATGTCAATCTCACCGGCGGCGGCGAGCCCGAACGCGTGCGCGGGGTCAAGGTGTCCGCCGCGTTCTTTCGCACCCTCGGCGTGAGTCCACCGATGGGCCGGGCCTTTCTCGATGAAGAGGAGCAGGCTGGGCGCAACCGTGTCGTGCTCATCAGCAACGGTTTGTGGCAAAGGCGGTTCGGAGCCGATCCAGGCATCCTGCGAAAGACGATCGAACTGAACGGCGAGGCGCACCAGGTGATCGGGGTTGTGCCCGATGACAGGAAGCATCCCGCCTGGGCTGAGTTGTGGGCGCCGCTCGTTTTCTCCACGGCTCAGCGCGCCGCCGATGGCAACTTCTATCTACTGGCCATCGGACGTTTGAAAGCGGGAGCCACGTTGCCGGAGTCGAGCGCGGAGATCGCGGCCATCGCCGAACGAATGAGCACGCAGTATCCGGCCTCCCATGCGGGCCTGGGCGGCAGGACTGGCTTGCTGCGCGAGGTAGTGAGCGGCGAGGAGACGCCGCAGTTTATGTACCTGCTCATGGGCGCAACCGGATTCCTGCTGTTGCTCGCCTGCTCCAACGTGGCCAACCTCCAGTTTGCGCGGGTGTCGGCGCGAGGCAAAGAGATGGCCGTGCGCTCGGCGATGGGCGCGGGCCGTTTCCGCCTGCTGCGCCTGTTGCTGGTGGAGAGCGTGCTGGTGGCGCTGGCCGGCGCCGCCGGTGGCGTGCTCTTTGCCTTATGGGGAGTGGACCTGATCAAGCAAGGCATGCCGGCGGCAGTGGAAATGCGATTGCCCGGCTGGCAACGGTTAGGCGTCGATCCAAGAGCCCTCCTGTTCACCCTGGGGATCGGTTTGGCGGCGGGGATGTTTGCGGGAATCAGTTCCGCATGGATTGGCTCACGCGACGATTCGCAACAACTGCTGAAGGAAGCAGGGCGTGGCGCAACGGCGTCCGGCGCAACCCACCGTATCCGCGGCGCGCTTGTGATAGTGCAGATCGTGTTGGCCATCGTGCTGCTGGCCGGCGCCGGTCTGATGATCAAGGGATTCCGGGCGCTGCTGGAACCGGCCTCGGGAATGGCTCCAGCGCAGTTGCTTACGATGGGCCTGCATCTGCCTGAGTCCCGCTATGCGGACAATGCCGCACTTCGAACATTCACCGCGGGGCTCGAAACCCGTCTCGATAACGCAACAGCGCTGGCCAGTTCCATTCCCTACGGCAATTCACGATCCTCCTCCAACTTCCGGATGGAGCATTCGGCCGAGCCCGAACCGGGCAACCGGCCCATCACCCAGCAGGATTCCGTTAGCTCCGGCTACTTCCGCGCCATGCGGATACCCATCCTGCAGGGGCGCGCCATTGAACAGCGGGACGGAGCCGATGCCGGCCGGGTGGCAGTGGTCAACGCGGCCTTCCTCAGACGTTATCTGCCGGAAGGCAATCCATTGGGCAAGCGATTCCAAATCGGAAACAACCCCGAGGTGGAGGCGGCTTGGATAACCATCGTAGGCGTGTCCGCCGATGTGAGGCACCGCTGGTCGGATCGCACCATTCGTCCGCTGGCCTACCTGCCGCTCGCGCAATCTCCACGGCGATCCTTGACGCTGGTGATGCGTGATGCGAACGGCGATCCGCTGCGCCTGGCCGGAAAGGTCCGGGCGGCGTTGCGCGAGATCGACCCGGGCCAGCCCGTGTTTGAGGTGAAGACGTTCCAGCGGCTGATTGATGAATCGGTGACGCCCTTGCGCTACATGGCAAGCCTGATGGGTGTATTCGGAGGCATCGCCCTGGTGCTTTCGACGATCGGCATATATGGAGTGATGGCTTTTACCGTGTCGGAACGCACGCATGAGATTGGCATACGGATGGCGCTGGGAGCGGCTCGCGGAGAAGTAGTCAGGCAAGTTGTGCGGCGCGGCCTCACTCTCACCGGCATCGGACTTGTGATTGGTTTAGCCTTGGCCATGGCGCTCACACGTCTGGCGTCGGGGATCATCTATGGCGTCACTCCCTGGGACTTGGGCGCGCTGGGCGCGGTGAGCCTGTTGCTGCTCTCCGCAGCTGGGCTTGCCTGCTATATTCCTGCAAGGCGCGCCGCGAGAGTAGATCCGATGAATGCTTTGCGCGTGGAATAACGTAGCTTTCCGGCTTGAGCACGGCCAGGTATTCCCGATTCCGGTAAAGCTGCTTATGGTCGAGGCCGCAGCCGCCCACAAAATGGTCTCCGATTTCAAAGCATCGGAACTCGACCGGCACCTGTACGATGCGCCTCGAGGTCCGGTCCAGCAGCGTGCAGATGCCGAGCGAATTAGGTCCCGACGCCACTCGAACTCGGCTGCTCATTCCGAATAGAAGTTCGGACGCAAGTCAGACTCCGGGATAAATCGCAGCGCCTGGCGATAGATCGCGTGCAGGGTGCCGCGATCCACCTCGGCGTGATGAACAATAGTCAGTGTTTGGTGAACGTCGATCTTTTCCCGGACAGGGTTCGCAGCTTCGCCATCAGGCAGCGGATTGCAGTTCCATGGTTGCGAGGATGGTGGGGTTTGTCGCCAACCCCAGTTCTTCCAGGTTCTCTCCTTCCAGGTGCAGCGAAATGGCTTCCCTGGATATTGGCGGTCAGTTCGTCGAGGGTGGGCGCTTCCGTTACCAAGGGCAAGTCCAGGCACTCGGCGACATACTGCAGCTCACAACGGTAGATTCGAACCTGAATGGTGTGTTTCATCGCTGCACGGGCCGCACTGCTGGCAAAGCTCAGGTCAGGACATGGACTGATCCGGCTTGAGCACGGCAAGGTATTCCAGATTCCGGTAGAGCTGTTTGTAGTCGAGGCCGCAGCCGACCACAAAGTGATCACCGATTTCAAAGCAGCGGAACTCGACCGGGACTTGCACGATGCGGCGCGAGGTCCGGTCAAGCAGCGTGCAGATGCCGAGCGAGTTGGGACCGCGCCCGGCGAGCGTCTGTAGAAGATAACGCAGCGTGAAGCCGGTATCTACAATGTCCTCCACCACCAGGACGTCTTCGCCCTCGATTGGCTCGTCCAGATCTTTGGCGATGCGCACGATGCCGGGGCCTGCCTTGTGCGGGGCGAAATTGGAGATGGCCAAGAAGTCGATCTTGACGGGGATCTCGATGTGGCGGGCCAGCGCACAGAGGAAGAAGACGGAGCCTTTCAACACCCCGATGAGTTTGAGGCTGCGTCCGCGGTAACGCTCGGAGATCTCGGCGGCCACTTCCTTGATGCGGGCCTCGATCTGCTCTTGAGTGAACAGAATGCGATCGATGCCGGGAGGTTGCGCTTTGCTCATGCCTGCGGCACGTACTCAGCCAGGCCGTGTTTGAAGATCAAGCCGCGGAAGTCTTTCTGGTAGAAGACTTGAATATTAATCCGCGGGTAGATGATGCGGAGCAGCTTCACCTTGCGATTCTTACGCGTCACATGCGCCTGCTTCATGGTGGTGAGTTCGAGGTAGAGGTCGAACTCAGGCAAATAAAAGTCGGGGGTGAAAGACTCCTGCACCTTGCCTTGCTCATCCCATTGAATGGCAAAACTGCGCGGTTCATATTCCCAGGCGATGCGATAGAAGTCCAGCAGGTTGGCAAAGATCTGTTCGCTGTCGTTGGCAAAGGGCTTGCGCCGCAGGCTTACGGTGCCGGCGGGCGCGATGCCGTGGCGGGCGAGTTTGAGACGGACCTGGAATCGGATCTGCGCCTCGCGCGAGGCGAGCAGGAAACCCTGTCCGGTCAATTCGCGCGACCGGGCGCTGGATTCGAGCAGCTCCGCGATGTGTTCGCTGGCCAGCGACTGTGCGTTGATGACGAGATCAAAGTCACTGCCTTTGCCTGAGGCGCGCCCGAACTGCTTGCGGCGAAGATGCGAGGATTCCTGTTCCAGGTGTTTGAGTAAAGACAGAGCCTCGCCGCGTTCGAGGCGATGGTCCAGCATGAGGGAACCGACGCGGAACGTTTCCGGCGCCGTGATGGCAACTCGCATGGCTCCGGGGAAATCCGGGACCAGCGTTTCGAGGCCTGCGGCGCAGACCACAAAGTGATTCGACGCGGCCAAGCGGGCCAGAATGGAGGTGAGCGCGTGCGGGTAGACGCGATCCGGGATTACGTTCTCAGCGCCGAACTCTTCGACTATCATTTGCCGCAGCGCCGATTCGGAAATGAACTCAAATCCCAACCGCTGCGCCGTCAGCCGGGCCGCCTCTTCGGTACGGCATCCAGGCTCTCCCGTGACAGTGATTACCGCCATGTAAGCTCATCATAGCGTAAACGGAGATCGAATAAAACAAATATGATCGAAAATGTTAATGTGTCAATGTGCGGCACGTTCTCGGAATCGACATCGGCGGAACCAAGATCGCGGCGGGCCGTGTGTACGGAAACGCGGAGGTGGGGGAGACGCTGGTCGTCCCTACGCTGGCGCAGGAGCCGCTGGAGGTTTCACTCGGGCAGCTCTGGAAGGCGATCGAATCGTTGTTGACCGCCGAAACGGGCGCGATCGGAATCTGCGCGCCGGGACCACTGAACCCGAAGACGGGCGTGGTGATCAACCCTTCCAATCTTCCCCACTGGCACAACGTTGGCTTAGCCGCGATGGTGCGGGACAAGTACGGTTTGCCCTGCCAGGTGGAGAATGACGCGAACGCGGCGGCGCTGGCGGAGTGGATGTTCGGAGCGGCGCAGGGTTATGCGAGCGTCTTCTATGCGACGTTGAGTACGGGGATTGGGGCCGGAATTATTCTGGATGGGAAGATCTATCACGGCAAGAACGGAGCGGCGGCCGAGGGCGGGCATGTCACCATCGACTACCGCAACGGGCCCGCGTGCAATTGCGGCAGCATTGGCTGCATTGAAGCGTTCGCATCGGGGACGGCGCTGGCCAAGGCCAGCATCGTTCCGGAAGAGTTGGGCAAGGCGATTGCCGGTTGGAACGTGGAGGCGTTGCAGGTGCTGGACGGGATGGCGCGACAGATCGCGGCATGGCTGGGCAGCGTAATCAGCCTGCTGGACCCGGACGTGATTGTGCTGGGTGGAGGATTGACGCAGTTCGGAGAGCCGTTGTTCTCCAGGCTGCGCGAGTACACGCCGCGGAGGACGATCAACCGGTTTGCTTCGGGCACGCCGATTGTGCCGGCCGGGTTGCGCCGGAACACGGGGATCATTGGCGCGGCGGTAACGGTGATGCAAGTCATTGGTGCGGCGGGATAGGGCAGCACGGAAACGGCGGCTTGACGAACGAGGATAGATTCCACTGGCGGCAGAAAAGGCCGAATCGTTGTAGAAAGAACAATGCGCATCGTCGAGGCTGGCCACATATTCGGCGCAGATTTCGAGTCTGGAACTCGTGCAGCTATTGGGCGGATGTAAGCTGCGCCGGAGCGATGCCGGTGGCGGCGGCCAGAAGCGATGTGAACACGAAGAGACGCGCCCAGTTAGACATCCCTGGAGAATATCATCGAGTGTTAGGATGGTAGACTGTAAACTAATCACTAAGGAGCACAATTTTGGCCGAAGATAAACTGTACAAGTCGGAATACGTGGGTAGCGGAACCTTTATCATCAGCAAGCCGAAGCGTAAGGATCACAAGAAGCGGCAGAACAAGCTGAAGAATCCGCAGCGCGGCGCGCGGCGCTAGTCCCACGGGGCGCCGATGAAGATTTCCGGGCTTCGCCTCCATCCCGTCGCCATCGCCGACGGGCCTCTGCGCAGTTCCTATGGGCGGCACGCGCCGTACGCGCTGCGCACGATCGTTGAACTCACCACCACCGACGGATTGACGGGCATCAGTGAAACATACGGCGGCGAGGCTCCGCTGGCGGCACTCGAATCGGTACGCGATCTTGTGGTGGGGCGTGATCCGTTCCAGCTCACCCCGTTGTGGATGGAGCAGGGCGCGCGCGCCGAGCGGGACCGTGCGGCGATGGATCGCGGAAGCTCGATTGAACGCAGCCAGACCTATCTGGTTCCCGGTGAGAACCCGCTGGATGTGCACACGCGGACGTATGCGGCCATCGAGGTGGCGTGTTTGGATCTGGTCGGCAAGGCGTTTAATCGGCCAGTCTGCGATCTGCTGGGTGGAAAGGTGCGCGACCGCGTTGATTTCAGCGCATACCTGTTCTACAAGCACGCTGGCGCAGGCGGCGTGTTCGGCTTCGACAACGATCCAAATGCCGCACCGGGATGGG
>JAENWC010000376.1 GCA_016650235.1 Terriglobia bacterium
CAGACTCTCATCTGCGCGTCGACCGGAAACACTTCGGCCTCCGCCGCCGCTTATGCGGCGCGCGCGGGGATCCGTTGTGTGGTTGTCCTGCCGGCGGGAAAAATCGCGAGCGGGAAAATGGTCCAAGCCTCCGCCAGCGTCTCGTCGAGCCGCAACGCTTTCTCCGCCGCTGCTTTGGCCTTCGGCATCACCTCCCTTGGCGGCAAGTAGACGGTAGCCAGGCTCCGGTAGACCAATGCAACTCCGGAATGTGCCGGAGCGTAATTCGGATCCCGGGCGATCGCCTGCTCGAAGTAATCGAGAGCCTTCTTGCAGTCGTCCTCGGTACCCTTGTCGGCATAGTAACGGCCTCGCAGCACGAGTTGGTGGACCTCCGGATCCACGCGGCGGCCAGCGGACATAAGCGCCTGCTCCTGAGGGGTTACCGAGATGCGAATCTCGCTGGCGATCGTCCGTGCCACCTCCCGCTGCAACCCCAGCACCTCGCTCAAATCCCGGTCATAGCTCTCCGCCCAAAGGTGCTGGTCGCCCCGGGCCTGGATCAACTGCGCCGTGATTCGCACCTTGTCGCCCGAGCGCATCACCGAGCCCTCCACTATCGCGTCCACACCCAGTTCCGAAGCGATCTGCGGCAGCGGCGGCTTGTGCGCGCCCTGGTACCGCATGACGGACGTCCGCGATATCACACGCAGCGCCCGGATCTTCGAAAGGTCCGTGATTAGCTGCTCGGTCATCCCCTTGGCGAAGAACTCCTGGTCCGGGTCCTTCGAGAGGTTGTCGAATGGCAGCACCGCCACCGATTCGATGCGGCCGGGGGCGGCGCTCCAGCGCGGCAGCCGCGACCCCTGCCACACCGCCAGAGCTATGACTGCCGCTGCCACTATCCACCAGCGGTATGCAAAACGCTTGGCCGGAGCGGGCGCTACGGATGGGCCCGGCGACACTGTCTCCAGCGCGGCGCGCAACTCCACCGCAGTTTGGTACCGCTGTCCTGCATCCTTGGCCAGGCACTTTTGCACAATGCCACGCACCCATGCCGGCGTTGCCTCCGGCAGCGCCGCCGCCGGCTCCCGCAGAATCGCCGAGGTTAAGGCATACGACGTCTTCCCATGAAACGGACGCGCGCCGGCCACCATTTCGTGCAGGATCACTCCCAGCCCCCAAAGATCGGACCGCGCGTCGGCCGGCTCGCCGCGCAACGTCTCCGGCGCCATATAGGCCAGCGTCCCAACGACCGCGCCTTTCTCCGTCAACTCATCCTCGGTGCGCGTCTCCTCCATTGGCCCAGGCACCACCTGCTTGGCCAGCCCGAAGTCCAGCAGCTTGATGCGCCCTTGCCGGGTCACCATCACATTGGAGCTTTTCAGATCGCGGTGCAGCAGCCCCTGTTCGTGCGCGTGGCTCAGCGCATCGGCGATCTGCGCTCCGTGCCGGATCGCGATTTCAATTGCCAGGCCGCCGGAAGGGATCGACGCGCTGAGCGGCTTGCCCTCGACGTATTCCATCACTATGTACGTCTGGCCGTCCGTCTCTCCGATTTCATAGATCGTACAAATATTGGGATGGTTGAGCTGCGACAGCGCCAGCGCTTCACGACGGAAGCGCTTCCGCGCTCCCTCATCCGCCAGCGTGCCGGAGGGCAACACCTTCAGCGCGACATCGCGCTTCAACTTCTCGTCCCGTGCCCGGTACACTATCCCCATGCCACCGGCGCCGAGCTGCTCGAGAATGCGGTAGTGGTCCAATGTTCTGCCAACCATGACGAAGGCCCCTGGGTCTCTAAGACTTGTTGGGAAAATTCGATTATAGCCGCAAGAATCATTACAATCAGAGTTCTCTCGCGCCCCCTGTCAAAACCGGCGAGATATGTTGGCGGAATATATGGCCGGTAGTCTGTTGGGAAGGTACCGCATCACCGGTAAGCTGGGCGCCGGAGACATGGGCGAGGTTTATCAGGCCGAAGACACGCGGCTCGGCCGCAGCGTCGCCATCAAACTGCTTCCGGCCTCGTTGGCCGGTGATGAAGAACGCATGGCGCGGCTGGAGCGGGAAGCCCGCGTGCTTGCCTCGCTGAATCGTCCCAACATCGCCGCCATTTACGAGAACGGCGAAACGGAGGCGGCGCGGTATCTGGTCCTCAAGTTGATTCCGGGTCGAACCCTAGCCGAAGCCGCCTCAAAAAACGGCCTTCCCCCGGATGAAGTGATCGAGATTTGCCGCCAGATCACCACCGGTCTGGAGGTCGCCCATGAGAAAGGAGTGGTCCACCGCGACATCAAGCCGGCCAACATCATGATCACTCCCGGCGGGGTCGTTCAGATACTCGACTTCGGCTTGGCCAAGCCGTCCGTCCTGCCGCAGCAAGGCTCCAATGCTCCCACGCTCGAACAAGCGCTCACTTCAACTGGCGCCATAGTGGGCACCGTCTCGCGGCGGGTACCCTTCGCACATTGATAGAATCCAAATCAACTTAGAAGCAGTTGGAGGATCTATGAGAAACATACGTTTTGCGCTGTTGCTTTCAGCCTTTGCGCAGTTGCTGTTTGCCCAGGGAGCCCCGCCACGAGCGGCAAATGACCAGCCCTACACAGTGGAGTACTACTACAAGGTGCAATGGGGGCATCAGCAGGAATTCCTGCAACTGTTCCTCAAGAACCACTACCCCCTGCTCCAGAAGATCGTCGAGAGTGGCCGTATGACCTCGGTGAAAATTGAGCAGCCTGCCTACCACACGACCGAGGATGGGCGTTGGGATTATCGCGTCACGATTCGGTTCAAGAATTCGACAGTGGCCACGACAGCCAATCCTGACGAAGAGCGGATCACGAAGCAGCTCTGGCCTGACCAGGAGACTTTCAAACGCGAGGAACAACGGCGCTTTGCGATATTGCTGGCACATTGGGACCTTCCGGTGACCGACATCACACCCGCCGGCGCGAAGAAATAGCCCGACGGGTCTAGACGGAGAAGTGGCATTCGGGCGGCAAGCTCCGCTAAATAGGCATACTCGAAATGACCCCAGTGATTAGGTGGAGTGCATAGTCACTCGTGCTACCGGCGCAGCATTCATCCGTCGATTACAGCCTGCGGAAACAGCCGCATTTCCAGGTGGAAATGGAAAAGCTGAAAAGCCAGAAGCAATGGAGTGCATTCTCGCGGCTCATTTTTCGCAGCTTCACGCTCGGACGAGGAAGCTCGGACGAGGCGCTGTCGCAGCAAAATGATAATGTCCCCTTAGAGCAAAGTAGAAATGTCCCCTTGACAACCCCAAGCTTGGGGGATGCAAGAAGGACAACTACTAATGACTCAGGCTGAAAGAGACCGGCTGGTGACGTTGAAAAAAGCTAAGAAGCGATTGATTACGCAGCCAGAAGCTGCGGCCGAACTTGGGGTAACGGTGCGGCATGTGAAACGGCTGTTGTATGCGCTCAACAAGTGTGGCGACAAGGTGGTGATTCACGGATTATGCGGGAAGCCATCACGACGAAGGATTGCGGAGGCCAAGCAACAACAGGCAGTAAGGATTCTGGCCGATCCGATCTATGCAGGATTCGGGCCCACACTGTCGTGTGAGTACTTGGGCAAGAAGCACAATTTGGCGGTCAGCAAAGAGACGGTACGGAAGTGGATGATCGAAGCCGGGTTGTGGAAAGCAAACCAGCAGAAGATGGAGCGAGTGCATCCGCGGCGCGAGCGGCGGAGCCGACGTGGAGAGTTGGTGCAGTGGGACACCTCCGATCACGACTGGCTGGAGGGGCGAGGGGAGCGGATCTATCTGATCTCGATGATTGACGATGCGACCAGCCGACTATACGCGCGGTTCGTACGCAGTGATTCAACGGCGGAGAACATGCGCTTGCTTTGGGGATACCTGGAACTGAATGGGCGTCCAGTGGCGTTTTATACCGACAAGGCGAGTCTGTTTGAGACGGCAGAAAAGCGCAAGCGGGACGAGCCGGGAGTAGACAAGGATCCGGTGGAGATGCCGCCGACGCAGATCGGGCGGGCATTGAGGGAGTTGGGCATCGCCTGGATAGCGGCCCACACTCCGCAGGCCAAAGGGCGGGTGGAGCGCAGCTTTTTAACGGCACAGGATGGGCTCGTGAAAGGATTACGTGTGGCCAAAGCCCGCACGCTGGAGAAAGCCAATGCTTACCTAAACAAACACCGAATTTCTGCCGTGGTGGAACCAGACATTGATAGTGGAAGCGGCTAGTGCCGATGATGCGCACCGCGTGCTTGGGAAAGGACACGACGCGGCGGCGATTCTCAGTCATGTCGAACAGCGTCAAGTCAGTAACGGTTATACGGTGCAGTATCAGGGCAAGCTTTACCAGATTGATCGTGGCGATATTCGAACGGGAATGCGCGGTGCCAAGCTGCGGGTCGAACGGCGGTTGGACGGCACCATTGCGATGCAATTCTCGGGCCGCTATCTGCGTGTACAGGAATGCGATCAGAGCAAACCCGCCGCCACCGTTGCCGCGAGCTCGACGCCAGCCAAACCGCGCAAGGGGCCCAATGCGGGCGGCAAGAGCCGCTGGATGGATAGATTCTTTGAGCGGCCCGCGCCCAGACTGAACAAAGCTCTTGCGATTGCCAATGCGACGAGTTGAGACCAAACCAAAAACCGAACAAGGAACGCCGGGCCAAACCCGCCCGGCGGGCTTCGCGTTTGATTGCCCAAGGCCTCAGCTCCCCCAAGGCTTCACCAAACAAAGGCTGGAGCTACAAATACAAAACCCTCTGATGGCAACTTTGCTGCCGCCACCAGAGGGTTCCTTGCCGATGCTTTCTTCGGAGCCAGCCCCGTCGTCGCGTCGGCCTTGGGCATCCGCTTGGGCGCGACCCCTCGCGGACGCCAACACTCTAACACGCACCCTCAGCCCGAACCGACCAAAGGGGACATTTCTACTTTGC
>JAENWC010000377.1 GCA_016650235.1 Terriglobia bacterium
AGTCTGCGTGACGGTGCCGGTGAAATTGAATTCGATCGGACTTGCCAAAGCAGGAATACTCAACACCGATAGACAGAGGGCAACCAGCCATAAAGGGCATCTGGATGCGCCTAAAACTCGTTTGGTCAAAGAAACCTCCCAACCGGAAACGATGAGACCTGCTGGCAAGTCGTTCTGTAAATCTACTCCTGCTGGACATCCGTGTCAAGACATCCAAGCGCGCTGTCAATCACTTTTAATCAATCACTTTTAATCAATTTATTGCTTTGCTTCGGCGCTATCGCGGCGGCCCCGCCGGCGGTGCCAGTGGCGTAGATGGAGCCGTGGCAGGTGGAGCAACCGGCGCCTGCTGGGCAGAGGGCATCTGAGGCGTCCCCCCCGGACGGATCCGGGCAAAGTCCGCCGCCGAGATCACGTAGTACCAATCCGCGAACTTGTTGTGCAGCGCGGACGCCAGCGTCTCGGTCTCCGGCGTCTTGGTCCCCACGGTCACAAACAGGAACCGGTTCTCGCTCGGCTTGCCCGACGCCGATGTCTCCCCCACCACTTCGCCAAATCGCAACTGATACACCAGCCCCTTGCTGGTCTCCACCAGCAACTCCCCGTACTTGGCCAGGAGCCGCCCGTCCGGTGTAATGATGTAGCCGCGCTGCCGCAGGCTCATCACATTCTCGAGCGTCATCGACAACTGCTTGGACCGCAACTGCTGCGCCAATGAAGGCGGCTTGGGCCGCGCGCCCACTACGCGCAATGAACTGAGCGCGGCCGCAATCGATTTGGCCTGCGCGTTCCAGTTCTCTTTATCGCGGACCATCACCGTCCGCTGCATGTTCAGCAGCCGTCCCTGCATCTCATCGAGCGTGTAGCTGTTCACCGTGATCTTCTCGACATCCCCCGCGCTCACCTTCAACAGGTCCGACTCCACCCAGTCCTCAAACCGCGCCGATGCCTCCGCATCCGTCTTCACCGCATAGGTGCGCTTGGCCCCTGGCGTCCGCACATACCGGTACCCCGGCTTCTCCTTCATCGCATCGCCCAGAATCAACTCCGCCAGCATCGCTCCCTGCGCGTCCCGCAGCGTCACCCGCTTTCCCCGCCCCGTCAAACTCGCGCTGCGCGTATCCAGCGGATCGATTACGCCGTACCTGCCCTGATCCTCCATACGGTCGCTCACCACTATCTCCCGTTTGAGATCCAGCAGCGCCGACGCCGTCTTGGCCAAGCGGTCCTTGGCCTCGGCCGGATAATCGCTATGCGAGGTCAACACCCAGCGCCCTTTTCGAAACTCCACCTTCAAGGGCCGCGCCGTTGCCTCGGCCTCGTCGTAACCAACCACCTCGATCGCCTTCACCGCCATCACATCCCGGAACTCAGGGAAAAACACCTCACCCTGATCCGAGAAAATCTCCGGACTGTAGGTGATCGGCTGCAAATAGGCCGCGCCACCCACCAGCCCCGCCGCCGCCAAGGCGAATATCGCTGTCCGCGCCGTTTCGTTTCTCATGCCGCTGCCTTCTCCACCAGCCGCTCACTCCCAATCCGCGACCGTTCCCGCCGCAGCTTCCTGAGCGACATCCACACAAACAGCACGAATGCCGGAATCGGCGGCAGACTCACCGCCAGGAGCTTGATCGTATTCTGAATCCCCTTTACCGAAGATTCCATAACCGCCCGCGCATCCTCGATCTGCCGTCCCCGCTCCTCCTCAATGTTGGCCCGCGCCACCTGCAAGCGCCGCGTCTCCGCCGTTTGCAGATTGTTGATCATGATCGATTTGGCCTGCTCATCCAGATCGGTCCGCCCACTCACCTGCGCTACCGCCGCATCCAGCCGCGCCTGTGCCTCCCGCAGCCGCCGCTCCGCCGTCGCCGCGGCCGTCGTCGCTTCCTGGTCCCGTTTTTCCTCGTACACACGCGTCCGAGCCTCCACCGCTTCCAGCGTCCGGTGCCGCGGCCGCCGCTTGCGCAGGGCGATGAAACTCCGCTCGCCGGCCAAATCGTCAATCGCGTTCAACACAAACGAGACGTTGTCCAGATTCAGATTCTCCACCCCGCGCTTGCGCAAAGTGAAAAACTCCTCGCCCATGACATCCGCATCAGCCACGACAATCGACCGGCCGGCCTTGGCCGCCAGCGTATAGGTCTCATTGGTTGGTTTGTGCGGCAGTCCCTGCGCCATCGCCGTCCCGAACATGCTCCGCTGCACCAGTTGATCCCAGCGCATCAACCCCGACCCCGGCCCGGTGCTCAGTAGAGGCTGAAATCCTTTCCCGTCATTGCCTTTCAGATGGCCTTTCAGATAGCCCGGATACAGCAGCACCATCTCCTGCAACCCGGCAGTGATCTCCTCCTTTGCCGAGAACCCGCCCTTGCCGACAAAAACGATCTCCGGCGGAAGATTACGCAGCTCCGGATGCGGATTGTAAGTGTCCCAGGCGATCCGCCGCGTGTCCCACTCCACCCCCAGCGCGTTCAACAGCGGCCGCACATCGGTAGCCGCCGTCTCCACGGCAGGCGCGGGCTGGAACGGATTTTCCGGCTGCGCTCCCGAGGCGGCGGGAGATAAGCTCACGTTGAAGGCAGGCAGTGGATCTACGAGAATAAACGCCGGCCTATCCTTCTGCACATATCCGGTAAGCCGGGCGAGCTGCGGCGGAGTCAACGTATGCGGGAGCGCCGCGATCAGCACATGCAGATCCTCGGGATAATCCCCATCCGGGGGCACATGCACCACCTCATACTGCTTCTTCAACTCCGCCACGATCGACCAGTCGGTGGTTTGTTGCTTGGTCTGAAAATCGAATCCGCCAAACAGTTTCGCCCCTGTCCGCAGTATCCCTACCTTCTTGCGCGCCGCCCGCGACACCACACGGACGCTCCGCATCAACTCATACTCCACCGGCAGGCCCCGATCAAACATCGGGATCACAAACTCCTCGCCCCCGCACGTAAACACCAGACCGAGGAAAATCTCATTGCTGGCCGATGCGCTCTCCTCGGTCACCGGCACCCGGAACGGCTGTATCCCGTAGCGTTCCCTGGCCTCGCGGGCCTCGGTGGAATACTTCACCGTCTCCAGAATCCGCACATTCACACGCTCGCGCCCGAGGGCGGAAAACTCCCGCAGGAAACTCGAAATATTGTTGCGCACCGGAAGGTAACTGCGCGGTACTTCCGGACTCAGATACGCCTGTATGAATACCGGACGCTTCGCATCTAACCCTCGCAGTAACTTCAGCGTATCGGCGGAAAGCGAATGCACTTGTTCACTGGTGGCATCCAGCCGCCACAGGCTGCGCGAGGCCATCACCGTCAACGCCCCGGCGGCCGCGAGCAGCGCAAGACTTCTCACCAGATAGTGCAGCCCGAGCCGCGGCGAGCCAGCCTTCACAGGCCATCGCCGCCGCCCCACCAGCGCAATGTTCAAATACAAAACGCCGGCTCCCAGCGCCACAAAATACACCAGCGAGGACAACGTCACAATCCCGGCCGACAGCTCGCGGAACTGCTCCACCGCCGACAACTGCTCGGCCAAACGTACGGTCCCTCCGGTCAGAATGGCCCCGGCGTTGCGCAGAAACACCGGTGCCCCGCACAATACGGAGCCAAGAATAAAGGCCACCGTCAGGTTATCGGTCAACTGCGATGCCAGCAGGCCGAGCGGAAGCAGCGCCGCACCCAATAACCAATAGCCCAGATAGGTGGACGCCAGCATCCCAATGTCCGGACTCCCCAACCAGAACAGCACCACAACATGGCTCAAAGAAAACATGAGAGCTACGGTGTAAATCCCTAGAGCTGCAAAGTACTTACCTAGCAACAGTTCTCCGTCTCCGGCCGGCAATGTCAGCAGCAGTTCCTCGGTCCCCTGCTTGCGCTCCTCGGCCCACAGGGACATCGTGATGGAGGGAATCAGAAACACCAGCAGATAGGGGAAGTACAGGTTCAACTGGTCGAGATTAGCCAGGTTGTTGAGGAAAAAACGCTCCTGCCAGAACGCCGCTACCGCGCTCAGGAACACGAATAAAGTGATGAACACATACCCGGTCGGCGAGCCGAAATAAGAGAAAAACTCCCGCCGGAACACAGCCCCGATTACACGCCGGCGGCTTCGCATGAGCTGCCCCCCGCCTTCGCCGTCAGTGCATAAAACGCCTCATCCATTGTCGCCCCGTGCGCCGTCATCCCGGCCGGTTCTCCGTCGAACACCACGCGCCCCGCATGAATCAGAATCACGCGGCTGGCTACCGCGTCGACCTCTTGCAGAATATGTGTCGATAGCAACACCGTCTTGGTCTCGCCCAACTGCCGTATCAGTTCGCGCACTTCCCGGATCTGGTTCGGATCCAGCCCCGTCGTCGGCTCATCCATAATCAGCACATCCGGCTCATGCAGCAAAACCTGAGCCATACCTACACGCTGGCGGTAACCTTTGGATAACTTTGCAATGCTTTTCTCAAGTACCTCTTCCAGTGCGCATTGCCCCGTCACCGCCTCAATCCGGCTCCGAAGCCTGGCCCCGTTCAGCCCCCGAGCCTGCCCGAAAAACCGCAACAGACCGAGCGGCGTCATCTCCGGATACAACGGACCGTTTTCAGGCAAATATCCCAGCCGGGCCGCGCTCCGTAGCCGCTCGCTGAACACATCGTAGCCGGCAATCTTCGCGGTTCCCGCGCTCGGCGAAAGATACCCCGTCAACAGCTTCATCGTGGTGGATTTGCCGGCCCCGTTGGGGCCAAGGAACGCGCACACCTGCCCGCGCGGCACCACAAAACTGACATCCCGCGTTGCCGCGAAGTCGCCATAGTATTTGCTGAGGCCAATGGCCTCAATCATCGCTTCATTTGTCATCTTGCTCTTCTCTATATTACGCTACCGAGGTGCTTGCATCCATCCGGCACAACTGATAGCGTAAGCCCAGAGTCGACGCGATTCCGCGCCATTTATGAGCAAGATTTCCTTCCTCCCCGCCCTCGCCCTTTCCCTCCTGCTCCCCGCTAACTCATACGCCGCGTTCGGGGTCTCCCCCACCACGATGTTCTTTCTGCAGACGGCCGGCGCCCAATTCCCGCCCTCCCAAACCGTCTCCATCGTCAGCACCGCGGGCGTCGTCCCGCTCAGCGTCTCCTCCAGCGGAGCGCTCTGGCTCAACTACTCTCTTTCTTTCGCCAACACGCCGGCCATCCTCTCGGTGAACGTCCACCCTACCGGTCTCGACCTGGGAACCTACACCGCTACGCTCACCGTCACCGGCACCGGCGCGACCAACAGCCCCGTCACGATCAACGTCACGCTCCAAGTCACTTCCGCCGCCCCGTCAACAGTGAACCCGGCGCAGTTGGCTTTCTTCTATTCCGTCGCAGACACGCTCCCTCTTCCCTCCCAGTCCTTCACCATCGGCGGCCCAGGCACCGGATACTCGATGAGCTCCGGTGTAAGTTGGATCTCTCTGTCCAGCCCCAGCCTCTTCACTCCCTCGACAGTCACCGTTTCGGTCGACCCCACCGGCCTTTCCCCCGGCGTCCACAACGGCATCATCACCGTTACTCACACCACCATTCCGCCTCTTTCGCAATTAGTGGCGGTCACCCTCAACATCTCCACGACGGAAGGCCTTTGGATGACTTCCGGCCCTCTCACCTTTCAATACCATATCGGAAACCTCAAGCCGGCCCTCCAAAAACTCAACGTCTCCTACATCACTAACATCACCTTCAACGCCCAAGCCAACTCCACCGGATGGCTCCGTATCGAACCCGATGGAGGCGTCACACCCACAACCCTCGACGTCACCGTCGATCCGTCCCTTCTGCTGGCCGGCACTTATACGGGAACCATCACGCTCTCGGCCATCAATGTGGCCCCCACCAACGTCAAAGTAACCCTGATCGTTTCCGGTTCCCCCAACCTTACCGCCAATCCCAGTGTCCTCGAGTTCCAGGTCCCGGCTGGCGGACTGCCGCCCCCCGCCAAAACGGTCCTCATCTCCTCATCCCCTGCCACCAACATCACCACGCAAGTGGTCAACGGACTTTGGCTCAACGTCACTCCCGCCTCCGGCATCACTCCGCAAGCGCTCAGCGCCGGCGTCAATCCCACCGGTCTTGCACCCGGCATCTACCGCGGCAGCATCGTCATCTCGTCCCCGGGCGCGGCGGGCGGCGGCCAGCTTGTTTCCGTCACCCTCACCGTCACTGCCGCCGAGCCGCTCACAATCACCCCCGGCGGATTCCGGTTCAGCGCCACCGTCACCGGTCCTCCCCCTCCGGCGCAAGTGTTTTCCGTCACTTCCCCCTATCCCACCGGAATCGCCGTTGCCACCTCGCCTGGATGGCTCTCCATTACACCGCCCAACGCAAACACACCGGCCAACTTCAGCGTATCGGTCACCGCCGCGGGCTTGCCCACCGGCATTCACACCGGCAACATTATTGTCACTGCCCCCGGCGGCATTCATACGCCGCAATCCATCCCCGTTGTGCTCGACGTATCCGGCGCCGTCCCAACCATAAGCCAAATCTCCAATGGCGCGGGCCTCTTGCGCGATTTTGCCCCCGGCTCCACGCTCATCCTTTATGGCAAGGACCTTGGCCCTCGGGAACCGGCCGCCGCGCGCCTCATCCCCGGACGCATCCTCGAGACCACCCTCGGGGGCGTCCGCGTGCTAATCAATGGTGTGCCGGCGCCGCTCCTCTACGTCAGCGCCACGCAGATCAACGCCATGATCCCGTTTGAGGCCTCCGGCCGCCCGCGCATTCTGATCGAGGTATCCTATCAGGGCCTGTTGTCGGAAACACTCACCGTCGCAACCGCGGAAACCGCGCCCATTCTTTTCACATCCGACGGTTCCGGCCGCGGCCAAGGCGCAATTTTGAACCAGAACGGATCCTTGAACTCCCCATCCATCCCCGCCCCAAGAGGCTCCGTCGTCGTACTATACGGAGCCGGCGGCGGAATCTTCTCCACTCCCATCCCCACCGGCCTGGTCGCCGAAGGCGCTGGGCCATTGCCCCTCGCGCCGGTCAACATCTTCGTCGGCGGAGTCCAGGCTGCCGTCCTTTATGCAGGCCCGGCTCCCCACACCGTGGCAGGCATACTCCAGTTCAACGTTTGGATCGACGAACAAATGAGCCAGGGCCCGGCCGTCCCGCTCACTGTAAAAATCGGTGAGGCCTTCAGCCAGCAAGGCGTCACACTGGCCATACAGTGACCAGTGACGAACCCGCCGCGTCGAGCCAAACTCCGTGTCAGGCGCCCAAATCCAAAAGTGAGGCCCCGCGCACCACTGGAACGGTCTGATACCTTGATGCCATAGGCCAATGTCCATCGGCAGAGGCTTATCGGCCGCCGATGAACCAGTATGGGCCGCAGGGCGGCCCACTTGAGGTGATGAAAAATTTGTGTTGCTGAGGGCGGGCAATCGTGCCC
>JAENWC010000378.1 GCA_016650235.1 Terriglobia bacterium
CGGGGGAATGGTGTGCGGTCCACGTGGGGAGATGTTGGCGGAGTGGTGCGCGGCAACCGGCGAGCCCGGCATGTTAGTGGCGGAGTTGCGGCCCGGGATGATCGAGGAGGCTCGCAGCGAGCCCGATTATCTTTTCCGGTTTCGCCGCCCGGAACTGTACGGGCCGCTGGCCCGGATATGCTAACCTAGCGAGAGGCGTCAGTTGTCCCACCATCCGTAAAACCGGGCCGGTAGCTCAGTCGGTAGAGCATTTGACTTTTAATCAAAGGGTCGCGGGTTCGAGTCCCGCCCGGCTCACCAATAGAATGAATGGTTTACAGAACAGTGAAAGCGGCCAGGAACCTTCACCATGGGGGAAACCATGGGGACTCCCTTTGAGTTTGGCGTCAGGCTCAGCGACTCTACCGCTTCCCTCTTCGCCTTCATTCGAATGTGGCTGTAGCGCTCCAGCATGGCCCGGCTCATGTGGCCCATGATGGCGAGCATGGTCGATTCAGGAACGCCCGCCTCTGCCATCTTGGTGCAGACGGTATGCCGCAGATCGTGCCAACGGCAAGACACCTTCGCCTTCTTCCGGATCGTGTCCCAAGCGGTCTTCAGTTCGACGCTGGGCCGCTCCGGATCGGCTTCGCCTGCCCGAATCGCTCAGTGAACCATCCGGCGTGCATCGTGAGCACTTGAACAAGTCCTCATTCATCGGCACCTGACTTGCCAACCGTCAGGACGCGCCCGGCAAGGTCCACCTGCCCCCACGCCAGCGCGGACAGTTCGCCAGCCCGGAAGCCAGTCAGCAGCGAAACGCGGACCATCATGCGGACATTCTGAGAACGGTTTGCGTCCGCGGCCTCCAGCAGCCGCTTCTCTTCCTCGGGTGACAGCGCCCGGCCTACTTCGTGGTTCTCTTCCAGCTTCTTCACCCGCGGCCACAGTTCGCGCCATGTGCGGCCCATGGCCCGGCTCAATTCCCCAAGCTCAGCATTGATTGTTCGCCCCGCCGCGCTCTTTCAGCCGGTCGCCGATGTAGACCTTGATGCGGTCCTCGGTGAGATCGGGTAGCAACACCGAACCGAGCAGCCGCGCCGTGTTCTTGCACGCCGATTTCGTGAAGGCGGTAGCGCTCGGTCGATGGTTCAGGTGGTGAGTATCGACGTAGGGCTGGAGAACGTCCGCAACGGAACGGATGCGATCTGATGGCCGCTCCGCAGACATGCCGGCGAGGGATTGTTCGAGATCCCGCCGCCGCCGCTTTTCATATTCGACGGCAACCGTCTTGCGCTTGCTCTTGGTGGACTCCTGGACACGCTTCCCGGCGAAGGTGAAGTTGATCCACCACACCGCGGCGTGTTTCACTTCGCCCGTATTCTGGTCGGTGTAGGTCGGTCGATAGACGGCCATTTCACGCGCTCCCTTTCTTTCGCTCACCCACACACTGAGCACTTCATCTACGAACCTCGAACTCACCGCATGCGCCTTCGCTTCCAAGCCAAACGCATACGCGATGTTCGACCATCCAATACAGCCAACCGCCAAACGCGATAAGCAGGAACCATCCCGCTATCTGCCAAACTCCACTTCGCGAAGGGTTCCCCTGATCGCTGCGCTTCTTGGGATTATTCTTGTCCACGCCGTTTCCTCACCTTCCTCCCTGATCCTTCTCGGCCTTCTTCCGCTCCCGCGCCTTCCGGCTCCGCACCTTGGCCGATGCCGCCGCGGCCTTCTGCGCGCGCGCCGTGCGCTCGGCCTTCGTCAAATTGGACGCGGCCTTTTTGCCACCTTTGGCCCCGCCCTTCTTCCCCAACTTTGACATGTAGTCTCGAATTTCCATTGTCAGATCCGATCCGGGCATTCACCCAGGAATATCTCAGCTAAGACGGCCTTCGCCCGTTTACAGCTAAGACGGTCTTAGCTCTGGACAGTGAACACCGGATCCCAATGGAACCACCAGGATCTCTACCGCTCGCGCAAAGGCCGGTATTATGTGGAGCATTCATCTCGCAGATGCAGGGCCCGCGCCCGCATTGTGAATGGGTGTCTGAACAGGAAGCCGTCCGGTGGATGGTTCTGAATGAGAAAGATGTCCCGGAAGAATTGCAGTCTTTGATCGAAGAGGCTTGCGAGTAGGCATCACCTTGTCGCGCCGCCAGGTACTTGCGCCGCCGTCCCGGTGGTCCCGCGGCCGCCCGCCGGTCATCGGCGTCGAGCACCCCGCCCTCCATGCACGCTCCCGCCGTCGAGCTGAGCCCGGACCCCAGCAACCACAACACTGCCCGCTGATGGCCCCGTGACGGCCCGGCGTAAAGAGCAGGTGGATCGACCCGCGCCCGCTCCACCGCCGCCTTGAGCACGTCGCCGCGCGGGTTCGAGTCCCGCCCGGCTCACCAATGTTCTGGTTCAGGCGAGAAGCTTCTTGAGAATCTTGCCGCCCACGTCGGTCAACCGGAAATCACGCCCCTGGAACTTGTGTGTGAGCTTGGTGTGATCCAGGCCGAGTTGATGGAGGATGGTGGCATGAATGTCGTGGACTTCGATACGCTCTTCGGCAGGCGAGAATCCTAACTCGTCGGTTCCGCCCACCGTGATTCCTGGCCTGGTTCCTCCACCGGCCATCCACAAAGTGTAGGCGTCGATGTGATGATTGCGGCCCACCTGGGCTTCCCGCACTTCGCCCATCGGTGTGCGCCCGAACTCGCCGCTCCAGATGACCAACGTTTCATCCAGCATCCCGCGCTGTTTCAAATCGCGAACGAGCGCCGCGCACGGTTGATCGATCTCGCGTGTCACCTGCTCCAGCGGCGCTCCCAGGTTCTGGGTGGGCCCGCCGTGATGATCCCAATCGGAGTGATAGAGCTGCACGAACCGCACACCGCGTTCCACCAGGCGGCGCGCCAGTAGACAGTTATTGGCAAACGACCCCTTGCCCGGCTCGGCGCCGTACATTGCCAGCGTATCCTTTGACTCTTTGCCAAGATCGATCAGCTCAGGACCGCTGGACTGCATGCGGAAGGCCATCTCGTAGGATGCGATGCGGGTTGCGATTTCATCATCGCCGGTTTCGAGCAGGTGGGCGCGGTTGAGATCGCCTATCGCATCGAGTGCATCTTTCTGATGCGCCAGCGAGACGCCATTGGGACTGGAGAGATCGAGAATCGGGTCACCCGTGGAACGGAAGGGAACGCCCTGGTAGGCGGTGGGAAGAAAACCACTCGACCACAGCGCCGCGCCGCTGCGGGGGCCCCGCGGTCCCGATTGCAGGACCACAAATCCAGGCAGGTCCATTCCTTCGCTGCCGATTCCATACGTGATCCAAGCGCCCATGCTCGGACGGCCGGCGCGCGTAAACCCGGTGTTGGTGAACATCTTCGCCGGGCCATGGTTGAAGTTCTCAGTCGAGACGCCGCGCAGGAACACCAGATCGTCCGCAACCGCGGCGGTGTGGGGAAGCAACTCGGAAAAGTATGCGCCGCTTTGGCCGTACTGCTTGAATGCCCTCTTGGTCCCCAGCATCTTCGGAACATCCTTGGTGAAGGTGTCCATGAAGGCGAAGCGCTTCCCCTTAAGGAAGGAATCCGGCGCCGGCTTGCCGTCAAATTTCTGGAGTTCGGGTTTGTAGTCGAAGAGCTCGAACTGGCTGGGGCCGCCGGCCATGAACAGGTAGATGATGCTCTTGATCTTCGCCGGGAAATGTGGTTTTTTCGCCGCGAGCGGGCTGACTCCGGCGGGAGCGGTGTGTGCGAGACGCTCCGCCATCAGCGTGCCGAGGGCGATCTTGCCGACACCGAGGCCGCAGTTGCGGAAGAAGTGCCGCCGGGTTTCGAGTTGCAAAATGCGTTGTTCCAGATCCATTATTCCCTCGTTAAGAATTCGTCCAGATTCAACACCACCCGCGCCACAGAGGCCCAGGCGGCCACTTGCGCAGTATTTCCGCTCTCATTCCCAGTAGCAGCGACGTCCGCCGCGAGTGTCTTGGCCGATTCCGGGTCGGACTGGAATTCATCCAAGCGCAGCGACAGGAATCGCTTCATGCGCTGGCTCTCCTCCACAGTTGGCTGCCTGCCCAAGGTGAGCAGGAACAACCGGTTCATGCGCTCGTCGGGGGAAGGGCCTGCCTCTTTGGAAACCCGCTCGGCCAAGGTGCGCGAGAATTCGATGAACGCCTGGTCATTGAGCGTGGTCAGGGCCTGTAGGGGCGTGTTTGAACGCACACGCCTTGTGACCGCACTGGCGCCGTCCGGGGCGTCAAAGACGATGAGAGCCGGATGCCCAGCCGACCTTTGAAAGAATGTGTACATTCCCCTACGGTACCGGTCAGGTCCGGTGCTGGTTTTCCATACCCGGTCCACTTGTGTAACGGATGTGGCGCCGGCCGGGATTGGCGGATACACACCGGGCCCGCCCACCGCCCGCGCAAGCAGTCCGCTGGATAGAAGTGCGGAATCACGAATGATCTCCGCATCCAGACGGAGCCTCGTCTGGCGTGCGAGCAGACGATTGTCCGGATCGATCGCCGCCGCGTCGGACCGGTTCCGGGAGGATTGGCGGTAAGTCGCCGAGGTAACGATCAGACGGTGGATCGCCTTTTGGCTCCACGCCCGATCCATGAATTCGCTCGCCAGCCAGTCGAGCAGTTCGGGATGAGTCGGATTATCCCCCTGCGTTCCAAAGTCGTTTTCCGTGTCCACGAGTCCCTTGCCGAAATAGCGCTGCCACATCCGGTTGACCGTCACGCGCGACGTAAGAGGATTACGCCGGTCCACAAGCCATCGGGCAAAGCCTAGCCGGTCCGCCTTTTGCGACTCACTCAATGGAGGAAGAAACGCAGGCACACCCGGGGACACGGGCGCGCCTTTGCGGATGAAATCGCCGCCAAGGTGGATGTAGCTTTCGCGCGGCTTCGGAAGCTCCCGCATAACCATGGTGGAGGTCACCTTGGGCATCCGTCTCTGCAGCGCCGCCAGGTTGGCCTTCCTCTCCTTCCAGCCGGGATCTTCTGAGAAACTCGCCCGCACAACGGAGTCTGACGCGGCGGGTGAGGCGGGGTCGCCCCCGGATAGGGAGGGCTGCGCTGGCCCTGTGCGGGCTTGGTCGCGGTCGCCGGTGATGCTTTTTTCATAAGCGGCGAGTTCGGCATTGAGCGCGTCCCGCTGGGCGGTCCAGGCGGCGCGCCGGGCGGATTCCTCAGGGGTCGGCAACTCCAGCATCGGCTGATTGAAGTTCTTGCGGTTCTTCTCGTCGTCCACCTCGTCGACACTATTGAGGAAGGCGTAGATCTGGTAAAACTCGCGCTGGCTGACAGGATCGTACTTGTGGTCATGGCACCGCGCGCACCCCAACGTAAGCCCGAGGAACGCCGCGCCGGTTGTGGAAACACGGTCCACCACAGCTTCCACGCGATACTGTTCAAAGTCGATGCCGCCTTCAAAATTGCTGGGAGTGTTGCGGTGGAACCCGGTGGCGATCAGTTGATCCTGTGTCGGGTTCGGAAGCAGATCGCCGGCCATCTGGTCGATGGTGAACTGGTCAAAGGGCAAGTCCCGGTTGATCGCGTTGATGACCCAATCACGGTACTTCCAGATATCCCGCGGGGCATCGATCGTGTAGCCGTCGGTGTCGGCATAGCGCGCGATGTCGAGCCAGTGGCGCGCCCAGCGTTCCCCATAGTGCGGCGAGGCGAGCAGGCCATCCACGGCCCGCTCATAGGCATCCGGAGCGGTGTCGGCCAGGAAGGCGGACATCTGTTCGAGCGTGGGAGGCAGGCCGGTCAAATCCAGGCTCACGCGCCGCAGCAGAGTCCGGCGCCCCGCCTCCGGTGATGGCTTCAGATTTTTTTCGGCCAACTTGCGAACAATGAACTGATCGATCGGATTCCTGGTCCACGCGGTCTTACTTGCGGGTGGGGGTTCGGGCCGAGTCACAGGTTTGAAAGACCAATGATCCGCGCCGGACCGCGTTGCTTTGGCGGTTTTCTCCGGCCACGGGAGGCCGATTTTGATCCAATTCTCAAGATCGGCGATTTCCTCAGCCTTCAGTTTGCCTGTGGGCGGCATTTTCAAGTCGCCGCTCTGCGTGATCGCGGTGAGGAAAACACTCTTGGCGGGGGAGTTGGTGTCGACGACTGCTCCCCTGTTGCCACCGGCCAGCAAAGAGGCCCGGGTCTCCAGCGAGAGGCCGCTGGTCCTGGTCTTTTCGTTGTGACAGATCTGGCACTTGGTGGCCAGGATCGGCCGGACTTTGGATTCGAAGAACTGGATTGCTTCCGGAGAGAATCCGTTTGGGCCGGCTTGCCAAGCAGGCGCAGGGGTGCAACCAATGGCGATAACTGCAACCAGAAGCGACTTTGAGGAGGCACTTTTCATGACGTGGTCTATGGCCGGATTATAACAGGTGTTGCCCCGCGGTTGGCTTCGCACTGGGCTTTTAAGGAGGACGCGCAAAACGGGGCCTGCTCCGCATCCCTTTGCGCTTTCGAGTAATCGATGGTTGCGTTTGGAGCGAAGTGGCTTCGTTTTGCCGATTGCTCCATGGGGACCAATGACGAAATGCTATCTGCGTCCGGATGGTTTGCGTTTCCCAGGACACCCGCCAGGGCACCTCGGTGCTAAACTTAGTGTAGGCTCCTGGCGCGCGCAACCAAAAAATAATGTCCGTTTCATCCGCAGATCGCAATATTGAAACCACCGTTCTCCCCAACGGATTGAAAGTCATAACCGAGACTATGCCCCATGTCCGGAGTGTTTCCGTGGGCCTGTGGCTGGACTCCGGATCACGACGCGAAGTGGGCGACCAAATCGGAATCTCTCATTTCATTGAGCACATGGTGTTCAAAGGCACTGCCAGCCGCTCGGCCCAGGACATCGCGCGCAGCATGGACTCGCTCGGCGGCCACATGGACGCCTTCACCGGCAAGGAAATGGTGAGCTTTAACACCAAAGTGATGGACGAGCACCTGCCGCAAGCCTTTGAAGTGCTAGCCGACATGTTGCAGCGCCCCGCCTTTCGCGATGAAGACATCGGCAAGGAAAAAGGCGTCATTCTCGAAGAGCTGAAGATGGAGAACGATAGCCCGGAATACCAGTTGCACGAGACCTTCTCCTCCAACTTCTGGAAAGAGGAGCCGCTGGGGCAGCCGATTCTGGGTACGCGCGAAACGATAGCGGGTTTCAACCGCCAAATGGTCAGCGACTATTACCGGAGCGTCTATACGCCTGCCAACCTCATCATCACGGCCGCCGGCAATCTCAGCCACACGCAGATGGCGGATCTGGCTGCCAAGGAGTTTGGAGAGCTGCAACCGGGACTCGCCTTGCCCGATCAAAGCACCCCGCGCACACAGCCCCACCTGATCCTAAAGAACAAGAAGGAGCTTGAGCAGGTTCATCTTATGATGGGCATGCCGGCTTATCCGGTGGCGCACCCGAACCGCTTTGCCGCCTACCTGCTCAATACTCTGCTCGGCGGCAGCATGAGTTCACGTCTTTTTCAAAACATCCGTGAACAGCGCGGTTTGGTCTACGCCGTCTTCTCCGAAGTCAACGCCTATCGCGACTCCGGTTGCATCGGCGTCTATGCCGGCACTGCAAAAGAGTCCCTGCTCGAGGTGATCGATTTGATCCTTGAAGAATTCCGGAAGTTGAAGGCTGACCTGGTGACCGAAGAGGAGTTGGTCCGCGGCAAGAACCACCTCAAAGGGTCGGTCATGCTTGGCCTGGAATCCACCTCCAGCCGCATGTCCAATCTGGCCCGCCAGCAGCTTTACTTCGGACGCTTTGCCACCATGGACGAGATCCTGGAGGCCATCGAATCGGTCACCGCTGAACAGGTCCGCCAAGTCGCCTGCGAATTCTTCGACTCGCGCCAACTGGCCCTATGCGCACTGGGACGTCTCGCCGGCCTCAAGATCACTCGCGCGAAACTCGAATTCTGATCCCACCCCGGCCAGCCCGCAAAAGGGCCGCCGCAGCCCTCAATGCAGGTTAGCAATCGCGCTTGGCTTGGCTGGCGGCGAGTTCCATTTTGTTCCGTTTTGCGGGCGATCACCTTAGGAGTGATATACTGATTAGCGTTTTCAAAGCCATGGCCACTCCCAAATATGCCACCCCCGACACGCCTCCTCCCGAGGCGATCCTCATCGCCACTCTCGCCGACGGGACCAAGGTCAAGCAGCGTGTTGCACGCATGCGCGCCTGCAACGAGAAAGACGAGAAAGCCAAGATGTGCGCGGGCCACCTCAAACGCTGGTATTTTTTTGGGGATGAGGTGAAGGCCAAGTTCGGCGCTCAGGCCGAGATCTACCGGTGTGAAAAGTGCCGGACTCTCTATGTGCCCAATCCCGAGGAAGAATCCAGAACCGGCACGCTGAGCTGGTAGGAAGCGCAAAGGGCCGCGGAGCGCGGCTGCCAAGAGATGAGGAACTTCAACCTGGTCCGAGCGGAGCAGGCTCCGTTTTGCGCGTGTTCCTAAGAAGCGCAAAGGGCGCGCGACGCGCCACCAAACCCCAGAGGAACACGAGGCTTAGGTTCGCGGCGGGCAGCTCCGTTTTGCGCGTGTTCCTCAATAGCGCAAAGGGCGCCGTCCGCGCCCCCCAAACTGTTCAGAAACACGCGAGTTGCCGATGCGGGCGGCAGCTCCGTTTTGCGCGTGTTCCTAAGAAGGAAAAAACCGCACCGGCCCCGGTGCATCTGGTTGAGACGCCCCCTGACCGATGCGGTCTGCCGCCCCTGGATGGGGGCATGGATCCCTACGCCGGATCCAGCAGAGCTTTGGTAAACTCCACTATTCCCTACTCTCCTGGCAAGGCCCGCGTCCAAACAGTCTTACCAGAATCGCAGGAGAAAAACCGGCGCCGGAATCCCGGCAAATCTATGCCTATAAAAGTAAGGCCAAAAAAAGCCCCTCTGATGCAACTGGCAACCGAGTGGGGATGGATGGGTTTGGTCATAAGATCCTCTCCCGTGAGCACATCCAACTGACTAGCACCACCCTTATCGCCTACCCGTTGCAGCAGAGGGTTCAGGTTTTCAAGTTACCTGCATCAATTCACGCTTCCTTAAAGCAATCGCCGCGCCAAACGATGACTAGCCCGTAAGTTATTGAAAAAACAATTAAACTCATTGCAAGGTCATCCCGAGCCGAGGTCTGGTGGTGCACTGGGTGTGGCAGTGTGACACAATCAGGTCAGTTCCTCCCATGCCGTTGAATCGATTGTTATTGACTATCGCGTTGGCCTTCCCCGGATCCGGCCTCATACAGATCCGAGGCCTCGCGCAGGGCCAGGACGTCGCAAACCGCGACCTCACTGCCCTGCTGGACCATCCGCGGATTCTGATGCCCGCCAAGCGCAGCCGGCTGCTCACCAGAGAACGCGAGCGCGAGTCTTTACGCTGGAACCAGTTTAACCTCCTGATCGCCGGCAAAGTGGATATGCCGGAAAAGGGACTCGCCCACAGCCTCTATTACATCGCCTCCCAGGACCAGGAGCAAGGGCGCAAAGCCGTCGATTGGGCACTGGGCCCCGCTACTGACCTGCGGCAACTCGCCATCGTCTTTGACTGGTGCCAGCCTCTGCTCAAGGACGCAGAACGCACCCGCCTCGCCGCCAAACTCCAGTCAGGCCTTGAAAAGACCGCCGCTGCCCAGGATTTCTCAGCAGTGCGCAACCGCGTTCTAGCGGCCGTCGCCCTCTCCGGCCATCTCCCCGGTGTGGAAGCAAAATACCTGCAACCCATACTCGGCCCCTGGTGGCAGAAAACCATCCTCGCCCCGATCGCCTCCGGTGCGGCGCCCATCGACCCCAAAGACCACTACGCCCTCATCGAGATGCTGCACGTGGTGCGCGACAACTTCGACATCGATCTACGCGAGACCGCGGCCAAGCACTTCACCACGCTGCCCGTCTATCATCTGATGTCGCACTACCCGGCTCCGTTTCCGGCGGCCGAGAATGAATACCGCATCCCGTTGATGAAGACTCATGGCGAACCCGACCTCCGCGAGGCCATCCGAAGCCGGGCAGCCGCGCTTGCCATGGTCGCCTATGACAGCAACTCCCAGGAGATGCAATTCCTGCAGGGCTGGCTCATCCAGGATCGCTTCCTGATGCGCAGCGCCTATGGCATCCCTTATGAGTTCCTCTGGGCTAATCCCTATCAGCCCGGGCTCAGCTTCCACTACCTTCCCAACATCTTCCACGATCCGCCCACCGGCCGCCTCATTGTTCGTTCAGAATGGGAGGACGATGCCACCTGGTATTACCAGGCCGCCGGCCAGATACAACTATTTGAAGGCGGGCAGATCCACAACCTGCGGCAGGAAGCGATGGGAAAACCGCTCATCATGGGAAACACCGTACTCATGCCGGCCGCTCTCAGCGCCAAGTTCACCATCGACACTACCGAGCCTTCTCACTACTACCTGATCGGGCTCAAGCCGGATGCGAGCTATGAGATCGAGGTCGACGACGAGGAGATCCGCGAACTCTCCACGGACCATGGCGGTATATTGAAGCTCGAATTCCCCGCTGCCCGCAAATGCGGAGTGCGGCTTAGACCGGTGCTCCCAGGCTCTCCCAAACCAGCATAGCTTTCTTGCGCTCCGAGCCCCATCGGTATTGGCCGAACACGCCTGTCTTGCGGATCACTCTGTGGCACGGAATCAGGAACGCGACCGGGTTGCCGGCCACCGCCGATGCCACTGCGCGCGTGGCGAGGGGCGAACATACCTGCATCGCCAGATCCTCGTAGCAAACCACGCGCCCGCCCGGAATCCGCAGCAGAGCTTCCCACACGCGGATCTGGAAATTGGTTCCAAACAGATGCACGCCGGCGGACCCCTTGCCTTCCACCAGCGGACGCACCAGCACGCGCGTCTCCGCTTGGCTGTGTCGCAAGCGCGCCCAGGGCCAGCGGCGCTGCATCTCCGCGAGAGCTTCCTCCACCGCGGAAAAGGAAAGCCAACAGATGCCGCGCGCCGTGGCTCCCACAAAGCACTTGCCGAAGCGTGTCTCGTGCGTGCCGTGTATGATCTCGAGTCCGCGGCCGCGCGCCTGTATCTCGCCCGGCGTTGCCGCATGCACGGCCACGGTCAACTCATGCAGGCGGCTCACGCTGGACAACCCGGCATCGCAGGCCGTATCGAGCGTAGTGCGCGAGGCCTCGAGCAAGGCGCGCGCGTGCTCGGCGGTGAGAAACTGCAGGAAGCGTTTCGGCGAAATCCCGGCCCATCTGCGAAACATCCTTTGTAAGTGAAACGGGCTGAGCCCGGAGGCGCGTGCCACCTCATCCAGCCCTGGCTGCTCCAGATAATGCGCGTCCAGAAACCGGATGGCGCGTTCCACTCGTGCATAATCGGCTTGATTCATCTAAACCAGCATGCCACTCTGGGATCGGGTTCCTCAATCCGATTCTTGCGCCAACTCAGCACAAATGCGGAACACGGTCCCATACCGTACATGGGAGGGGGAGTGCGCGGCGATGACCGCGGACAAACTGCGCGCCCAGTCGACCGCGCCCTCGCTTCCGCGCCAGTCGAAGATGAAACCAGCGAAGAGGAAGCGGCGGCTGTTGCGCGCTCCAGAGAATGGCCCTTCGAGCAGGTGGTCCCCGGAGTCGGCTTCAACATAGACCAGATTCGGAATCACCGCCTGAACGAGGAGAAGGACCCGCGGGCTTGAAGTGGGTCCGGCGCAAGCCGCGTCAAGACAAACGATGGCAAGGTCGGCGAGAAGAGGCTTCGCGCCGGCGATTACCGCGCGCAAGCAAGCCTACCGCTGAACAGCATTCCGCTCAGCGACCCTACAAAGGGACCGCGTTCCTGGAAATGTAGGTCTCCTCGGACGATTCGTCCGGCCCAATGTAATGGAAGTACTCGGCCCACTCCAGTCCGTGCGCCGGACCCCGGGCCCGGTCGCGGCCCAATGCGAAGTACTTGGTGTACTGCCGGTTCGCCGTTTCCGCATCGTTGCCGAGCAGCGGCAAGCGCTTCCCCTGCCGGGCAAGCCGCTGGCGGAGGCGCTCCCCCTGATCGCCGGCCGGACCCTGCGTGACGTTCGCCAGGTTGACCCAAACCTTCTGGTCGATGTAGGGGCCGATGTCCACTACGCGGTTGACCAACTGCGGACCGCGCGAATAATAGTAGCGCTCGCGCACCGGATGCGGCTTGACCCCGGCGTAGCCAAACTCGGGATAGTCCCACTTCATGGCGCACACGCCAGCCGCCCACTCCACCGCTTTCGCCGTCACCGTGTGATCCGGATTCCGCTCATATAGTCCCGAGGGGTCGTACACCAAAACGGTGTCCACCTTGAAATGGCGGAACAGAAAGACCAGCCGCGCGCGGATTTCGATGATCGGCCATGCGTCCATGTTGTGATTGGGGTAGTTGAGAAAGATGGATTCCTTCAACCCCATCCGCTTGGCAACCTCGTTGGTGTCCTTCTCATTCTTATAGGCCACTTCGCCGTGCCCGGAACCGTCGCCTGCCATGGCATCATCGGAAAGGGTGATGAGAATTCCTTCGTAGCCCTCGTCGATCAGCTTCAGCACGGTGCCCGCCGCAAAGATAGGTACATCGTCGCAGTGCGGCTGTATGGCCGCCAGCACCTTGCCCTTATGGGGCTTGCCCGGGCGCCTGCTCTCCTTGGTGATGTCCACCTTGTAAGAGACGGCGGCTGTTCCGCTGGCTACAAATTCATTCGCCGGAGGAAGCGGTGCCTGCCCCGGGCCTTGCGCGGCTTGCGCCATCGCTGCTGATCCAAGAAAGTGTCTACGTTGCATGGCTACATTCTGTCAATCCAGAGGGGGCAGTGCAAGTTAGCCGCGACTACGATTTAGAGCAGCCGCTTCACGCGGAAGGTCTGTTTCACGTTGTCGCGAGTCTGCACGCCGCCGCCGTTGCCGGCGTTGGTGGACCGTTCCCGGTCGCGCGTCAACTCGAGCGTGCCATCAATGAGTTTGCCGCTGAACCGCAGGCGCGTCTGGTTGATCTGGTTTCCGGCCTGTTCGGGGGCCACCACTACGAACGTGAGCAGATCCCCGTAGAGGGTGGATTCGCTGATGGCCATGCTGGAATAGTCGCCGTAAAGCTTGCCGGTGAGTTTGTTTCCCTCCTGTATGAACTGGAAGGCAACATCTCTGAGCTCTCCGTCGCGTCCCGTCGGAATCTGCCCCACCCAGATGCCGGAGAAGTCGGCTGCCGCCAGTGTGCAGGCGGCAATCAGGAATTGAAAAAATATCCGCATCGCTTTACCCCTGCCGCAGCAGCCCGGCAAGCGGACCAGTGCTGTCGCCGAAGCGTTCCACTGTCGCGCCGAAGGCATCCAGCATCGATACGTACAGGTTGGCCAGCGGAGTATCTTCCGGAAAAATCAAGTGCTGTCCGGTCGCAATGCGGCCTCCCCCGCCGCCTGCCAGCACGAGCGGCAGCTTGTGCGGATCATGCCGGTTCCCATCACTCAAGGCCGAGCCGAACAGGATCATCGAATTGTCCAGGACGGTTCCGTCGCCCTCCTTCATGGCTTTCAGCTTGCCCAGCAGGTAGGCGTACTGTTGAATGTGCCAGCGATTGACCAGTTGGTACTGGCGCAGTTTGTCGACATCGTTCTGATGGTGGGAAACGTCGTGGTGGCCGGCGCTCACCCCTTCCAGGAACCGGAAGCTGACGTTCGACACGGCGTTGCCGAACATGAACGTGGCCACACGGCTGGTATCACTCTGGAACGCGGTGGCAATGATGTCCAGCATGAGCCGGACGTGTTCGGCGTGGTCGCCGGGGCGCTCCGTGGGTGTGGCGTTGGGATCGATGGGCGCGCGCGCCTTCCATTCTCCTTTCTCGCCGCTCGAGGCGCGCGCCACGCGCTCTTCGAGCGATCGCATCACCGAAAGATATTCGTCCAAACGAACCTGGTCGGCGGAGCCTACTTGCGAGCGAAGGTTCTTGGCATCGTCCAGCACACGGTCCAGCAGCAGCTTGTCCATCCTGGCGGCGTTGCCCTGTGGACCGTAGGAGGCGCGGTAGAGCCGCTCATAGGCGGACCTCGGATTGATCTCACGGGCCAGCGGCGTAGTGGGACTCGACCAGGCGATGTGAGACCCATACACTCGCGTGTAACCAACAACCGCATCCACGCCGATGGCCACCGGCGTCACGCCGAGTTCGATGGAGGCCAGCGGCGTTTGCCTGCCCGTGCGCTGCGCGGCGACCTGATCCACCGAGATGCCGTTGCCCAGATCGGCGCCCTGTGTCTTGCGGATCGTGGTACAGGTGAGGATGGCCGCTTCTTTTACGTAGTGGCCGTCGCCGCCTTTGGAGGCTGCATTCCAGAGGTTGTTCAGGACCACTACCTGGTCCTTGCAGAATTCCAGCGGGGCCAGCGTTGGCGAAAGCTGGAAGCCTGCGCCGGCGCCTTCCGGCCACCATGCGCTCGTGTTGACGCCGTTGGGCATGTAGAGCATAGCCATGCGGACAGGGATCTTGGGGACAGTGGAAGATGCCATCGCTTCGAGCCAGGGAAGGCTCAGGCCGACCCCGGCGCCGCGCAATAAACTTCTCCGCGATAAGGCTGGCTTACGAGTCATTACTTTTTCTCCACAACGCGTCCGGTCTGATACCGGAACGGCACACTCAACACAATCGCTTCTACCAATGATTGTGCACTATATTCATTTTCCCTGACATGCGCAACAATCTGATCCACGGTACAGGAGTCCTGCAAGGTTAATCCGCGGCCCAGCGCATAGCCGAGCATCTTACTGGCAAGGTTGCGCATGAACAGATCCTTGCGGTCCAGCAGGACCTTTCGTAACTGATCCGGTCCATGGAATTTGGTGCCATCGGAAAGTTCGGCCGAGTTATCCACCGGCTTGCCGGACTCCTCATCGCGCCAGCGGCCGATCACGTCGTAATTCTCAAGCGCGAAGCCGAGCGGGTCCATGCGGTCATGGCAGCCCGCGCATGCGGGACTGGCCCGGTGCACAGCCAGCCTTTCGCGCACGGTAGTGCGGGGCTGTCCCGCCTGCGCCGCGGCTTCGGCTTCATCGAGCGCGGGAACATCGGGCGGCGGAGGCGGGGACGGCGTTCCCAAAAGCGATTCCAGAATCCAAGCGCCGCGCAATACGGGGCTGGTGCGGTATGGATAGGAAGAGACCGCGAGCACGGCGGGCATTCCCAGCAGTCCGCCGCGATTGGAACCTTCCGGAAGCTCGATCCACTGCGGCTGCTTGGTGCGGCCCGGATTCAGCGGCAGCTTCAAACCGAAATGCTTGGCGAGGTTGCTGGTTCCAATGGTGTGCTTTGAATCCAACAACTGCAAAAGCGACAGGTTCTTCACCAGCAGTTCGCGGAGGAACAACACCGGCTGATTCCGAATGTCGGACCGCAGCTCTTCATCCGCCGTGTAGGCGGCAAAAAGCCCCGCATCCGGAGCCTTGTCGGTGGCCAGTTCCCGCGTGTGGAGCCATTGCTCGATGAAGCGCTCTACAAACTCCAGCGAGCGGTCATTGCGGAGCATCGTCGGAATCAGCTTCTTCAGCACCGCCGGTTCCTGGAGCTTGCCCGAGGCGGCCACATCGGTGAGCAGCTCGTCCGGCATGCTGCCCCAGAGGAAGTAGGAAATGCGAGAAGCCAGCGCGTAGGATTCCAGCGGCCGGGTCTCTGTGCCGGGATTGGGCGGCTCGGCGCGGAACAGGAACAATGGTGAAACCAGCGCCCCGCGCAAGGTATAGAAGATCGCTTCCTCATAGCTCTGGCCCTGATCGGTTGCCGCCTGGAACAAGGCGAGGTAAGGAGCCACCTCGCTTTCCGTCACCGGACGCCGGAAGGCGCGTGGAAGAAATGTTTTCAATACGCGTTGGGCAGCCTGCCGCGGCGTCAGGCCGGATGCTCCTGGAGCAGCCACCAGGATCTTGGTGCGCGACTTGTACTCCCTGGCCGCGAAGTCCATCGCGAACTGCGCCGCTTCCATGTATTTTTCCGAATGCAGTGGGGAGAGGAAGAGCGTTTCGGCGGCATTATCGAAGCCCTCGCCACCGGCCCCATCGGCGGGAAGCGTCTGCCCGATATCGAGGTGCATGTCGAGCAAATCCCGCAAGGTTGCGGTGTATTCGTGGCGATTGAGACGGCGGATGGGCGCAGGTCCCGGCACAACACCATTCGCGCAAGCCTCGGCGCGCAATGCTTTTCCCAGCCAGTGGGTGAACTGTTCGCGCTGGGCAAAATCGGGCGCGGGCGCGCCTTTGGGCGGCATCTCGCCGCCCGTGATGCGGCGGGAAAGGGACGTCCATCTCTGGGCTTCCTGACGCAAGCTGGACGGTGCGGCTATCTGCCCGAGGCGAAAACCACCGACAGCGGTTTGTCCCTGATGGCAGTTCTGGCAGTAGGTGTTGAGGAAGGACTGGGCGGTTTGGAAAGAATAGTCCTCAGACGGCGCGCCAAAGCAGGCCAGCGCGGCGAGGGCCAGTAATATGGCAAGCCTGATCATGTACCCAGATCTCCTATGATAACCTTCCTGGCTTGGACGGCGCGCGGCAGGAGGGTGTGCGACATAAAAGTTCGATCTGATCGAGTCTCCTTTTTTGTGGCATGAAACCTAGCGTAGTAGTACGCTAGGAAAGGAAACCCCAATGCCTGACTCCCTCGCTGATCTGGAACTCCGCCGTGCCGCCGTCCAATCTCAGTTGGCTCAATTAGGTGATCTGCGGACTGGCTCTATCACAGACACAGGTAGTCATTGTGGAAATCCCAACTGCCACTGCCGCCAGTCCAACGATTCTGGACACGGTCCCTACAGTCGATTGACGCGTAAGGTAGACGGTAAGACGGTTACCGAGACGTTCTCCTCGCCAGCCGCATTGACCAAGGCCCAGCGGGA
>JAENWC010000379.1 GCA_016650235.1 Terriglobia bacterium
CTCAATATCCCCGCCTGGCCCGGCGTCGGCGGCTTTGCCCGCGCAGTTCAGATACACAACAGCCGGCAGGGGCCCCGCAACGCCATTGGGGAGCAGCAGCAGCGACGGTACCGTGATTGCCTCTTCGGTCTCCAGCGCGATCCGCTCAATGCGATAGGCCTCGCGCTGCACCTGGCCCGCGGGCGTTGCCTTCACGGTTCGCTCAATCGATACCACCAGCGTGTCTGCAATCAACTGGCTCATCACCGCTCCACGCCGGGTTGCTTCTCGTTTGGCGTGCATCTGCTCGGCCAACTTGCTGTTCAAGGAAGAAACTGTCTCACTGCCGCCGGAAGTGGAAAGCTGGCCCGTAGCAGTAGCCTGCAAGTTCTCGGCGGGCTCGATGGTCAATGCGCCCTCCAGCCCTTCCTCCAATCGTTGATGAAACCATTTCTCGAGGAACCGGTAGGTGGCCTCGCGGCGCGGCTTGGACCATCCATGCCCATCGTCGTACTCGAACATCGCCACATGGTCCTTGACCCCGGCAGCTTGAAACACACGCGCCGTTTCTTCATAGGTTGCCCGCGCGCCATCGATGGGAAAGAAGTCCCGCGTCGCCGTCATCATCTGGATAGGCTTGGGCGCAAACGCGATCAGAAAGTCGCCGAAGTTCAACCCATCGCGCAGAAATCCATGCAGGTTCTGTTCGGCATCCTGCGGACCTGGCGCAAACCATAGCTTCTCCCACGACGTGATGTAGCAGCTCGGAGCGGCCGCTGCCAGCCTCGGCTCAGCCACCGCAAGATAGGCGCTCTGCGTGCCGCCGCCCGAGTTGCCCGCCACGGCAATCCGCTTGCCATCGACATCCTTGCGCGTGAGCAAATAGTCGAAGCCGCGAATCCCGTCCCATACCTGGTAGCGGGCGATGTTGGTGCCCGTCAACAAGCACTGCAAGCCGGCCATGGTGTGTTCGCGCGTTCCAATGCCGACACGCGACTTGCCCGCCGCCGCGTCCCAATACTCAGACCGCTCCCCTTGACCGGGAGGATCGATGGCCAACACCAGAAAGCCGCGCCGGGCCATGGAAATCCAAGCGGACTGGTAGGCCGGTTCCGCTTTTCCCGTAATGCTGTGCCCGGCCACTCCGATCACGGCCGGAAACGGGGCAGTCCCGTTGAGCGGCACATACACGTTGGCGGTCACCTTGAATCCGGGCAGGCTCTCATAGATCAGCTTTTCGACGCGATAGCCGTCGCGTTCCAGATGGCCGGTGATCACCGCGTGGAGCGGCGTCTTCTCCGGCAAGCCGCCGAGCGAGGCCAGCATTTTTTCACGGATGTACCGCTGCCGGCGCGCGACGTCCTCCGGCGTGTGAATCGCGGCGACCTGTGCGGTGCGGGCAGTCCATTGACGCTCGGCGATCCGTGTCAGCCAGGCATCGAGCATTCCGGTGAGTCCGCCCACCACCTGAAGAGCGGCAAGACACAGGATAGGGGTCATGCTTGGCAGACTACCATGCCCGGCGGGACGTTGTAGACTTGAGTCTTTAGGAGGCGCCCGAAATGAACAGACAGGATTACATTGCCAAGCGCAAATCGCATGCCGTCCGTACGCAGATGCATTATGCCCGGCAGGGCGTCATCACCGAGGAGATGGAGTACGTCGCCCAGCGCGAGAGGATCTCCGCGGAACTGGTCCGGTCTGAGGTGGCCCGCGGCAGGATGATTATTCCGGCCAACTGGAACCATGCGGCGCTAGAGCCGATGGCCATTGGCGTTGCCTCGAAGTGCAAGATCAACTCCAACATCGGCAATTCGTCCACGGCGTCTAACATCGAGGAGGAACTGGAGAAGCTGCGCTACTCGGTCAAGTATGGCGCGGACACCGTGATGGACCTTTCCACCGGCGGCGATATCCCCGAGATCCGTAAGGCGATCATCGCCCACTCACCGGTGCCCATTGGCACCGTACCCATTTATGAAGCGCTCTCGCGCGTGCGCCGCGTGGAGGATCTTAACAAAAACGTCATGCTCGAAGTGATCGAAGAGCAAGCCGAGCAGGGCGTCGATTACATGACCATACACGCCGGCGTGCTGATACAGTACGTCCCGCTCACCACCAAACGCGTAACGGGCATCGTGAGCCGGGGCGGCAGCATCCTGGCCGAATGGATGGTGAAGAACCACAAGCAGAATTTCTTGTATGAGTGCTATGACGAGATTTGCAAGATCTTTCAGAAGCACGACGTCAGCTTCTCGCTCGGCGACGGGTTGCGGCCGGGTTCGGTGGCCGATGCCAGCGACGAGGCGCAATTTGCGGAACTGGCCACGCTGGGTGAGCTGACGCGCAAGGCCTGGGAATACGACGTGCAAGTGATGATCGAAGGTCCCGGCCATATTCCTATGGATCAGATTCAGATGCAGGTGGAGAAGGAAAAGGAACTCTGTTACGAGGCCCCCTTCTACACACTAGGCCCGCTGGTCACCGACTTTGCTCCGGGCTATGATCACATCACCTCTGCCATCGGCGCGGCCATGATCGGCTGGTATGGCGCGTCCATGCTCTGCTACGTCACCCCGAAGGAACACCTTGGTCTGCCGAACAAAGAGGACGTCAAGCAGGGGATCATCGCCTATAGGATCGCCGCCCATGCCGCCGACATCGCGCGCCACCGGCCCGGGGCGCGCGACCGCGACGATGAATTGAGCCGCGCCCGCTACCGCTTCGATTGGAAGCGCCAGTTCGAGCTGTCGCTGGATCCGGAGACGGCGCAGTCCATGCACGATGAGACTTTGCCGGAGGAGGGTTTCAAGGACGCCCACTTCTGCTCGATGTGCGGACCCAAGTTCTGTTCGATGAACATCTCGGCCAAGGTGGAGGAGTTCACGATGGAGGAGGCCGCGGCGATTCTCAACAAGGGCGACCTGGTCCAAATCGTTCCATAGTGATGTTGGAAGGGATCCAGCTTCAGCGCGGGGACCGCGTCCTGTTCCTGACCATTCCGGACAAGGCACTGGCCGCCAGCTTTTCGGCACAGGTGGGTCACGGGATCCTGGTGGGCATCGGTACCCGTGAGGAGATCGCGGAGGCGCGGCGCGTCATGATTGAGATCGAGAACATGATGTTTGTCCCCGCCACTCCCGATGAAATCCCGTGGCAGGACGGTTTCTTCAACTGCATTCTCGACCCGCGCGGCGGTTGGGAAGTAACTCCCCTGACCGAACGCGAGATCGCCCGCGTGCTCGCCCCGGGCGGCATGGTCAAGCTCTCCTAAGCCGAATGCTGAGATAGAAGTACGAGTTGAGCTTCTTGGCGTCCGCCTTTGCGTCGTGGCGGCTTTGCGTGGGGGCCTTCCTCAACGACATCTCCCCAATACGCCGTGGTTCTCGGTAGAGTAGGAGAGAGGGCGACACCGAAGGTGCGACCCACTCTCCCCTCGTCGAACCGGACAAGCGGATTTCCCGGCATCCGGCTCTCCTGAAAACTCTCGCCGCAGGCTTGCACAGGCAGTTGACGGCTGC
>JAENWC010000380.1 GCA_016650235.1 Terriglobia bacterium
GCTAAGTCTAGTTTGCTCACGCACTCGCACGCACTCGCAGCGGCCCAAAGGATCCGATGTTGGCGATGGCGAAGGCGACGCGGAACTGGTTTTCGTCGCGCGGCAACTGTTGGCGCTAAAAAGCTGCTCAGCGGTAGGCCTCCTTGCGGTTCTGCACGCGGTTGATGCGAACCGTATCGGCATCGGGGCGGGAGAAGCGGATGCGCCAGTGTCCGGCGCGGAGGCGGAACTCCGGCGGGTCGATGCCCTGGAGCGCAAGCGGGTGGCGCGGTCCAGCGCGGCCAGATCGGCCTTGGCCCGATCGGCGAAAACGAGCTTTTTCAGGAAGGGTCCTTGTAGTTGGTGACTTCCTCCATGGTGAAGCCCAACTCGGCAACAACCTGCTCGAAGGGGGTGCCTTCGTTTTGCTTAAACCACTCGCGCGAGGCTTCGATGTCGCGGCGTTCATTGCCTCGAAAAAGAACTACTCTGTCATACGCTATCAGCCCGTGACGGAAGTAGGGGCTGACCGTTCACGGCTAGAAAACCCGCTCCTGGCTGCGGAGCGTGCCGAAGGAGCCTATGTTGGCGATGGCGAAGGCGACGCGGAACTGGTTCTCGTTGCGGGTGCCGAAGCTGAAGCGGCGGTACTGGAAGCTGATGCCGCAACAGTCGGAGTTAAACGAAGCCTGCGTAGTGGCAAACTGCATGATGCCGACGCGGAAGTCGTAGACGGACTGGAAGCCGATGCTCCAGCCGCGCTCACTGGAATTGCCCCACCCTAAGATTCCGAGGAACTGGTTGGAATTGGGAGAAAGCTGCGGCACGCTGCGGACGTGGTTGTGGCCGGCCGAGATGAAGTATTTTTCGTGGCGGAAACTGCCCAGGAGACTGGAGTTGGTGACGCGCTCGCGGACGGGGTCATAGTCGCTGCGCCATTCGGCGCTGATGTTGGGGCGCGGATTGGCGCGGAAGACCGAGATGACCGGGGAGTAGTGCCGGGGCGCGGTGAAAAAAGCGTAGGCGGTCATGTTGGTCTGAGTGATAAAGACGTTGCGGTACTGGCTGGAGACAGCGCCACCCAGGTCGTGGTTGAGATACCGCTTTTGCCAGAGCTGCCAACTAAGGACTTCGTTGACGCTGCCGCCTTTCTTCACCAGCAGGCGGTTGGTGAGGGAGTAGTCAAACTCGCGCGTGTTGGTGACGAGTTCCATTTCGTCGAACCGGATGAATTCCGTGAAGTCCTTTATGCCGCCGACGTCGCGAAAACCGGCGCGGGGTTCGATGACGTGCTTCATCTTGTCGCCGAGCCAGCGCGGGGCGGTGTAGATTTTGGATAAGGCGGGGGCGATCAGATCGAGGGAGAACTCGTGGGTGGCGCGGGAGATGCCCTGGCCGCTGATCTGACCCTCGGTCACGCTGGAGCCGTAATGGGTGCCGCGCACGGAGAAGGCCGGCAGCAGATGGAACTCCTTCCAGCGCAAGGCGGTCATGATGCGGGGAGCGACATCGATGCGGTCGACAAACTTGCGAGTCTGAAACAGAGGTTGGGTCCGGCGGGCGAGCGCCGCGCTGGAGTCGAGCGAGACCCAGATGGGGAGATTGCGGCGGATCTGGCGGTCGCGGCTCTGAAACACGACCGCTGGCAGTTTGCGGATGGTGATCTGATCGCCCTCCGTGGTGGTTTGAAAGTTTTGGAGGCGATCGAAGAAAAGCGTAAGAGAGTAAGTGGACCAGTGACGAGTAGCGAAGCCGACCGAGCGGACCTCGGAAAAGACGGCTTCATTGAAGCTCTCGGTGAAGGCTTGCCGGAAGGTGAACGAGCTGAGGTAGTTGAGTTCGATGCGGCCGTCAAAGCGCCAGGGAAGCTTGGCTTTGCCCATCACGGTGAGGAGGAAACCGCCTTGCTTGATGCGCTGGCCATTGTCCAGCTTGAGCCCCTTGTCGTTGACGCCATAAAAAATGGTGTCGAAGTCCGAGTCCTGTGTGGGCTTGCCGCGGAAGTCCATATGATGGGCGAAGCCGCGCTGGGTGAACCATTGGGTGCGATAGGTGAAGTCATAGCTGCGATGCATGGCCCAGAAGTAACCGGCGCCGATCATCTTGCCGCGGCGGGAGCTGTTGCCGATGTTGGGGGTGAGGAAGCCGCTCTTGCGGGGCTGCTCGGAGAGAGCTTTGTAGAAGACGGGAGTGTAGAAGATGGGGACGCGGCGGACGCGGAACCAGGGCTTATAGGCCAAGGCGCGGTCGCCCGGAATGATGTCGAACTTGGGACCATTCAAAGTCCACCAAGGTTTGGGGAGGCGGCAGTTGGTGACGAAGCCGTCATAGAGCAGGTAACGGTCCTTCAAGCGCTCCGCCCATGCGCCCTGAAACTGGAAGGGACTTTGCGACATGAGCAGGCCGGGACGATATTCGACCTTGGGTGGTGAGATGCCGCGCACGTTGTAGAACTTGCCGGTTTGCTCATTGAGCTGGTACTCGACGCGGTCGGCTTCGAGTTCCTCGCCGCGCTCATAGCTGGTGTACTTGACGTGGCCGCGCGCCTCGGCGTAGTGCGTTTCTTCGTTGTAGTCGATTTCGTCCGCGCGGAGCAGCATTTCGGTGGTCTCGATGGCGACAGATCCACGGAGAAAATAGATATGTCCCTCCACTCTTTGGGAGACGGAGCGAATCAGGAGATCGTCAGGACCGGGGGCGTTGATGCGGGGGTAGCGGATCTGAGCAGGGGCTGGCGGGGGGGGCTGTACCGGGGTGGTTTGCGGCGGCGGGAGTTGCGCGTGGAGCAAGGGGCTAAAGGAAAAAAGCAGTGGTACCGGCAAAACATAGTGACAAAACCTCTGAAATATGATACAGAAAGAGATTAGGACCTCGTCCAACAGATGAGATTCGAGGCTGAACCTGAGCCGGAAGCAGTGTCGTAGCCGATTAGATGAAGGCTCCAACCGAGAACGGTAACACGACCGATTGCCCCCCGCAAGCTGTTGGGGAAGGGTAAAAGAGCCGAAGAGGAGTAGAGCGGGTTTCGAAATAGATGAATTGCCGATATTGCGGAGCGTCGAACACGGAAGAGGAACACCGCTGCGTGCGGTGCGGGCGGCGGATACAAGAGGCCGCGGCTCTACCGGGATCCGATCTATATCCAGTGGACCGGGGTCATGCCTTGGCCGCGCAGCCCGCGCTGGCAGTAGTGGGGCAGCCGGAGCGGGAGGCACAGTTCCGCCGGCGAGGCTCCTACCAGGCAGCCCTGTTTTCCACGCGAGAGATTGGCCGAGTGGTGCCGATACAGTCCTACACGGGTTCGGAGCAGAAACCAGCAGCCAGAGCAAAAAAGCTGGAGGTGGCGGCTGGGATTTCGGGAGCGGGCGGGATGAAGCAGGAGTCGTTCGCATTTCAGGCAGCGGGGACGGCGCGGGCGCGGCATCGGGGGCAGGAAGCGGTACGCTATTGCAACGCGCCGGTGGCCACTCCCATTCACCGCGGGATTGCCGCGGCTGCCGATTACAGCGTGGTGGCCATTTCCGTGGCAACTGTAGCAGTCATGCTCTATATGAAGGAAGGCGCGGCTTTGGTGAACGCGGGTTCTTTACCCTACTTTGGCGCGTTAGGATTGTTTCTTGCCTTCGCATACAAGTTCATGTGGGCGGCTGCGGGGACGGACAGTCCGGGGCTGCACTGGGCGCAATTGGAGTTGTTGAATTTCGACGGAATGCAGCCAACCCGCAGACAGCGAGTGGAGCGCATGTTCGGGGGCAGCCTGAGCGTGCTGGCGGGCGGACTTGGCCTGATCTGGGCGCTGGCTGATGAAGAGACTTTGTCCTGGCACGACCACATGTCGAAGACGTTTCTTACTGTTCGGTCCAGGAACAAGCGCAAGCGCTAGCAGCCAGGCGGCACGCCAATATCAGGCGGCTTATCTTCGCCGCAATTGTCGCCTGGAATCTTTACAACATCGCCAGCGCGGTGGGTGTCACCGTTCACGCCGCGCGGTGAGCGTTGCACAGGGCTGCGGCACGAACTCTCCGGCGCGTAGCGGACGGGCAAACGGGTGTATACTGAGGGTCAATCGAGAGCCAAAATGGAAATACCGGATAAGAGGGCGAGATAATCGGTTTGCCCGAGCACATTGGCAACCACCCCCGCGGGAGGACGGAAGCCGCTCTTTTTTTTGCAGCTCTCGTCCCCGGCATATGGCAAATGTTTCGCGGGGAGGGCATCGGGTTCGGCCGTGGTTTCGAGATGGCTACGGCGGCCAGATCTCTCGCCGAAACGGGGACCTTTGGAGACCCTTTCAGCCCTTTCCTGACCGGACCGACGGCCGCCATTCCGCCCCTTTATCCGCTATTCCTGGCGGCTTTGATCAAGGTTTTCCGCCAGCCCGCCAGCGCCGTGTTTGTCGCGAGTTTCGCCAGCGTTGTCATAAATGCTTTCGTCGCCTCTGCACTGCCGCGTCTCTCGGCCGTGTTTTATGGAGCGGCCCTTCCAGGCATTTTCGCGGGCCTGCTGTGGATGTTTTCCGTTCAACTCATGCCTCAGTGGGATGTCAGCTACACGGTCAGCGGGATCATCCTGTTTTGCCTGCTTATTTCGAATGCCGCTGATCGAAAGACGGGTGGGCTGAGGCAATATGCCGCCGGCGTAACTGCCGGGCTGCTGGCCTTGTTGAACCCGTTGGCCCTCCTCATATGCGCGCTCTGGACCGGCTTCCTGTTTCAGCACCGGCGGCCTGGTCTCGATTACGCGCTCCGGACGGCCGCGAAGCTGGTTTTTGCGGCAGCGCTGTGCGTCCTGCCCTGGCTGTGGCGTAATTACCTGCTTTGGCACGCTGTTGTGGTTCGAACCAACTTCGGCATGACGGTCTATGTCTCCAACAACGACTGCGCCCAATCGAGTATTTCGCGTAGTGGCGATAATGGGTGCTTTCAAGCGTATCATCCTGTCGGAAGCGAGTCGGAAGCCGCCCTTCTCAGGAAGCTTGGCGAGGTGGAATACGACCGCCTCAGGACTGCGGACGCTCTGCGCTGGATTCGCGATAACCCAGTCCGGTTCCAGGAGTTGACGCGCGACAGGATCGTCGAATTCTGGTTCCCGGAAAATGTGGTTTCCAGATAC
>JAENWC010000381.1 GCA_016650235.1 Terriglobia bacterium
ACCCGGATGATGTAGATCGGGAGTGTCATCCGGAGGAAGAAGAGGTCTTGCGCGCCGGTATTAAGATGTACTTTCCGGCTGCGGATGGTCCGGCGCTGAATATGAAAACGTGCCTGTTCACCAACTCCCCGGACGAGCATTTCATCCTCGACTTGCATCCGGAGCACGCCCAGGTGGCGCTCGCAGCGGGGTTCTCCGGGCACGGGTTCAAGTTCTGCGGCGTGATCGGCGAGATCATGGCGGAGCTGGCGCTGGATGGGGCCTCGCGCCTGGACATAGAAATGTTTCGTCTGAAGCGTTTTGAACGGAGTACACTAATCTGAGGTTCCTATGAAAACGATACTTCCGATTTTGCTTTTCGCCCTCACCATTCCGGCCACGGCGCAACCGCAGCGGCCAGGCGGACAGGGTCCACGGCGCGGGCCGGCCGGCCCCGATGCGCTCGTGATGGATGACCAGACCGGGTTTGAGCCGATCTTCGACGGGACAATGAAGGATTGGGATGGCGATCCAGGGTTCTGGCGCGTGGACGCGGGTGTGCTGGTGGGGGAGAGTACGAAGGAGAAGCCTCTCGCGAGAAACACGTTTCTGATCTGGCGCGGCGGCAAGCCGGCCGATTTCGAACTGAAGCTGCAATACCGGATCAACTCAACCAACAGCGGCGTACAGTACCGCAGCGTGGAAATGCCGGAAGTGGGGCAGTGGGTCATGAAGGGCTATCAGGCGGATATCGATTTCCAGAATACTTACACCGGGCAACTGTATGAAGAGCGGGGGCGCGGTTTTCTGGCCATGCGCGGGCAGTCCACCTGGATCGAGCCGGGGAAGAAATCCCGCGTGATCGCGAACCTGAAGGCCAATGAGGATCTCAAGGGCGGCATCAAGATCAACGATTGGAACACGCTGCATATTATTGCGCGGGGCAACATGCTGGCACACATTCTTAATGGGCAGTTGATGAGTTTGACGTTGGATGACGACAGCGCCAATAGCGCCAGCGCGGGGCTCATCGGATTCCAGCTTCACATGGGACCGCCGATGAAGGCGGAGTTCCGGAACATCTGGCTGAAGAAGCGTTAGTCTGGTTGGCAACCGTTCCGCCGGACGGCCTACTGATCCCCTTTCTAATTAGCAGGGCAAGAAGGTAAAGGCGATACTGCCGATCAGGAACCAGATGAGGGCAAAGATCAGGCCGTAGCCGAAGAAGCCGCGGAAATCCACATTGGTGATTCCGGCTACCACGACATACCAGAACGGGGAAGTCAGGTTGCCCATCTGGTCCCCGATACTGAGCGCGAGCATGCCACGCTGCACACTCACCCCGACGCTCTCGGCCGCTTTGGCGGTGACAAAGCCCTGCACCGCCCATTGTCCTCCGCTGGAGGGGATAAACATGGCGAACACCCAGCTCACCGCCGCGGTGAGAACAGGGAAAGTGAGCGGCGTTGCGACCGAGGCGATGAGGCCGGCCAGCTTCGGACCGGTACTGGTGAACTGTACGAGGCCGGCGACGCCGGCGTAGAGGTGGTAGAGGACAATGACAGCCCATCCGGTGACCACGGCTTTTTGCACAGACTTGGCGAATGCGTGCATGTTGCCGTGAAGTAACAGGCATCCCAGCAGCAGGATGGTATTCAGCGCGTTGATGTCCAGGCTATTCCCTTTCTCGAAGAAATGAAAATAGAGCCAGCCGGCCAGCATGGCGCAGAGAACAAGGGCCCAAAAGCCGTTGCGCTCCACGCGCTCCGACCAGGTGTGGGGTCCGGGCTTGTCGGGTTCGATCTTCTCCAGCAGAACACTGGTGCCGGGAAACTCCGACACCGGGCGGCTATGCTTCGGCATAAGCAGGCATCCGGCCACCATGATGGCGATGAGAAAAACGATCTCATGAACAATGGCAGCCGGAGACCAAATGGTTGTCTTGAGCGCGAGCACTCCAATCTCTTTTTCCAGGAAATGCCCTGGCGTGGCGGCCAGCAGCGGCGCGCTTGCCGACAACCCGAATTGCCAGACGGAATTTGCGGCCCAGATCACTGCCAGGAAGTAGAGGAAATCAAGCTTGAGACCCTTTCGCTCGGCCTCGTGGGCAAAGTAGACAGCGATAATCGGACTCATTGCAATGCCGAGCCCCCAATACAGATAGGCGGCGGCGGCGGTTACGAGGATCCCGAGCAGCACCACCTGGTTGGCGGTCTGAGGTAGTTGGGAGAGCGCAATGACGGCCGTGCGGAACAGCGGTGTGGAGCCGAGCACCGCACTCAACACGATGATGAGGGTCATCTGCATCGTGAAGGGCAGGAGCATCCAGAGGCCTTTGTAGTAGGCGTCCATGGTTGCGCTCACGCTGTCACCCAGGGCCAGTGCCACGCCGGCCAGGAACACCATCAGCATCACGGATGCGGTGATCGCATCGGGAACCACCTGTCCCATGGCTTTGGCGAAGTTTTCCAGTTTGCTCTCCATCCGTATCCCTTTCTGAGAACCTGGCCTGTTTGCGGCAAAAAAAGGCGGGGTTTACAGCCCCGCCCTGGTCCGGTTGATTCTATCAGCTAAATGGCGCTTGGATCTTCCCGCCGCAAGATCAATCTGATATTAGCTTTCCATAGCTCTCCAGGGGTGATGATTGATCCATTCGCGTCGTATGGCAGCGATTGCAGGTGCAGGATTTCAAAATTGCTGACATTCGTTTCAGAGTAAAGGCTGGGACCGGCCAACGCGACTTGTGCGGATCATACACGGGCCGCTCTGTGTCACTAATTCTGACATTTTGTGTCACATAGCCTTTCAACCACGCCCGCGGCGACTATGACATCCCTGACGCATTCAACGCGAGTTTCATCTACACGCTGCCGATTGGTAAGCGCCGCCGCCTTGCGGTCAATGCTCCGCGCCGGGTGGACTCGGCGGTAAGCGCCTGGGACATGGTTTCAGGTTCATGATCCGCAGGCGCGCGGGCGTAGCAATGACCAGCAGCGATGCTGAAGCCGATGTGAACTGTCCGAAAGCGGACCACTTCGGAATCAAAGCTCCTATTATGGTGTGAAGACCGGGTTGAAAATGACTAGCCCGCTAGACGCGGGTAAAGAAAGCCGCTGCCGCAGCCACCGTATGCCTGATGTCGTCTTCTGTGTGCGCGGTTGAAACGAAGCCCGCTTCAAATTGGGACGGAGCCA
>JAENWC010000382.1 GCA_016650235.1 Terriglobia bacterium
CATATGCACTTGGCTCCATGTCCGCCTCAAAGATCGGCTCCACCACCAGCTTCAGCGCGGTCTGCACCACTCGGTCCCGACAATCTGATCAACATCGGCCGTTTTCTGGAAACATCTTCCTCTTCGAAGTCCTCGGAGGACTAATTTCGTCACCGCTCAACATTTGCGTTTTTGCACTTTTGTTTGTTTTCAATGTTCCCCGGTAGCCATTGGCGCCGGGGATTCGCTTTTTCGCCGGGCTTGGCTTGCGCGCGAGGGCGGCGAAACCGGAGAAAACGAATTTTGCGCCGGAAAGTAACTAGTCCACGCCGAACAGCGGACGACGCACATGCTTGTATGAGAATCGCGCCGGGTTGATGTCGGTTGCGCCGGGAGTATTCACTTCCACGATCCGCGCGGCGATCGGCTCATAGGCGGCGCGTGGCGCAGTGGTGCCCTTGGCCACCAGGATTCTTTGACGCTGCGGATACACTCCCTTGCTGATCAATTGATGGAGGCTGTTGGGGCTTGTGGGGCGATTGGTCAGGAGCAGCAGATTGGGCAGGTCGCGCGTGGAGCCTTCCACCTCAATCACCGACGTCAGCCCCATATCGCTGTACCGGCCGCCTCCGTGACGCACCTCCGTCTCCACGTACTTGCCCTCGTGCAATGACTTCACATGGCCCGTCACTCGCACCGGATCGCCGTGCTTGCGGTCCGTCTTGCCGCCCACCATCTGGTTGAACGCACCGCCGACCCCCGCCCGGAACGCCGCCTGGTTCGCTTGCGCGTCGGCAATCACTACCACCCACCCTTCCGCCTTCTGCCGCAGCAGTTCGCCGAGCAGCGTTGTCCCGTCCCCCGCCGAACCGCCGCCGATATTGTCCCCGGTATCCATCAACACCACCGGGAAGCGTGTGCTGGCCATCGCGTCCTTTACGGCCGCGGCCGCATCCGGCGCGCGAAACACAAGCTTATCCCGGAGCGCCCACAACATATCGCTCAGCCGCTTGGCCTCGCGCTCGGCCAGCGCCCGGTCATTATCCGTAACGACAATCACGCTGGGACCCATGGCCGGCACATCGCTCCATTGATAGCCCCCTGGAACGCTTACGGCGAGTATCTTCGGATTCGTGCTCTCCAGCCGGCGGCTTTCATCCACCACCGGCTTGTAAGGAGCGTGGAAGGTGTCCTGATACACGATGTTCACGATCATCGGCGGCCTGGCGATCACTTGCACCGGCTTGATGGAGCCGCGAATCATCCCGGCAATGATAGTCGCCGCTTGTATGCCGCGCTGCTTGGGATCGATGTGCGGGTTCTCTTTATAGGTGATGAGCACATCGGAATCATCGACGATCTCCTGGCACACATTCGAGTGGAAGTCGTGAGTGACCACAATCGGAAACGGCCTCCCCATGGCCTGGCGCACTCTATGCACCACCTCGGCGTCTCCTTGCGGATAGCCATCCACCACCATTGCTCCGTGCTGCACCAGAATGACCCCGTCGTAGGGCGGGTTGGCGGTCTTGATCTGGCGCACCAGTTCGTTCAGCTTCTCATCGAAGGAGGACTTTTCGACGTAACCGAGCGAACTCGCGCCGGCTCGCAGGACCGGATAAACGTCGAGCCCGAGCTTCCCGGCTGCCTCCACAATGCCGCTCGGTACGGTATTCGCCACGGCGGCAGCCTGCAGCCATTCCTCGCGGGAAACCGGACTCGACTCCCGCATCGGATTCGCGCGCGGATACAGCGAGTTCGACTCCGCCGCCAAACCACCGACGGCGATACGCGGCTTGCGTGGCTGCCCCCAGGCGGGAAGCCCCATTCCATAAAGCGCGGCCAGGATCAGTATTGTGCGCCGTATCATTTTCATGACCTCTGGTAATACGCATCGCGCGGCGTCGTGTAGACGATGTCCAGTTCCCGCGTTTCAATGCGCTTCTTCCATACGCGAGATTCGAACAGCATGGAAAGCGCGCATGTGGTGAGCACGGTTCTCTCCACCGGATACAGCGGCTTGCCGGTTACGAACATCTCCTCCATGCAGTGGACCAGCCCGTCGAAGTGCGCGAGCGGCCGGGCGCGGCCCGATTGCCGCGGCTGCCCGAAGTGGGTTGCCACCGGATCGGCTTTACCCTTCAACTTTCCGGCGAAGGTCCATCCACTCGCGTGGCCGTTGATCATGTAGGCTGCTGCTTTCAGGCCATCGCGATACTCAAGGAGAAACGCGGCCGGAGCCTTCGCATTGTCCTCCACACGGCCCGGCCTCACCGATGGGCTGCGGGAGAACGCGGCCTCCAGCAGCGGGATGCTCCAGCGGCCCGCCATGTCCCGCCACTTCCAGACCGCCTCACCCTCCAGCCACTCCACCGAGCGAATCCCGGTCTCGCCTCCTTTGCGCCGTTCCACCAGGCACTGGAGCGATTCGAGCGTATGGAATCCATAAGCGTCCAGATCCCCATACCCGAGCACCACTGCGCTTTCGATCTCGGCCCCGTAGGGTATTTCCACCTCGGGCGTTCGCACCGTGAGCGGAATCGAGGAACCGGCCATGAAGGGGAACTTCAGCTCCCGCGACCATGCGTACATGTTCTTTGCCTTGAGCCATGAGTAGGAAAGGTGCTTATCGCAGAACACTGGTACGGTCTTGCCGGTTCTCCGGAACACCTCCACAATCCCCTCCATCAGTTCATAGCGCGGGTAGAGCTTCTGTCCGCGATCGTTCCTCGGGTATTCCCCGTGCTCGCCCACAAAGCAAACCGCGTCCACAGCCAGATCGTTTCCGCCAAGCGTGAGCGCCTCTCGTATTGTGGGGAAGATCTGGAAGCCGTGTTTCTCCGCAAGACCCCGGCTCAAATCCTGTGGCGGAACCTGATCGGTAAACATCGAAACCAAGCGGGTGCGCGGCTGGGTAAAGACCCCGTTGGGAGAATAGCCATCCAGCAGTCTGCCAATAATGACGTTGGCGTGGGTGTTCAAACGGCCATCGTTGGTATACATGGTCACGATGGCGCCCACCCTCTTCTTGGCGGTCTGTGCGTTGGCTTGCGGGGCGGCGGCAGCCCCGAGTCCTGAGGCAATCACCTGTCGGCGGTTCATCTGCTGTTCCCTCCTTCCACTATCAGCCCTCATATATCAGCCCTCACATATTTGGCGAAGACGCCCGGCGGTCCATTGCACAGCGATGTCGATCATCGCCTGACCCTTGGCGGCCGTGGCCAGCTTGGCTTCGCGGGCAAACTCCTCTTCCTGAATCGCTGACTTGGGATCCTTGATATTCAGCTGCGGCTTGATCTTCTCGTAGTCCACCCCTTCCCAATGGATGCGCTCGGGAAAGGCGGCCATGGCGAACGAGGTCTCGAATTCCGCCGCATGACCGGGTGCCTTTCCGCTGACCATGTACTTCTTCACAATATCCTTCGTATAGGCGTCCCAATACGAATTGGTCTCGATCCGTATGCCCAGCTTGCGGGCGAACTCCGGCACGCTTTGCCGCAACGGCGCCACATTGCCGCCATGGCCGTTGAGCACCAGAATGTTCTTGACCCCGTGCGCTTGCAGGCTTTCGCAGATTTCGAACACCACGGCGAGGAAGGTTTCCTTCTTGAGCGTGAGCGTTCCCTTCCTGTCCATCCAATGGGGCGAGATTCCCACCGGGACGGGCGTCGCCACCATCACTTTCGGATAGAGCAACAGGGCGGCTTTTTGCGCCACCAGCGTGACGCTGGCGGTGTCGTTGATCATCGCCAGGTGTTCGTTGTGCTGCTCCGTGCTGCCGGTGGGAACGATCACCGCCTTCAGCGTTCCACTCTCGATCGCCTCGCGAAACTCCTTGCGCGTGCTTTCATAGAGCAGGACTTTCCTCGGATCCACTTCCGCCGCAGCGCCAGCCGTCATCGTGACGAGCGTACCTCCCGTTAGGGAACCAACGAAGGAGCGGCGGTGAGTGCGGGGATGATCCATGATCATCGATAATATCAACTTGGAGACTCTCCGGGCCGAGGTAGAAGTACGAGTGAGCTTCTTGGCGTCCGCGTTTGCGTCCCTCCGGGAGCTCCGCACTCTCCAGTCAGACCGCTATGTTATTGACAACACAAACCATCTCAACTCGGACAACATATCCCCGCTGGTCCCCATCGACAAAATGGCAAAACGAAGCCAACACGCCACAAACGCAACCATTGATTACTCCGTAGCCCAGAATGAAGCCTCAGCCGCCGAGTTCCTCCTCCGCTCAGCCCGCCGTCAAAACGAAGCCAATTCTCCTACTCCGGCCGCCCGCAGGAACCGGCGCGCCCGGCCAATCCCCCGGGGGAAGATCCCGCCTGAAGAAAAGGTAACTTGCATTGAATTTCCGCCGCCATGCTGGTATAGTCAGTTCGAATAGCGAAGCATCACTCAGGCTAGTCCGCAAAGGGCGCCAACGGCGCTCCGTTTTGAGGGTCGTTATTTAGAAGAGTTATTTTCAGAAAGGATGGTGTCGCGTGAGTTCCAAGAAAGAACCCGGCGTCCAGGCCCCGAAGAAAGGATTTTCCCGGCGCGGCTTTTTGCATGGCGTGGGAATCACCAGCGGGGCGCTGGGCGCAGGAATACTCGAACAGGAGGCTGCGGCAGCGCCTCCGGTGAATGTGACCGGCTTGGGAGAAGCACCGGTCACCTTGACGATCAACGGCAAACCGGTGAAGGTAAACGTGGAGCCGCGCACCACCCTTCTCGACGCCATGCGCGACCGGTTGGAGATCACCGGGGCCAAGCGCGTCTGTGACCGCGGCACCTGCGGAGCCTGCACCGTGATCATCGGCGGCAAGGTCATGTACTCGTGTACGGTGCTGGCCATCGATGCGCAGGGCAAAGACATTCAGACCATTGAAGGCCTGTCCAACGGGAACAAGATGCACCCGATCATTCCTGCCTTTGCCAACAACGATGGACTGCAATGTGGCTACTGCACCTCCGGATTTGTCATGGCGAGCAAAGGATTTCTCGACCGGAATCCGAATCCCACTTATGAACAGGTGAAGGCGGGCTTGGGCGGCAACCTGTGCCGCTGCGGTACCTACGTCGGCATCCGCAAAGCGGTGCTGGAAGCAGCCAAGGAACTCAAGGGAGGAAAGAATGCCTAACTATAACTGGCCTCCGATGGAATCGCGCCGCGTGATGGGCAAGCGCGTGACGCGTCTGGACGGAATTCAAAAAGCGAGCGGGAAAGCCAAGTACAACTCCGATGTGCGTCCGGCAGGGACCATTCACGGAGTCATTCTGCATTCCCCTCACGCGCACGCCCGCATCAAGAGCGTGGACACAAGCGCCGCGGAGAAGCTGGAAGGCGTGACCGCGGTACGCGTGGTAGCCCCGGCCGGCACCGAGATACAGTGGGCGGGCGCCGAAATCGCCACCGTCGCCGCGCGCACCGAAGAGATTGCGCACGACGCCGTGCGCCTGATCAAGGTCGGCTATGAAGTCCTGCCGCATCTGGTGCGCGAAGACGATCTGAGCAAGGCGGGCAGCCGCGCCAAGCCGGCCGGCGAAGCGGTGACGGGAGATCCGGACGCTGCCTTCAAACAGGCCGACGTTGTGCACGAGGGCGTGTATGGGATCCCTGTGATCACACACTGCTGCCTCGAGCCGCACGGCCAGACCGTGGCTTGGAACGGCGACACGGTGGAATATTTCCCGTCGACGCAGAACGTCTCCGGTATCGGCGGCGATCTTGCCAAAGGCCTGCAACTGGCGGCCGGTAAGGTTCATGTGCACATGGACAATGTCGGCGGAGGATTCGGATCCAAGTTCGCATCGGACCTTTGGGGATTGGAAGCCGCCAAACTGTCCAAGGCCAGCGGCGGAAAACCCGTAAAGATGTACCTGGACCGGAACCCGGAACAGACCATTGCCGGCGTGCGGCCATCCGTGTACGCGAAGATCAAACTGGCGGCTAAGAAGGACGGCACGTTCACGGCGTGGGATTCCACATCGTGGATGACCGGCGGATTCGCCGGCGGCGGTCTCAACGCCGATCTGCTCCCCTACGTCTACCGCCAAGTACCCAACCGCAGAATCAATCACACGGCGGTCTCCACCAACAATGGCGCGCAGCGCGCCTGGCGCGCGCCGAACCATCCCCAGGTAAGCTATATCACGTGCTCGGCGCTCGATGATCTGGCGGCCAAGCTCAACATGGATCCGCTCGAGTTCTTCATCAAGAACGCAAATCTGACCGCAAAGCCGGACGTCTACACCTCCCAGTTGAAGAAGGCCGCCGAGTTGATCGACTGGAAAAACCAGTGGCATCCGCGCGGCGATAAGAGAGCCGGCGTGATCAAGCGCGGTTTGGGTCTTGCGGTGGGAATGTGGGGCGGCGCGGGCCATGCCTCACAATGCCGCACCAACATCCATCCGGATGGGACGGTGGAAGTGGAACTGGGCAGCCAGGATCTTGGAACAGGCACCCGCACCGTCATCGTGCAGGTAGCGGCCGAAAGCCTGGGCCTGCCGATGAACGCGATCACCTTGAAGATCGGCGACAATTCGCTCCCCGTTTCGGGCGCGTCCGGCGGTTCCACTACCGTCGGCGGCGTCTCATCCTCCACCCGCATCTCCAACCTGAACGCGCTCGAGAAGCTGTTTGAAGTAGTGGCGCCGGGTCTGGGAGTTCCACCCGATCAACTGGAGGCGGTGGATGGCAAAGTGCAGGTGAAGGGCACTCCAGCCAAGAGCCTGACCTGGAAGGCGGCCTGCCAGAAACTGGGCGTGCGTACCATCTCCGAGATGGGCGCCAACGACCAGCGCAATCCGCGCGGCCTCAACACGGGCGGCGTGTCCGGCGTACACATGGCCGATGTCAGCGTCGACATCGAGACCGGCGTCGTCAAGATCAATAAGGTTGTGGCGGTGAACGACTGCGGCCTGGTGATCAATCCCAAGACGGCCGAGGGCCAGGTTTACGGCGGCGTAATCATGGGCATCTGCTCGGCGCTGATGGAAGAGCGTGTGGCCGATGAAGGCACCGGACGGGTTTTGAACGCCGACATGGAGTTCTACAAGCTGGCCGGAATCGCCGACATTGGCGAGATCGTGGTCCACATGGACATCACACCGGAGCATGACAAGAGAGGCGTGGTTGGCTTAGGGGAACCGGCAACGATTCCCACTACGGCCGCCATCGCCAATGCGTGCGCCAACGCGATCGGGGTGCGAGTCCCGACGCTGCCGCTGAACGCAAAGAATGTACTGAACGCCTTAAACGGAAGGAGGTTGGCATAACATGCAGGCTTTTGAATTTGCCAATCCGAGTACGCTGCAGGAGGCTCTGGGCCTGCTGGGAGCGAATTATTCCGACGCCAATATCCTGGCCGGTGGGACCGATGAGCTCAGCTTGCTGAAGGACAATATCCACCATCCCAAGCGGCTGGTGAATATCAAGTCCATCAAAGCGTTGGGCGGGATCACCAAGACCGCCACGGGGTTGCGCGTCGGGGCCACCGTGACGGTGGACGATCTGATGAACAACGCGCTGGTCCGGGCCGAGTTCCCTTCCCTCATCTCGGCCGCCCGGGGCATCTCCAGCCCGCAGATCCGCAACATGGGTACGGTCGGCGGCGACCTGACCCTGCGGCCGCGCTGCTGGTATTTCCGCAACGGCTTCGGCCTGCTCGCGATGAAGGAAGGTAAAAGCCTGGTGGTGGATGGCCAGAACGAATACCACGCCATCTTCCCCGAAGGCCTCGCCTACTATGTCAGCGCATCGAGCTTCGCTCCGGCGCTGGTTGCGCTGGGCGCCAAAGTGAAGATCGCTTCGGCAACCGGTGTGCGCGAGGTGGAGGTGGCCCAGTTTTTCCTCGCTCCTAAAGAGCGCGGGCAGGGCGAATCGGACATCAAGCCCAACGAGATCCTCACCGAGATTCTCATTCCCTCGGCCAAAGGTTCCAAAAACGCCATCTATGAAGTGCGCCAGAAGGAAGCGCTGGACTGGCCGCTAGCGGCCGCGGCAGTGAGTCTGCGCATGAAGGGCAACAGTGTGGAAAGCGCTCGCGTGGTGCTGGGCCACGTGGGACCAAGGCCTGTCCTCGCAGAGGCGGCCGGAAAACTGCTCGCCGGCAAGTCCATTACCGAGGGCGTGGCCGAAGAGGCAGGCAAAGCCGCTGTAGCCGGCGCCAAGCCGCTCAGCAACAACGGCTACAAGGTGCAACTGGCGCAGGTGGCCGTCAAGCGCGCCTTGTTGGAAGCGGTGAAAAAGGCGTAGTCAATATGGAACGCGCTGGAATCTCGAATATCGATGATGACCGGTGTGACTTTCTGCGATGGAAGGGCCTGTTCATAGAAGCGGAATGGGACCCTTCCATTCCGCATTCCAGCAGCCGGGATTTCTGGTGCCACAAGACACAGACGTGTTTGGGACCCGACGGCAAGATCGCCGATGACTACGAGTGCAATGAGACGCGGGGCTGCTATAAAGCCCTCTAGCGCCTCATGCAAACCTTGACAGCCGCTCCCTTGGGTCGCGGCGCGGAAGCTATTGTTGAGCCGTGACCAAACGGAGCAAACGGAGCGGTTCTCACGAAAACTGTTTGCGCTTATGTTAGACTGGTACAAAGGAGATTCTCTGGGATGAAGACTATTTTTTCGATTGCCATTGGTTTTTGCCTGACGGTTGGCTTGGCGCTGGGCGCCAGTTCCGTCCGCGGAGACTATATTGAAGCGCGCACCGCCGACGTCTTCGTCGGCGCTTGCTTCGCCAATTCAGAAGTGGGTGCCACCGGTGAGTTGGCCGTGCTCGGCTGGAAAATCACCAAGGGAACCTGGGAGGGTGTAAATCTGGATGGTTTGTCTGTGGTGGGCGCTGTGAAGGCGAAGTCAACCCTCGGCGACATCCACAGCTCGCCCTATCCTGTGAAGTCGATTTTGATTGTGGACGAGAAGGCCACGCCCGAGCAACGGCTTGCCCTACAGAGTTTTGCCAAGCGCATGGGGGGCGACCTGCTGAACGATGTGGTGCGGGTGAGTTATCTGCCAATCGAACTTGCGGTGGAAGGGGGCAACGTGCACTCGGCCACGGCCAAGCTAACCGCCGGCACGCTGGCCTCCATTGAGACGCGCTCCATGTCCGGCAAGGACCACGTCTGCGCGAATGCGGAGCTCTGGTACCTGCCGCTGACAAAGGTTGAACACGCGATGCCGGCCTTCGCGGTGTCCCACAATTTCAAGGGCGATGGGCTCGACACCAAGTGGTCCAGTCCCGACAAGGCCAGCGCGTTTGTGGCCAGCTTCCAGTATCGGGACTGACGCTCTCCAAAGGTAAAAACAAAAGGCAGACCCGGGTCGGATCTGCCTTTTGACTTTTCAGGGGTACGGCGAACTTCTATTCGAAGTCCTTGGTGCGCTTCTTGCGGCTCCGCTTGCGAGCCAGCGCTTCCTTGGTGCGGCGCTTTTCGCCGGGCTTCAAGTAGTACGAGTGGCGCTTGATATCTTTGATGATATCTTCCTGCTGCACTTTTCTCTTGAAGCGGCGTAAAGCGCTTTCCAAAGTTTCGCCGTCTTGGACGATTACTTCAGCCAAGTGAGAATTCACCCCCTTCAGAATTACGTGGTCGCGCGAAAAAAAAAGGCGGCAAGCCGCCTCGGCGAGACTCCAACCATCATAGCACTGAATTCTGGTATAACTGGGTTGTGATGAAGTCCGCGCTGGCCATTCTGCTGGCTGGCG
>JAENWC010000383.1 GCA_016650235.1 Terriglobia bacterium
CGGAAAACGCAGGGGCTCGCCTGGAGCAGGCCAAGTTCGGCAAGCCGCTTCTTAAGATAATCCCAAGCCACGATGGATTCCTCGCGGGGAGCGCATTTCGGGTTGGTCTGATCGGCGCAGAGGAAGATGTGCCGTCCGGCATCGCCAATATGCAGGGCGGCGGCGACGGACGCCAATTGTTTTGATTTGTCTTCCAATGGGTCCATTGGTTCTGTCTCCCGTTCCACTTAAGATGGAATTACATGACCCCACGCGAATTTGACAAGCTGGTACAACACGCGATGCGGGAGATTCCGGCCGCATTCCGCCGCAAACTCCACAACGTGGTGTTCCTGGTGGAGCCTGAGCCGCCCACACCAGGACTGCTTGGACTCTATCATGGCCGGCCATTGCCGCAGCGCAGCGTGAGCGACGGTTTCACCTTGCCCGATCGGATCATCATCTATCAAGGAACACATGAGCGGCTGGCCCGCACAAGCCAGGAACTGGAACAAATGGTCAAGGATACAGTATGGCATGAGATCGCCCATTACTTCGGAATGGACGAGGCGCAAGTGCGCCTGGCGGAGCGGCGGCGGGAGCGCGCGCGGAGCGGGGCTCCCGATTGGCGCAAGCCGCGGGAAGATTAGTGTTCTGTCCCGCCGGGAATACACTTGCACCGGGTTGCACAGCACGCTTGATTCCTGTTGAATAGGACTCTATGAGATTCCTACTTGTAAGAACGCGGAAGACGGAGCTGCTCGCCGCCAACATGAGTCGTGTGCTCCTCTTCTGTTTGACGGCGCAGCGGGCGCCCTTTGCGCTTCTGCTGTCTGTCTTCTTTGTGATGGCCGGGGCTGGATGCGCCCAAACGGCGGCATTCGCGATTGTCGAGAAGAAGGCGGGCGCGGTGGGTTTTTATTCGAACGAGGGCAAGCGCCTGTCCGGGGTGAAGGTGGGCGAGCATCCCCACGAGATCGTTTTCTCGCCGGACCAAAAGCTGGCCTACGTGAGTGATAACGGCATTCTATGGATGCAATACGCGGGGGAAGGCGGCAACACTATCTCGATTATTGATCTCGCCGCCCGGACCAAGGTTGGAGTGATCGATCTGGGGAAGAACCGGCGTCCGCACGGGATGGATGTCCATCCCAAGACCGGCCACATCGTGGTGACGACCGAGAATCCGGACGGGCTTCTGCTGGTGGATCCGGTTGCGCGGAAGGTGCTCCGCCGGTATGAGGTGCAGGGTGAGGACCCGCACATGGTGATCCTGGACCGCAACGGGGAATGGGCCTACGTGAGTAACACGAGTACCAATGCGCTGGCCGCCATCCGGCTTTCCGATGGTCATGTGAAGCTGATTCCAACCGATGCCAGGCCGCAAGGCGCAGTCTTTTCGCGTGATGGCAAGACGATTTATCTGACGAATTCCGATGGAAATTCCATTTCAATCATCGACGCGGACAAAAAGGAGCGCGTGGGCCGGATTGCTACGGGCAAGGGTCCTGGCAGGGTTGCGTTAACGCCCGACGGCAAGACGCTCGTTTATAACCTCCAGCCGGGACAGGGCATCGGATTTGCCGACGTCGCGAGCCGCAAACAGCTAAAAGAGATCGCTCTAGGCGGCAATCCGCTGTCGATGACCCTTTCGCGCGACGCTCGCTTTGCTTATCTTGGGCTGCAGGACTCCGACAAGGTTGTGGTAGTGTCGGTGCCGGACCGCAAGATTCTGCGAACCTTCGATACGCCCAAGGAAGCGGGACCCGATCCGGTATTGCCGCTCCTTGGCAGAGCGGCGGCGATTCGCAGTAAGATTCCCAAGTGAGCTCGCGCTGGCTTTGGATACTACTGCTGATCACTGCGCCGCTTTACGCGCAGCCGGATGCGCTTGCCCGGCGGGCGCGGCGGTATTTTACGGATCTGGTCCGCATCGACACCACCAATCCCCCGGGCAACGAGACCCCGGCTGCCGGCTACATCCGCGGCGTCCTCGCAGTGGAAGGAATTCCCGCCGAACTGTTGGGCGGCGACAAGAGACGTTTGAACGTGGTGGCACGGTTGGGCGGCAGCGGCGCCGCGCGCCCACTGCTCCTGATGGCCCACACCGATGTGGTTCCCGCTGACCGGTCGCAATGGACAGTGGATCCTTTTGCCGGCAAGATCGAAAGCGGGTTCCTCTATGGCCGCGGAGCGCTGGACGACAAGTGCCTGCTGGCTGCGGAAATGGCGGTTCTTGTGGAACTGAAACGGCGGGGCGTAAAGCTGGCCCGCGACGTAATCCTGCTGGGTGAAGCCGACGAAGAGGCAGGCTCGACAGGCATACAGTGGCTGATTGCCAACGCCTGGAGCAAAATCGACGCCGAGTTCGCCATCAACGAGGGCGGCTATGCGATGGACACCTCCGCCGGAGTTCGCCTGTTCCAGGTGCAGACCTCGGAGAAAGTGCCTACAAGAGTGGTTTTGACCGCGCAGGGCACGGCTGGTCACGGATCGCTGCCTCGCGCAGACAATCCCGTGGTGCGTCTGGCGCGGGCCATTACGCGTCTGGCCGAGGCCGATCAGCCGGTCTCGCTCACCACCACCACGCGGCGCTATCTCCGTGAAATTTCCCGATTGCCGGATTACCAGTGGCTTGGGCAACTCCTGCCGAAGTTGGAAGATGCCTCCAGTGCGCCGGCTGCCGCCAGAGCGGCCCTTTCGAAGGACTCCGAGATAGCCGCGATCCTCCACACCACGGTTTCCCCCACCATGCTCGAAGCCGGCGTGAAGATCAACGTGATTCCCAACACCGCCGGCGCACAGGTGGATGTGCGTCGATTGCCCAACGAGACCAGGGAAGAGGTGATGGCCCGCTTCCGCCGTATCATCAACGATACGTCGGTGAAAGTGGAGGCAGCCGGTGGTCAGGACATGCCGTCCACCGAGCCCAGTTCTTTAACCACGCCGCTATATCTGGCAATGGAAAAGGCGCTTTCCAAGGCTCATCCCAAAAGCCTGGTGGTGCCCTACATGACGCGCGGGGCCACCGACGGCGCTTACCTCCGCCACAAAGGGATGGCCGTTTATGGCGCGCCGGTCTTCCTGCGCACGGACAAGGAAAGCCGCGCCCACGGCAATGATGAACGCCTGGGGCTTGCCAGCTTCGATGCCGGGGTCGGGCTGTTGTGGGAGATCGTAACGGCAGTGGCCGTGCAGTAAGGTAAGGGCGCTCAACGCACGGGGCCGAGATACCGGTCGAGCCAGTCGAGGGTCTCCTTCACAACAAGGTTGCGTGGGACTACATGTCCGCCCTCGACCATGAAGTGGCGTTTCCGGCCGGGGGGCGAACCAAGCAGGCGGAACAGTGGAATTTGTAACCGGCTGACCGGAATTTCAAAGTCGTTGCTGCCATTGATCATGAGCACCGGAGCGCGAATCCTGGAAACAAAGTTGATGGCGTCGCTTTCCGGAGGAAGCTTATTTCCTGGAAGCCCCCCCGCTTGCAGGATGACAGCTTGGAATCTATCTTCCACGCCCAGGCAGGGCAGCGCGGATGAAGCTCCCATGCTGATGCCGTAGTAGCCCAGTTTGGAGCGATTCATGTCCGGGCGGGTTTCCAGGTAGTCGATGGAGCGGCCCAGGTCCTTGCACCATTGGATCTTCAGGTCCCGCGCGGCGAGCGGGCCGCTGATTGGCGGTTTGACGCGCCGCTCATAAGTGCCCTTATAGACCGGATAGAGAAGCGCTCTCCCGCTTTGCACGATGAAGCGAATCCAGTGGAGGCTGAGACTGTCCATCTTGTCCATCATCGGAGCAAAGCCGGCAGGAAAGTGTACTACGGTCTGGTAAGGGGGTTTCGCATTCTTCGGCAGGTACAGGTAAGCGATCACCCGCTCATTTGCGTAGGCCGCGTTGAAAGTGATTTTTTCCATGCGCCAGGTAGGATCATCGTTCTCCGCTGCCTCCACCTTCGCATCGAGCGGACCACGGTCGTAGGAATAGAGACTCTTGTAAAGACGGAACTGTTCTTCGGTAGCCGGCTTTTCGTTGGTATAGTCACGGAGCTGTGTGACCATTGGAGCCTTTACCGTTTCAGGAACGGGGCGGGAATAACGGGCGCACCGGAAGCCGAATGTTTCGGCGCGATCAAACGGCTCGCGGCCGTCGGACTCGGCGAACATGTAGCTGGGCTCAGACCATGCTCCGCCCATGATGTAACGGTTGGCGCCTGATTCGTTCCAGCACCATTCCTTGACGTTGCCGGCCATGTCAAAGGCTCCGAAGAAACTGGCGCCCTGGAACTTGCCAACAGCGGCGGCGCCCTTTCCTCCAAAATTGCTGAGGAGAATAATCTCGGAACTCAACGGGCGGTAAAGAGCCGCCTGGCGCCAGTGGTGCACGGTGGGAAGCTCTTTCCCGGCGAACTCGGCATAGGCGGCCGCCTCAAACCAACTCACGCCGGTGACGGGGAGTTGCGCGGATCCCTCCGGAAAGGCGCTGAGTTCCCATTTGGCCGGTCCCGGGCGCCCGGTCGCGTCCAGGAACCGGCTCATGGCCGCCTCCCAGCTCAGAGCCCGGCCGCCTTCCCGGAATGGCTGCTTCCAATACTTGCGCTCGCGATATCCTCCGGCATCCACAAACTTCTTGAATTCGGCGTTGGTGACTTCATAACGGTCCAGCCAGAAGTCGTCGAGTGGCGTTGGTTGGCCAGCCCTGCCGGTACCCAGCACCAGAACCATGCCCGGAGGAGTGGACTCCTTTGGCGTCAGTTTCACCACTTGCATCGAAAAAGCTTGGTTGGCCCTAAGGGCGTCCGCATAACCTTCCTTGGTGACACGCCAGCTCAGAAACATGAGGGGAAGCCGTGCGGGCTGGATGGGAGAGCGGCCCAAGTGGATCCACTCGCTTTCCGGCTTCATGTAGTCGCGGACGTAGACATCGGCCCCGGGCGGATCTGTGAGCAAGGGCCGGGCAACACCAACCGTATCCCAGATTCTCTTCATGGCGGGATCATTCGGTTTGCGCTCATCCAA
>JAENWC010000384.1 GCA_016650235.1 Terriglobia bacterium
ACATTCGAGCTGGAACCCGGCATTGCCTGCCAGGTGCACGACACCATTAGCGGCAAGAGCACACGCCTTGGGGAACTGCTGGAGAATTGGCGGCATTGTCCGGGGAACCGTACGGTCCAGTGGTCCGTGCCCGTGACCCCGGCCAACGTCCATCGAATCGAAGGTTTGTTCCTGCTCGCTTCCGAGCAAGGAATCTCTCTTGAGTTTCAACCCTTACCGGAAATGAGCGACCGGGAACGAGCCTTCCTCGACGATTTTCTCAGCCACCGTTTTCCTGAAGCGACCCCTTTGCCGGCGCGGCTATCCCGGTTTTTACTGGAAGGCGGCTCTTTCCTGCGTGACTGTAGCAACGCCGCCAGACAGTTCGGCCCGGCACAGAGTTGGCGGGTTGATTCTGCCAATACCATTTCGACGGCACTGCTGATCGGGGCCTATGGTGGCGAGCACGTGGGGGATGCGGCGATCCTGGGAGGGGTTCTCCTTCGCTTACATGAGGAATTCGGAACCCGGCAAGCGCATGTTTTCAGTCATCGCCCTCTTCACACCGCCCGGCTCGCGCAGGGCCTTTCAACGCCGGTGAATCTGTCCGTCCATCCTTACGAGATTGCCCGCGTCGAACAGTTGCTGGCCAGCTCGGACGCTCTCATTCTCGCCGGAGGACCGCTTATGGATCTGCCCAGGGTTCTTGTCAAACATCTGGGCGCGGTCGGCGCGGCGAGCCGTCTCAGGCGGCCTGTTCTTGCTCTGTGCGTGGGAATTGGTCCTTTTAGGCGCCGTATCAGCCGGTGGATGGCGCGCCGCATCGCCCGGCGCACCGGCTTCATTTCCGTTCGCGCCTCCCAGGCAGCCGCCGATCCCATCCTGGCGGGCCTAACGGTCCAAACCGCCCGGGATCCAGCTTTCGATTATCTCGCCTCGCGGAAACAGTTGACCCTCCTGCATGACGGAGAACGGAAAGCCTTGGGAGCCTTGCTGGAAGGAACAGAAGACCGCTTTCGCGTTGGCGTCAATCTACGCCCGATTCGACACCTCTGGAGCACCAAAGGGGCCAGCTATTCCAGAAAAGCAGAGGATCAGTTTTTCTTGCGATTCGCCGAGGGGCTGATCCGATTCGCCCGTTTGAAGCCGGTCTCTTACATTTTCTTTCCAATGAATCCGATTCAATCCGGCTGTTCAGACCTCGCTTCGGCCTATCGCCTGCACCGCCTCCTGGGCGGGACGGTTGACATGCGCGTATGGGAGGCGGATCCTGACGTGGACGGCGTTCTTCACCTGTTGCGTCAACTGGACTGCGCAGTCACCATGCGGCTTCATGCCGGCATTTTTTCCATCTCTCAGGACCTTCCTGTTCTCGGGATCGACTACTACCCTGGGCAAGGCGGAAAGGTGGAGCATCTGTTCAAGGATCAGGGCCGAGCCGGCGACGTATGTAGAATGGACAAGATCGACTCAGATTGGCTTGTTTCAGGCCTCGTGAGGTTAACCGGGAGGGTGAAGCTTATGACGGAGCGCCGATGACCGGGCAGGTCACAGAAGTTGAGCATGCCGGTCCCGTTGAGGGATTGGTGGGCCGCATTCTTCGAGGCGAGATTTTTGTCCTGCGAGGTGGACTCCAGCGCCTTGGACTTTTTGACGCCCTGGTTCAGGCGAGCCTGGAGGGTATTGGCCGGGCCGCCGGCGATGACATTGCCCGCAAGGTTGAACAAGGCGGGTTTGAGCGGGTCCACGAATGGGTTGAGCCCGCTGATATTCCCGCTTTAACTGACGCCGTGTACAGGATCATGGTCCCGTTGGCTCACGGCTGCATACGGAGGTTCGCCTCGATTTTCTTTCCCGATAGTGGTTCCTATTACTACGAGCGCAACCCGAACGTCCGCTTCCATATCCCTTACGATCTCGCAGAGGCGCACCGCCAGCAGTTCGACCGTTTCGCCCGTCAGCGGGGAGAGGGAAAGATCTCGGCGCATGGCCCCCATCGGGATGCCTGGGTGGACTGCCCGAGCAACGCCATCAATGTCTGGATCGCCATGGGTCCCGTCCAGCCCGGCAACGGCCTGAGCATATTTGCCAAGGAGTATCACAACTCGTTTGCATTCAAGGACGGCTACCTCTCCTCCCGTGCCGCGCTGCACAGGCCGTTGAATTTCAGCCTGCAGCCTGGCGACATTCTTGTTTTTCACGGCAACCACCTGCACGCCTCTGAACTCAATCAGACCGGCGCAACGCGCTACGTCATCAGCTATCGAATCACTTTTGGCAAGCCCCATTACGCGCACGGACACTATCACCACTACCTGCACGCCGGGTTGGCGGAGAGCCGCTGGAGCTGGCTGGCCGGACTGCCCCAGAACCTGCAACGGAGCTTTTTCTCCTATCAGATCCGAAGGCTCCTCAACAAGATCTCTGTTCGCCGCGGTATGAGCGGGGCCGACAACCCGGCGGCGGCGACTCCTTATAAGAATGAGAGCAAGACTGAGGATTTGCCCGGTGACGACGATTCCATCGCTCTTGCCGGATTTCCGGTAGGCGCCATCCGCGCCATTTCCAAGGGCGCTTGCCTGGCCCGTCTTGGTGAAAATGAATTCGCGGCCGTCAGCCGCCGCTGTCCGCATCGAGGTGGTGATTTGGCCGAAGGCTGGTTAGCGGATGGAAAGCTCGTTTGCCCTTTACACAACCTGGCCTTTGATCCTCAAACCGGAGCAAGTCCGTGCACGTCCCTCAAGCCCTTGCGGCGCTTTGCGTGGGAGGTCCGTGGCGATCGGGTCTTTGCCGGCCCGCAGCCACTCTCATGATGAAAACATCCTCGGCTGGAATCCTCACCGCACTCCTTTTCGTTGCGCTCGCTCTCAGACTGTACCGGCTCAATGACGGTCTTTGGGTGGACGAAATCATCACCTGGTACACCTACATGCGGCTCCCACTGGCCGAGATCCCATCCGCCTACTTTTCAGAGAATCAACACTTTCTTTTCAGTCTCGCGGCAAAGTGCAGCATGCTGCTGTTTGGGGAGAGCGTTTGGGCTTTCAGGTTACCGGCCGCGCTTTTTGGCGTCGCCAGCATCTGGGCGATGTACTTGTTCGCCGCCGAATCCGCCTCGGAGCGGGAGGGGCTATGGAGCGCCGCGCTGCTCACTTTTTCCTACCACCACATCTGGTACAGCCAGACCGCTCGCGGTTATTCCGGCTTGTTGTTCTGGGTTCTGCTGGCAAGCTGGCTGCTTGTTCGCGCCCTGCGCGAGGAACGGCGCTCCCTCTGGATAGCCTACGCTGTTTCGGCCGCGCTCGGAGTCTATACACACCCCACCATGGTGTTCCTTCTCATTGTGCAGGCAGCCGTGGCTTGCTGGTACATGATTCGGCGCGGGCGTTACGGTGCTGTTCCCGGCTTCGGATTGGGCGCCCTACTCACAATTCTGCTCCATCTGCCCGCCTTGCCAGCGATGCTTCAAGTTCCTCACGACACCGGCAGTTCCATCACCGCCTGGAAACAAATCATCTTGACCCTCCTCCGCGAGGCCGCTAGCGGCGGCAAGCTCGGTTTGACTGTTCTGGCTGCCTTGCCGCCTTTGGCCTTAGCCGGGGCCGGTCTTTACAGCTTTCTCCGTAATAATCCAGTCGTGGTTGTGCTTTTTGCCGGTCCCCCGGTCATTGGAGTTGCAACCTTGCTCATGCTGAATCATCACGTATACCCCCGCTTCTTCTTCATCGTGTTCGGCTTCGGCGTGATGATCATGGTCCGGGGCCTGCTCCAGCTTAAGCGCGCAGCCACTCCCCTCATGTGTCTTTTCCTACTGGCCTCGATGGTTCTAATTCCGCGGGTTTACGGGCCCAAACAGGATTTCGAAAGCGCCAGGCACTTCATCGACGCCGAGCGCAGACAGGGAGATGCGGTGGCGGTAACACAAGTTACGGCAATGGTGTATCGGAACTTCTATTCTGTGGAGTGGGATGAGGTTACCTCCAACCGGAACCTGCGGGATCTTGCCAACCGGTCCGAGCGTACTTGGTTTCTCTACACCATACCCGAGTTCCTTCGCTCCAACCAGCCGGAAATGTATGCGACGATACGACAGAAGTTCCGCAAGGTTCGCGCCTTTCCAGGTACTCTAAATCATGGCGACATCGTCGTCTGCCTCTACGAGAGAGCGCGCGGAGAG
>JAENWC010000385.1 GCA_016650235.1 Terriglobia bacterium
GATATCCGGGTTTCCGACTCAGAGCTGACACTAAACTTTTTCCATTTGCCTTGCAGCACGCGGCGGTAAGCCTGCATCATCTTGGCGGCGGCGGCTTCCGATTCCCACGCGGTGGCGTAGCCGAGCACGCTCCTCTTGGTTTTCTTGTGCTCCCAGATACGGTAGCGGCCGCCGCGCCAGGAGACTTCCAGGCCGGCATCGTTGTCTGAATACTGCTGCAGAAGAATACCGTGGTCAAACTCACCGATGGTTCCGTCCACTAGTTCTTTCCAGTTTTTGCCGGCCGGGGTGGGCGGTAACACCTTCTCCGGGACCACGCGGTCGAAGTATTTCTCCGGATGCAGGATCTCCTGGGTGGTGAAGGGAGGCCGCCGGAAGACTTCCTGGAAGCCCTGCTTGCCCATCTTCTTTACTACTGCCTGTTGGAAGAGCATCCCTTTTGAATAGGGAAACACGAGCGACTCCTTCATGTAGAGCGGAACTTTTTCAAATACGGGGAACGCAGCGCCGGAGTTGGCCGCCATGCGGCTCATCGCCTCGACCAGCAGCGGCGCATCGACCAGCGACTGGCCCAGCCGCTTGGCCATCTGCTCGGACATCAACCAAGTGGCCTGCCCCTCCATCACGGCGGTCCGGGCCATGGATGCATCGTCACTGGAGCTGCCTTTGGTGAGGTACTTTTCGAGATTGAAATGCTGGTCCGCCAACGCGTGCGCCAGCTCATGCACTAATGCCGCCTGTTGCATCGCATCGCCGCCGCCATCCATGAGGACCATCTTTTTCTTGCGATAGTCGTAGAAAGCCGCGGCCTGTTCAGTAAGCAGGTCGATGGTGGTTTTCTTGAGATCAAAATCCGCGGGAATAAAACCGAACTTCTTCAACGTCAGCTCTTCCACGCGAAGCTCTTCCGGCTTGACCACTTCCTGAATACGTTGTTCGAAAAACTCCTTGAGCTGGGAACGGTTCATCCTTTCCTGCTTCACAGGACGGAGCAGGCGGAGTCCGGTGATCTCGCTGAGGTCGGCTAGGATGGCATCTGTTTGCGCGGTTGCGCTGGTAGTCAGGAGGAGAAGAAGCAGTGATAAGAGTTTCATGCGAGGGGCTTTCGAAAGCGATAACCGGCCCAAATGCGCAGGACGGCGGCGGCGCCGAGAGCCAGGATGGCGCCACAGAATACGGTAGCACGCGCGCCAATTTGTTCGGCGGCTGCGCCGGAGGCAAGATTGCCCAGGGGGAGCATGCCGATGACCATCATCGAGTAGATGGCCATGGTGCGCCCGCGGTAGTCGTCCTGGATCAGCGTCTGGATCAAGGTGTTGGTGGCGGCCAGTTGGCGGAAAATACTGAAGCCCACCAGTCCCACGGCCAGGAGCGAGAGCGGGAAGGAAGGCGAGATTGCGAAAACAGTCAAACCAAGGGACATTGTCAGTGCGCTGACCAGCACGGTTCTGGCCATGGACGAGGTTCCTGTCTGCCGCGCCAGGATAATAGTGCCCAGCACAGCCCCCAGCCCGAGCGCTCCAGTGAGAAAACCGAGCCCTTGCGAGCCTTGGTGAAAAATGGCGTCGGCAAAGACTGGACCCAGCAAAATGACAGGCGACCCAGCCAGGTTCACCAGTGCCGTGACCCCTAACAGAAGGCGCACCTCACGGTTGTCCCATGCATAGGTAAATCCTTCGCGAATGTGGCTGAGAGCCGAGCAGGTCACCTCGCGCGAGGGCTCCGAGGGTGAAATGAGGAACAGAGAGCCGATCACGGCGAGAAAAGTAAGGGCGTTGACCAGAAAACAGATTCCCTCTCCAAAAGCTGCGAGGATGAATCCGGCAATCGGAGGCCCCACCAGGCGGGCGGCGTTGAACGTCATCGAGTTCAGCGCGATGGCGTTGGACAGATCGCGCTGGCCCACCATAAGCACATACAGAGATTGACGCGCCGGAATTTCGAATGCGCTCACGATGCCGAACAGGGTGGCCAAGGCGAGCAAGTACGGAACAGTGATCCGATCGGTGAGGGTCAGGTAGGCGAGGGTCGAGGCCTGCGCAAGAAAGGCGAACTGGGACAGGATCACCAGGCGCCGGCGGGAAAATCGGTCGGCCGCGATGCCCCCGATGGGACTGAGCAGTAGCACGGGAATGTGCGTGCAAAAGCCGAGGGTGCCCATGAGGAATGTGGAATGGGTGAGACGGTAGATGAGCCAGCTTTGCGCGAGGCCCTGCATCCAGCTTCCGCTCAGCGAGACCATCTGGCCGATGAGAAATATGCGAAAGTCGCGATGGTGGAGGGCGCGGAAGCCTTGGCGCCATGAAGATGATGCGACCGGTGATGTCATGAGGTGTGAGTCTGTGCGCGCGGACCGCGGTGCTGGCCCTGATAACGATCCTACCAGTCCCGGGAAGCGCCCTCTTCGTTGTACCCTGTTAAGTTGCACCCCACAAGGAGATCCATACAAGGTGAAATGGTTTGACTACGCCGCACCCAAAACGCTGAGCGAGGCTTTGGCCTTGCTAGCCGCCCATCCCGGCGCGCGAATGCTGGCCGGAGGGACTGACCTGCTGGTCCAGATGCGGGCTGGACGCAAGCCGGCGGACTTGATCATCGACATCAAGAACATCGCCGAGTTGAACGAGCTGCGCTATGAGAGGGCCTCGGGACTCACGCTGGGCGCCGCCGTCGCCTGCTACCGGATTTATGGAGACGCCGCGGTGAGCCGCGCCTATCCATCACTCCATCAGGTGGCCTCCCTCATCGGCGGGACGCAGATTCAAGGACGGGCTTCGATCGGCGGCAATCTCTGCAACGCCGCCCCGAGCGCAGATTCCATTCCGCTGCTGATTGCACTCGGCGCTACTTGCCGCATCGCGGGCGCCGGCGGGGAGCGCGTTGCTCGGGTGGAGGAGTTTTGTACCGCACCCGGCAAGAACATACTTGCGGCTGGAGAACTGCTCGTCTCGATGCACGTGCCAGCACCCAGGCCCGGCTCCGGAGCCAGCTATCTACGCTTCATACCGAGGAACGAAATGGACATCGCAGTGGCCGGCGCGGGCGTTGCGGTGGAGCTGGAGAACGGGAAATTCCGCTCCGCCCGGATCGCGCTTTCCTCGGTGGCTCCCACGCCTTTGTTCGTCCGTGAGGCGGGCGACTGGCTGACGGGTAAGCCGGTGAACGGAGAATCCATCGCAGGCGCGGCGGAGATTGCGAAAGCCGCCGCCAAGCCCATCACCGATATGCGCGGCACCAAGGAATACCGCCGGCATCTCTGCTCTGTATTGACACGGCGCGCGCTCGAGACGGCCGTGCGGCGCGCCCAGGAGGTTCAGTAGCCATGCAAAGAAAAGTGCACGTTCGTACCACCATCAACAATCAAGCAGTGGAATTTCTTTGCGAGCCGCGGCAAAGCCTACTGGAGTGCCTACGGGATATCGTGGGACTCACCGGAACCAAGGAAGGATGCAACGACGGAAATTGCGGCTCATGCACAGTGGTGCTGGACGACCGGATCGTCACGTCTTGTCTGGTGCTGGGTGTGGAGGCGGAGGGCCGGAAGATTACTACCATTGAAGGAATCGCCGCCGGCAATCAGCTCCACCGGCTACAGCAGGCCTTTCTTACCAACGCCGCCCTGCAATGCGGCATCTGCACGCCGGGCTTCATTGTGGCCGCCAAGGCACTGCTGGACAGTGAGCCGAACCCCGATGAGGAGCGTATCCGTCTTTGGCTGGCGGGGAATCTGTGCCGCTGCACCGGGTACGACAAGATTGTGCGCGCGGTTAGTGAATGCGCGCGGGAGGCAAAGGCATGAGCATGCCCACCTACAAAGTAATCGGAACGAGGCCGGTGCGGCATGACGGCGCCGATAAGGTAACGGGCCGGGCCATCTATGGCGCGGATGTGCAACTGGCGGGGATGCTGCACGGGTATGTGCTCCGCAGCCCGCATGCGCACGCCAGAATCCTGCGCATCGACACCGGGAAGGCGCAGGCGTTTCCGGGCGTGATGGCCGTGGTGACCGCGGATGACTTTCCGCGGACGCCGGACCGCATCGTGGACCTGGGCGAGGGCGAAACCCCACTCAGCTGCGTGCGCGGAAACATGCTGGCGCGCGGCAAAGTTCTCTATCGCGGCCACGCCATTGCCGCGGTGGCCGCGGTGAACATGCATGTGGCCGAAGAAGCAGCCTCGCTCATTGAGGTGGACTATGAGCCGCTCGCCTGTGCGCTCACAGCGCCGGACGCAATGCGCGCGGATGCACCGGTGATCCATGGCTCCCTCCGCATGAAGGAACTGGGCGCGCCGACAGACACGCCAGGCAACGTCGCGGAGCATTTTCGTCATGTGAAGGGGGACATTGAAAAGGGCTTCGCCGAAGCCGACCTGATCGTGGAGCGGGAGTTCGACACAGCCACGGTTCACCAAGGCTACATTGAGCCGCAAAACGCCACGGCGCTTTGGAACAACGACGGCCGGGTGCTGATCTGGTGCAGCACGCAGGGCGCATTTGTCGTGCGCGACGTCACGGCCTGCGTGCTGGACCTGCCGGTTTCGCAAGTGAAGGTGACTCCGACGGAAATCGGGGGCGGGTTTGGCGGTAAAATTCCGGTCTACCTGGAACCGGTGGCGGCGATGCTGTCGAAGAAAACTGGGCGTCCGGTGAAGATCGTGATGTCGCGGAAGGATGTTTTTGAAGCCACGGGACCCACGCCGGGCTCGCACATGAAAGTCAAGATCGGCGCGCGCAAAGACGGGCGCATCACCGCCGCGCAAGCCTACCTGGCTTTTGAAGCGGGCGCATATCCGGGTGCGATGGTAGGCCCCGCGGGGATGACTGTTTTTGCCGCCTACGATCTGGAGCACGTCACCATCGATGGCTATGACGTGGTGGTGAACAAGCCGAGCACCGCCGCCTATCGCGCACCAGGCGCACCCAACGCGGCCTTTGCCACCGAGAGCGTCGTGGATGAACTGGCGCAAAAACTTGGCATCGACCCTATTGAATTCCGTTTGAAGAACGCCGCCAAGGAAGGAACGCGGCGCGCGGATGGTCCCAAGTTTCGCAAGATCGGATGCGTCGAGGTGCTGGAGGCGATGAAGAATTCGCCTCACTACAAAACTCCGCTACAGGGCCCTAACCGGGGCCGGGGCGTGGCGCTCGGCTTCTGGTTCAACGTAGGATTGCCGTCCAGTTGCACGATCAGTGTAAACTCCGATGGCACAGTGAATCTCGTGGAGGGTTCCACAGACATCGGAGGCACGCGCACCTCGATTGCGATGCAGGCCGCCGAGGTGTTGGGCATTGCGGCGGAAGCTGTGCAGCCCACCGTCGTGGATACCGATTCGGTGGGCTTCACCGCGGTGACCGGCGGGAGCCGCACCACATTCGCGACAGGCTGGGCTGCCTATGAGGCGGCGCAGGACGTCATGCGGCAACTCAAAGAACGGGCCGCCAAACTTTGGGAGACAGAGGCGGCCGGCGTGGAGGCTGCAGGCGGTGTGTTCCGCTCCGGCGACCGCTCTATGAGTTTTGCGGAACTCGCCGCACGGTTAGGCGAAACGGGCGGGCCCGTGGTGGGGCGCGGCGCAGTGAACCCGCGCGGGGTGGGTGGATCTTTCGCCGGCAGCATCGCCGACGTCGAAGTGGATCCGGAAACGGGCAAGACCACGATTTTGCGTTTCACCTGTGTGCAGGATGCAGGCAAGGCCATCCATCCCAGCTATGTAGAGGGACAGATGCAGGGCGGGAGCGTGCAGGGGATCGGGTGGGCGCTGAATGAAGAGTACTGGATGAGCGAGCAGGGTGCGATGATGAACTCCAGCCTGCTGGACTATCGCATGCCGACTTCACTCGATTTGCCGATGATTGAGACGTGCATTGTCGAGGTGCCTAATCCCGGCCATCCGTTCGGTGTGCGAGGCGTGGGAGAGGCGAATATTGTCCCGCCCGCGGCCGCTGTGGCGAACGCTGTCTGTCACGCCGCCGGCGTCCGGCTTTTCCGGCTGCCGATGAATCCGCCAGCTATCATGGAGGCGCTGTGGAAGCCGGGCGGTAAGTCGAGTCAGCTAGTCCCGCGCAACCCTTGATAGCCGCTCTCATTGGTCGCGGCTCGGAACTTGTTGCAAGCCATGACCAAAGCAGCAGTGATAAAATTCTGACTGTTGCTGAAAGGATCATCATGGACTCTTTGAATGAACACGCGCAGAACGGAGCCGCGCGCCGCGACCTTCTGAAAGGCGCTTCGGCGGTCTTTACCACCTCCATCTTTACCGGGAACCTGAAAGGCGCCAACGACAAGCCCACCATCGCGCACATCGGCATGGGCCGCATGGGCCGTTCTAATCTGGGGTTCGCTCTCAAACAAGAGAACCTTGCAGTGGTGGCGGTTTGCGACGTTTACAAGCCGCACCTGGAAAAGGCTGTCGAGATGACGGAGGGCAAGGCAAAAGCTGTCCGCGACTTCCGCGAGATTCTTGCGGACAAGTCGATCGACATTGTCTGCATCTCGACACCGGACCATTGGCACGCCTACATGACCGTGGAAGCATGCAAGACAGGCAAGGACGTGTACGTGGAAAAGCCCATCTCGGTCACCGTGGATGAAGGAACCAAGATGGTGCAGGCGGCCCGCAAATACAATCGCGTTGTGCAGGCGGGCACCATGCAGCGCTCCGGCGTCCATTTCCAAAAGGCGGCTGAAATTGTCAAGAGCGGCGAAATCGGCAATGTCACCTTTGTCCGCACCTGGAATTACGGTCTCTCAAAGCCGGAGGGGATTGGAACTCCACCGGATGGCGCGGCGCCCTCGGATCTGGATTGGGACATGTGGCTGGGACCAGCACCGAATCACAGCTACAACGCCAACCGGTTCGGCGTTGACCCGAAAGCTTTCTCGCATTTTCGCTGGTTCTGGGATTACGCCGGCGGCATGATGACGGACTGGGGCGTGCACTGGCTCGACATTGTGCAAATGGCTTTCAGCGAAGCCATGCCGAATGCCATTACGGCGCTGGGCGCAAAATTCCGCATCACAGACAACCGGGACACGCCCGACACCATACAGGTCAGCTACGAGTATCCGGGATTCATTGCCACCTATGAAAATCGTTACGGCAACGCCAATTCGATGATGGGCAAAGGCGGCGGCATCCTGTTTCACGGTGACAAGGCCACTTTGTTTGTGGATCGTTCCGGCTATCGCCTGGTGCCGGAGAAGGGCTCGGAGGCAACGGAAGTGGAAGTGGCTTCGTCGAACAATTCGAATATGGCGCATTGGGTCAACTTCATGGATTGCGTCCGCACGCGCAAGCGCCCGATCTCGGATATTGAAGTGTGCCAGCGGTCCACCACAACATGCTTGCTGGGAAACGTCGCTCTTCGCTCGAAGCTGCGGCTGGACTGGGACGCCAAGCGCTGGACTACGCAACAGTCCGAAGCGCGTAAGTTCCTGGCGCGCGAAGAACGCAAGCCCTGGAAGATCGTTGTTTAACCAGATGCGAATTTACACCATTCTCCTTGCGGTGCTATTGACCTCTTGCGCAAAAGCTCCAGACTCCGCTCCTGATTCCAGGGAGGCACGCAATGCCATGACCGCCGAATCTCTGCTGGCCCATACCGCAAAGCTCGCCAGCGATGAGTTCGAAGGGCGCGCTCCCGGCACCCCAGGCGAGGAGCTTACGGTCAACTATCTCGCTGCGGAATTCACCAAACTAGGGTTGGCTCCCGGCAATCCCGATGGGACGTTTTTCCAAAAGGTTCCACTGGCAGGCATCAATTCCCGAGTTACGGGGTATTTCACCGCGGGCGGCCGCAAAGTCTCTCTCGAACCCGGCAAGGATTTCATCGGTACATCAGGCCCGCTCCAGCC
>JAENWC010000386.1 GCA_016650235.1 Terriglobia bacterium
CAACAGCTGGAGGCCGCCGTTCGGTTCGCTGAGGCAGACGTCGCACAGAACGACCCGCGGCCGCAAGGCGGTGAGCGCGTAGGCCGCGGCGGCGGCATCGGTGACGGCATCGACGGTGAAGTCAGGACTGGCCAGTAGCGCGCACAGGCCCGCTCCGATCACCGGCTGCTCGTCGACGACGAGCACCCGGATGTGCTCCGCTTCTAAAGACAACACTCATTAGTGATATGTCGGGTGCGTCCCGGTGTCAAGGGCACGCGACCAGGATGTCGCCTCAGGCGGCCTGTTGCGGCCGGACCTTCTGCAACAGCTCGGCCTCCCGCCACCAGAGCCAGCGCACCGCCGACTCCAGACCGCGCCGCCATACCAGCGCGCCGTACCCGACGCTGAGCGGCCCGGCGATGAACAGGCCGGGGGTCCATTTCGTGGCGGAGAACACGAAGAAAGCGCCCAGCGGCGCCAGGATTACCGCAACCAGCAGCATCGCCGCAAGCTGAGTCAGGCCCGCACTCATCGACTGCCCACCACCGCGACCGGCCCAGGCGTTCGTGAGATTTTCCGGCTGCGGCACCGGCGCCCGCACCGAGATGACGTTCGCAACGCCAAGCGCGGCCCCGCAGCCGGCGACACCGCCGAGGAGTGCAAGCGGGATGTACGGCCAGCCGCCAGTGATGGCGGCGGCGATGGTTGCGACGACCGCCGTTGCCGGCAGCGCAACCAGGGCGACCGCAAGGTTCTTGCCGACCAGGTCGCGCCGGGGATCGTTGCCGGCGACGACATTCATCCAGTACGCCGCACCGTCCAGGCCGAACTGGTTGAGGGCAACGACCGAGAGCATCGTCGCCGTCACCATCGTGAATAGCACGGAGTGCGCATTGCGACCACCGGAGGCGAACAGGCTGAACAAGCCGATGCTCGCCGGGCCGACGGTCGACAACATCGCGGTGCGCCGCATCGGGTCCCGCCACAGGTAGCGCAGGTCCTTTGCGGCGATCGCCCCGACCGCGGTGTTGGGCAGCAAACGCCTGACCCAGCGCGGTCGGAGGTCCGCGACGCGCTCGGCCTTGCGCTTGTGTCTGGTCTGCTCGACGGCCGTCAGCGCCCGCTGCAATCCACGCTGCCACCACAGCAGCGCCGCGACGGCGTAGCCCGCGGCGACCCCGAGCTGGGCCCCAGCGACCAGGTAGCGGCCGGAGCCGGCGGCGGCGACCGCTCCGCCGGCCGCGCCGAACGGGGAGTACCGCGCCACCGACATGACGATCCGCCCAATGGTGCTGTCGAGGTCGACGGCGACGGCGCTGATGAGCGGACCGGACAGGCCGACGCTCCCGGCGCCGACTGCGAGGATCACCGCAGTGACATCGCGCCCGCGACGCGACCGCAGCAGACCGGACAGCGCCGTAGTCACCGCTCGCGAGAGCAGCAGGCAGAGCAGTAGTTCGAGTGCGATCGCGACGCCGACCAACGGCAGCGCGGCCGCCGTATGTGCGTAGCCGGAGAACGCGCCGGTGAGGGCGATCAGCGTCGCAACCGGGGGTACGCCGATGGCGCTCGACGCCAGCAGGCCGCGCGTGAGCTGCCGACCGGTCAGCGGAAACAGCGCCAACCGGGACGGGTCGAGGAGTTCGTCGACACCGAAGGCGAAGATCGGCAGGACGATCCACCCGAGGCTGAGCAGCGCGAACAGCAGGGTGACTATCCGGTCGTCGGCCGCGTTTCCTGCGGCGGCCAGCGCCGCGAAACCGCCGAGCCCCAGTGCGAGCCCGAACAGCAGGCTGAGGGCGAAGTAGACCTGCCGGGTGCCGCTCGAACGCAGCCCGCTCAGCAGCAGCCGCACCTTCAGGCGGACGAAGACCGCAGCCATGCCAGCCCTGCGCTGTCCGTTGCGGCCGCCCCGACCAGATCCGCGAACACGTCCTCGAGCCGGCGGCCGCCGCGGACTGCCTCGATGGTCCCGGCCGCGACGATCTTGCCGCTGTCGACCACAGCGACCCGGTCGCACAGGCCCTCGACGAGCTCCATCACATGGCTGGAGAAGACAACCGTGCCGCCGCCGGTGACGAAGTTCTCGAGAACCGACTTGATGGTTCGCGCGGACACCGGATCTACGCCTTCGAAAGGCTCATCGAGGAAGACGACCCGGATGCGGCGTGCCCGATGCCTTGCGCGCCATCTTCATCAAATCGTCATACTTGGCCACTGGTTGCGCGTCCGGATCCTGCGCAGCGGGCGTCAGCACAAAGAAGTCGCGGTTGGGAGCCGCGCCCTGATGGTCGCCGTTGATAGGAAACATGCTGAACCGCATCGTGTACACCCCGGGCTTGATCGCCTGCCCCCGCCGGTCGTGGCCGGCGGCGTGATACTGTATGGCGCCGGTCACCGATCCGGGAGGCGCGGTCTTCCACATCAGATCAACTTCCGTGGACTGTATCCCCGACGGCGCCTTCTCAACAAACCAAACCTCGCAATAGAGGCTCCCGTCCGGACCCGTAATCTTATGCCCCGTCTTCTGCATCAGCGCAGCAATCGATGGGGCCAGTTCCGATGGAGGCGCACCCGCCGGCGCCACTTTGTATTCGCCGAATGCGGCAGTGGCCGTCATAACGAAGCTGATAGCAATTCTCTGAAGGGCCTGGTTCATGATCATGTTCTCTTATTATTCTACTCCGCCGATTCGATACAATCCCATTACAACCTGCTTTTTATGCAAACCATACTGGTCATCGACGATGACGAAAGCCTGCAGGACACCATCGCGGTCATGCTCGAGCAGGAAGGCTTCCGCGTCGTCTCCGCCCTGGACGGCCGCGACGGTTTTGAAAAGGCGCTCACGCTCAAGCCCGACCTCCTCATCGTCGACCTCCGCCTCCCAGGCATGAACGGCGTCGACATTTGCAAACAACTCCGCGCCTCGCAAGTCCAAACCCCCATCGTCATCCTCAGCGCCATCGGCGAAGAGGTGGACAAGGTACTGCTGCTGGAAATCGGAGCCGACGACTATGTTGTCAAACCCTTCGGGCGCCGTGAACTTCTCGCGCGCATTCGCGCCGTCCTCCGCCGCGCCTCGCTCGATGCTCATACCGTCCTGCGATTCGGCGACACTGAAATCGATCTCGAACGCCGGGCCGTCACCCGCAATAAAGAAGACGTGAAAATGACCCCGGCCGAGTACAACCTTCTCGTCTATTTCCTCCAGAATCCCGACCGCCCTCTCACGCGCGACATGATCCTCAACTCTGTCTGGGGCTACGACTCTTTCCCCAACACACGCACCGTGGATGCCCACGTCGTCAAGCTCCGTCAAAAGCTGGAACCGGACTCGAACACCCCGCGCCACTTCCTCACCGTGCATGGCGTTGGCTACAGGTTCCTACCCTGACCATGCCCCGCCTGATCCTAATCGTGGATGACTCCCCGCAAGTGGCCGCCAACCTCGAGATCGCCCTCTGCTCCACGCCAGAACAGACCGCCCTTATCGCCTCCTCCGGCCTTGAAGCCCTGCGCATTCTCGAAGCCGGACATCCCGCCGCCGCCGCCGTGATCACCGATCTGGACATGCCCGGCATCGATGGCGCACAGCTTGTTGCGCGCATCCGGGCCAATCCTCTGCTCGCCCATCTGCCCATCATCGTTTCCAGCGGCTGCACCGACCCGGATGCCCCCGCCCGGCTGCTGGCTCTCGGTGCGAACGCTTTCTTCACCAAGCCATATTCACTCTCCGAACTTAAGACAAAACTGGAGCAACTCCTCCATGCATAAGATACTTACCGCCTGCTTCTTCACCGGGCTCCTGGCCGCGCAGGACAAGCCCGCGCTCGACCAGATCCTTGCGCGCCTTGCCAAACTGGAACAGGAGAACGCTGCGCTGCATAGCCAAATCGGACAGCTCCGCCAGGACCTGGACACCGTGCGCGGCTCGCCTCCCCAACCACTCCTGGAGGAGCGCGTCGCCATCAGCGAACGCAGAATCGACGAGCAGTCCCAAACCAAAGTCGAATCCACGGAGCGCTTCCCCATTCACATCCGCGGCATCCTGCTCGCCAACCTCTTTCACAACGGGGCCTATTCCGGCGGATTGGACACACCCACTACGGCCGCGCGCACCGCCGGGCGGTCCACCGCCGGTCTCGCCTTCCGCCAATCCATCCTCGGCCTCGAGTACAGCGGTCCAACCACTCTCTGGGGCGGCCGCATCTCCGGTTCCGTCATGATGGATTTCTACGACGGCGCAACCGAATTGTCGAACACCCCTCCAGTACGCATGCGTACCGCCAACATCGGCCTGCACTGGAACACTCGAAGTATCGATTTCAGCCTCGACAAACCGCTCTTCTCGCAGCGCGATCCATCTTCGTTCAGCTACGCCGGCGTCTCCCCGCTCACCAACTCCGGCAACCTCTGGCGCTGGCAACAGCAGATCCGTCTCGAACAACGATTCGGCTCGGCCGCCACAGGACTCCGGGCTCAGATTGCCATCGTCCAAACCACCGAAGATACCAATGCACCTGCCGCCTCCACCGTGCCCCTGGAACGCCGCAGGCCCGGTCTTCAGGGACGCTTCGCCCTCTTCCACAAGCTCGACGACCAACGTTCCATCGAGGTCGCGCCAGCCTTCCACTTCAGCACCTCCCACGCCGGAGGCGTCTCCATCCCCTCCCATCTCTACTCACTCGACTGGCTGGCCCAGCCTTCCTCCCGCTTGCAGTTCACCGGTACATTCTTCACTGGCCAGAACCTTGGCCAGTTCGGCGCCAGCCGGCAAGGCTTCACTGTCCGTCCCAATGGAGCAATCATCCCCGTGCACGGCACCGGCGGATGGACGCAACTGGCCTTCCCCTTCACGCAAAGGATCACTCTGAACCTGTTTGGGGGTATCCACGATCATCGCAACGCCGACCTTGCTCCGAGCGGCGTTTCCGCCAATCAAACAGGAGCCGCCAATCTCATGTTCCGCATCGCACCCAACGTTTTTCTGACCATTGAGGCTCTGCAGATGCGAACCAAATACCTCGACGTCGGCACCCGGAAGAATAATCGCTATGACCTCTCGATTGCGTATCTTTTTTAAACACGCGCAAAACGGAACTGCTGGCCGCGAACCAAAGCCCCGTGTTCCTTCGGGATTCTGTGGCGCAGCGAGCGCCCTTTGCGTTTCATGTCTCCTCTTGGGTCTCCCCGCCGCGGCCGCCACCTTGTCCGGCCGCGTCGAGCTGGCCGATTCCAAGGAGCCCTCGGTCCGCAAGAAAAAGGATTACTCCGGCATCGTCGTCTGGCTCCAACCCGCCTCCGGAAAAATCCCCGCACTCCCCTCCAGGCAACACACCATAATCCAAAAGGGAAAACGATTCACGCCCCACGTCAGCGTCGTCACCGCGGGCACGACGGTCGATTTCCCGAACCTCGACCCTATCTTCCACAACGCCTTCTCCAACTTCGCCGGGCAGCCTTTCGACACCGGACTCTACCCGCCCGGCGGCACGCACAAAATCAGATTCGCGCGCGAAGGCATCGTCCGCATCTTCTGCAATATACATTCCATGATGAGCGCCGTGATCGTTGTATTGAACACTCCCTGGCTCGCCTCCACATCCTCGGAAGGCCGGTTCCAGATCGACAACGTGCCGCCCGGCGACTACACGCTGCACATCTGGCATGAACGCACTCCCGAGCAGACACTCAAGAAGCTCGAGCAGCCTGTCACCATCACCGCACAGGGCCTCACGCTCCCGCTCACCCGCGTCTCCGAATCCGGTTACCTCGAACTGCCCCACAACAATAAGTATGGGCGCGACTATCCGCCCGAACCAGCTTCACTCACATACTCAGGACTCGGAAAATGAAACTGGGCTCGCTTTCCCTCCTCTCAAAAATCTGGCTCTCTTCCGCCGTTCTGCTCACGCTTCTTTTTGCCGGCACAGGCTTTATCCTCCAGCGCCACATGCTCGAAACCACCAGCGTCACACTGCAGACCGAGGTCCGCGATAGCTTCCAGGCTTACGACTCCCTGTGGCGCGCCCGTTCCGAAACGCTCGCCTCGGTCTCGGCTGTCCTGTCCAGCATGCCGAACGTCCGGCTCGCCTTCCAAACCCGCCACCAACCCACCATACGCGATGCCGCCGGCGAGGTCTGGCTCAAGGTCTCCGACGCCGTGCAGGAGTCCGCCTTCTTCGCCGTCGCCGATCCCAAAGGCAACACGGTCACATCTCTGGACGCCACCGCTCCCGTCCGCATCCCGCCCAACTGGCCCATGGTTGCAAACGTCCGCGCCCAGTTCCCCAAGCAGGTCTCGGGTTTTGCCGTCCTCAACGACCAGCTCTTCCAACTCGTGCTCACTCCGGTCTACATCGACTCCACACAGGGCTCCACGCTCATGAGCATCCTGATCACCGGCTATGTCGTCAATCACGCCATCGCACAGCGCCTCAAGGAATCCACCGGCGGCAGCGAGTTTCTCTTTCTTTCCAAAGACCGCGTCTACGCCTCCACACTCAACCCCCGCGCTACTGCCGCGCTGAGGTCCGGCGCCTACGCCTCCCGGGACCTGGTCTCGGACGGCGTCTCCGAATACGTCCCGCTCGAACGCAATCTGGTCAACCTCGAAGGCGCTCCCATCGGCAAGCTGCGCATCTTCCGCTCCTTTGATAGCGCCCGCCAGCGCATCACTCTGCTCCAGCGCAACCTCATTCTCTTGTGGCTCCTCGCCGTCGCTACCGGGCTCGGCGCCAGCTACCTGCTGGCGCGCCGTCTCATCTATCCGATCAAAATGCTGGATCGCGCGGCCGCGGAAGTCACACGGCAAAACTACGACTTTCGCGTCCCGGTGAATACGAGCGACGAACTCGGCCGCCTCGCCGCCACCTTCAACTCCATGTGCGCCTCACTACAGTCCGCGCGCCAGGAACTCATCCGGCAGGAGCGCATCTCGACCATCGGACGCATGGCCAGCTCCATCGTCCATGACCTCCGCAATCCCCTCGCCGCCATCTACGGCGGGGCCGAAATGATGGTCGATACCGACTTGACACCCGCCCAAACCAAACGCCTCGCCGAGAATATCTATCGCTCCAGCCGCCGCATCCAGGAAATGCTGCAGGACCTGCTGCAAGTGACGCGAGGCAACAAAGGCCAGCGCGAACTCTGCTCGCTTGAGGAAGTGGTGCAAGCCGCCGTCGAGGCGCACCGGTCCACCGCCAACGCACAAAACGTTACCCTCGAATCCCATGTCGATCCGGGCATCGAGATCCCGCTCGAACGCCAGCGCATGGAGCGAGTTTTCTTGAACTTGATTGGCAACGCCCTGGAAGCGCTCCCTGCCGGAGGCCTCATCCGCATCAACGCGCAAGATCTCGGCGACCGCGTGGAAGTGGAAGTCGCGGATAACGGCCCGGGCATCGCGCCGCAGATCCGCGAGCAGCTTTTCCAACCCTTCGCCAGTTTCGGAAAAAAGAATGGGCTCGGCCTGGGCCTTGCGCTCTCCCGCCAAAGCGTCCTCGACCACGGCGGCGACCTGTGGTCGGTTGACCAAACTTCTACAGGAGGAGCAGGAGCGAGCTTCCGCCTCAGCCTGCCCAAACAACCAGCTTTTGCGTGACAGGCGCAGGCAACTACCTCGGTTAGGCGGCGAGCGCCCTCTGCGCTACTGGGCCCGTTTCGGTTTGAACGTATAGGTGGCGAAGTCGAAATCAAACGCATCCCGCTCGGGCTTCGACGCGGCGCTCGCCTTCGGCATCCATTGCGCCAGATCCCGCTTCAGCCCGGCATGCTCGGGCATGCCAGCCAGATTCGTAAACTCGTTCGGATCTTTCACGCAGTCGTATAACTCCTCGCCTCCATCGCTATACCGTATATACCGCCACCGCTCATTGCGCACCGCGTGGTTATTCGGCAAGTAAGTAGACACGGTAGGATTCCGCCGCGCCGCCGGATCGCGCAACAGCGGAGCCAAACTCTCCCCGTCCAGATCCTTCGGTCCGGGCAGCCCGCACAACTCCACCAAGGTGGGATACAGGTCCAGCAGGTTCACCGGCTGATTGCGCGCCTTGCCCGCTCCGCGCATGCCCGGCGCGGAAATAATCAACGGTACATGCGTGGACCGTTGCCACAGGGTCGACTTATGCCAGTGCTGCTTCTCCCCCAAATGCCATCCATTGTCGGACCAGAATACGAGCACCGTGTTGCTCCCATACGCGCTTTGTTCCACGGTCCGCACCAGCGCGCCCACCATCGCATCGGCAAACGAAATCGCGGCAAGGTAGGACCGCACGGCATCCTTCCACTTGCCCTCTTTCACAATCCGCTCATGCTCGGACCTGCGAAACGCCGCGAACTCCCGGCCTACCGCGGGGATATCGTTCAGATCATCGGCGCGAATTTCGGGCAGCTTCACCTTGCTCTCCGGATACAGATCGTAATACTGCCGCGGCGAGAACATCGGAATGTGCGGATGCCACAACCCTACCGCCAAAAAGAACGGCTTCTCATGCTTCCGCGCGAGGAACCGCTGGCCGTAGTCCACCGCTTTCTGATCCCCATACTCGCTTGCCTCCTTCGGCAGCACGCCCCAATCAAACTCGCCCTGAAAATTCTTAAGCCCGTTGTAGGGATGCCCCAGCGGATTCGGAATCCGCTTGTTCCACGGATACCATTCATCGCGCCGGTACCAGGGATCATCAAACACCTGCAACTGGAACTCGTCCCATTGATCCGGCGGATTGCACCCCGCCGTATGATGAAACACTTTTCCCGCTCCGGCCACCGTATACCCGTTCTGTTTGAAATACTGCGGAATCGTCACCACGCCGGGCAGGTTTGGACGCCAGAACTGATCATTGTTATAGATGCCGGTGGTCGATGGCCGCCGCCCTGTCAACAAGGCCGTTCGCGACGGATTGCACAACGGCGAGGCGCAATGCGCATTCGCAAACAACACCCCGCGCCGGGCGAGCCGGTCAATGTTCGGAGTCTGGACGCCCGGATAGCCGCGCAGGCAGCCCACCCAGTCGTTCATGTCGTCCACGGACACGAACACTATATTGGGACGACGCGTGCGGTCGGGCTGCGCACTTGCCGCGGCGCCCATCGCGGACCCAAGGAAAGTTCTGCGAGTCATCAGCGATGTCCGGCGTTCACTACTTTGCCATTCTGAAAGTCGATTTCCAATAGCTTTTCGCTGGTTGGAATTCGCGCCACAACTTTCTTGGTCGCGGTGTCCACCACCGCGCCGCCATCCGGATAGGCATATTTTCCATCAATGCTGAACGACACCCAGCCCGGATGCGGTTGGTCGCTTGGATCCTCGAATATGGGCACCGCCGCCACAAACCGCGGCGGCAACTTCTCGACGTTGTAGGCATAGACGTACCCATAAACCCCATCCACCACCCACACCTCTTTTTGATCGGGGCGCAGATTCACGCCATGGCTCGGGGTGGAATGCGGCTTCCGTTTAGGGGGATTCGGAACCTGCGCCAGACGCGCGGCAGGAGTCTTGGCTTCGACACGGTGAATCATTTTCCCGGTGCGGATATCGCCCACCTCAAAGCCAAGCAGCGCATCGACGTTCGCGTACACATAGCGTTCATCGTCGCTCACGGCAAACGGGCGCACACCTTTGCTGAACGGCCCGGTCTTCCCGATGATCCGATTAGAGGCCGTGTCGACCGCAAACACATAAGGCAGCGTCAGCACTTCCAGGTAAGCGCGCTTGCCGGAAGGATGCATCCACGTGTTGTGCGGGCCGATGGATCCGATGGGCGAGTCGTCATAGTTCTTGCCGCGTCCCACGGGGATGGTGGCCACCACGGAGCCATCGTCCGCGCTGATGACCTTCCAGTTGTCTTCGTCGCGGTAGGGCATGTAGAGGCGCTTGCCATCGGGCGTGATAGCCGCGCTGTCGGGATACTTGCCGAGGTTCTTTCGCCATAAGATCTTGTCTGTGTAGAGATCGATGCAGATGAGGTCGTCCTTCACGTTCGAGGTGACGTACAGGCGGCCCAGTTGTACGCTGACGCTGATGCCTTTGTAGGAGCCCGACTCGGGGACCTCGATACGGCGGCGCAGCTTGTGGCCGTTGTCAATCTCATACACGCTGATCCCGCTGCGGTCGGTGACATAGAGCAGCCGCTCGAGACCCGCGGCATGCAGCGTGGCAGCCAGGAGCGCGGCGATGGCGAGTATTTTCATATAGGAGCATCATATCGCGATACAATACGTCGCGTGATTCTCGCCGGCCTTCTTCTGCAAGCCGCCATCTACTCGGGCGACATAGCGCCGTTGCTTGCCTTCCACTGCAATCGCTGCCACGGCGACGAAATCACAGGCGGTGGCGTCGATACGAGAACCTACCAGAGCCTACGACGCACCACCAGTCTCGCGCTGATGCTCGAGTTGATGGAAGGCCGCCGCGGACCCACCCAGCGTATGCCAAAGGATGCTCCGCCACTGGACGACGCCACTGTCGCCCGATTCCGGCGCTGGATCGAGGCCGGCGCCCCGCTGGATCAGGAGCCTACCGGAGAGATCCTGCGCCGGCAGATCCGCAAGAAGAAGGAAATCAGGATTCAGGTGAAGACAGGCGGGCAAGCCTACGTCATCATCGAGATTCTAGACATCGCCGGCCGCCCAATGCACCGCGAAGCGGGCGTGATTCAAAACGCCGGCCTGTGGAGGCTTCGAGCCGGCAGTCATTGGCCTTCCAGGCTCATCGTCCAAGCCACAGTCCGCTTCGCGTCCGGACCGGCCACTCTTGCAATTGCACCTTAGCGCTTGCCCTAGTGCTTGGCTACTGGAATCGCATCCCCCAAGTTCATCGATCTCCCACCCTCGCTCACATAGTTCCGGTTCCAACTCGGAATCTCCACTACCGCATCCCCCGTCAAGACCGCCTGGCACCCCAGCCGGCTATGCAGCGTCAACCCAGGAGCCATCTCCAGCCGGTCCAACTCATCATCCGCGGCCTCACTCATGCACTGCTCGCCCGCCTTCACCACCACATGGCATGTTGTACACGCGCAACTCCCTCCGCAGGCATGCTCCAGATGTACACCGTTGTTGAGGCAAATATCGAGGATGGAAGCGCGCTTGCCGTGCTCGGAATACGGCATGGTAGCCGGATCCCAATCAATGGTCACGTTGGCGGGCAGAATCGTTAGCTTGGGCACACCACCATTATAGCGAGGTCAAGATTAATTCTAATCACCCTATTGTCGATAGAGATTATTATGATATACTCGCCGCATGGAGTCCAACGCCAGAAGCCTGGCCAAGGCTTTTTCGTACCGCGTCCTCGGGTCCCTGTCCACCGGCGCACTCGTTTATCTTTTTACCAGCAATCTTACTATCTCTGTCGGCGCGGGGCTGCTGGACTCCGTCGTGAAAGTGGTCCTCTACTTCCTCCACGAGCGCGTATGGAACCACATCTCCTACGGCCGCCCCAAAGCCCCCGAATATGAAATATAGTTCGTAGCTGGTCGAGACCATGACTGGCAAGAGAGTGTCCCACTTCGAAGTGCTGGAAAAACTCGGCGAAGGCGGGATGGGTGTCGTCTATCATGCGCGCGACGTCACGCTCAACAGGCCGGTGGCCATCAAGCTGCTGCATCCGGAAAAGGTCGCGAACGCCGAGCGGAGGCAAAGGTTCATACAAGAGGCGCGCGCGGCATCGGCGCTCAACCATCCCAACATAATCACCGTCTATGAAGTCGGTGAACATGACGGGGCCCAATTCATCGCCATGGAGTTTGTGGCGGGGCATACGCTGGACCATCTCATGGGCCGCCGCCCCATGTGGCTCTCCGAAGCGCTCAATTACGCCGCGCAGATGGCGGATGGTCTCGCGTGCGCGCATAATGCCGGCATCGTACATCGCGATTTCAAACCGGCCAACGTTATGGTGGGCGACGACGGACGCGTGCGGATTCTCGACTTCGGCCTCGCCAAGTTGACCGAGCCGTTGCCCGGATCATCCGGCGAATCTGGGGCTACACTCACCGCCGTCGCGGCACCTCTTACCGAAGAAGGCACTCTGCTCGGCACTGTTGCCTACATGTCGCCAGAGCAGGCCGAGGCGCGCGTGATCGATGCGCGTTCCGACATCTTCTCGTTCGGAGCCGTTTTCTACGAGATGCTCAGCGGACAGCGCGCCTTTCAGGGCAAGGGCAGAATAGGGACGCTGTCGGCGGTTGTGCGCGAGGAGCCGAAACCGCTCTCGCAGCTCCGGCCTAACATCCCGGTTGACCTCGAAAAGCTCGTCGCGCGCTGCCTGCGCAAAGACCGGGAGCGGCGGGCGCAGCATATGTCGGACATCAAGCTTGCCATCCAGGAAGTACGGGAAGAGGTGGAATCCGGCCACGGGCTCCCCGCGGTGTCCGCAGCCAAGCGCCCCAGGTGGCTCCTGCCGATTCTCGGAGCAGGGCTAATATCTGTGACTGCTGCCATCGGAATACTGTGGCGGGGCAACAAGACTCAGCCCGAGGAGCCGCTCAAGACTTCTATTCTCACCAGCTACCCTGGCTCCGAGTCAAGCCCGGCGCTCTCACCCGACGGTAAGCAGCTCGCATTTACCTGGAATGGCGAAAAGGAAGATAACTACGATATCTATGTGAAGCTGGTGGATGCGGGAACCCCCGTCCGCTTGACCACATCTCCGGACTTTGACGGAGCCCCCTCCTGGTCTCCCGATGGACGATTCCTCGCTTTTGTCCGCAGCGGCAGGACTGATCACGCATACTACGTTATTCCTGCCCTGGGCGGTCCGGAGCGCAAAGTGGCCGATATCCCGCGACGTGTTTCGCTCCGCTCGTTCCCGCAAGCCGACTGGTCACCGGATGGCAAGTCTCTGGTGATTGTGGACTCTTCCGCTGACCCCGCCTCGCTGGCGCTGGTCTCGGTAGAATCCGGCGAGAAACAAAAGCTCACCCCGCCCCCCGCCAACTCGTGGGGTGATGGACAGCCGCGCGTTTCTCCCGACGGGCGCTGGCTGGCCTTCACGCGGGAGGAAAACGTCAATGCAGGCGACTGGTTCATTCAGCCATGGGGATCAGATTCCTCTCCCAAACCAATCACGCGTCTCCACGCAAATGTTATTGGAGGCGGGGGAGCGTGGACCGTGGACTCCGGCGCTCTTGTACTTGGCATTAGAGGGCAACTGCAGCGCGTTTCCATCTCAGGACCCGTCTCGGGAATGGACACACCCAGACCACTCCCCGGAGTTGGATCGGATGCGTACTCTCCCTCCATCGGACGGACGGGCGGCCGGCTTGCCTACCACCACGGCTATTCCGATTCTAATCTCTGGCGGATGGATCTGAACACTCCCGGCGCCGAACCCACGCGCATCATCGCCTCCACAATGCTTGAACACCAGCCGGATTATTCGCCAGATGGATCCAGGATTGCCTTCATCTCCTCGCGCTCCGGTGAACATGAAGTATGGATCGCGAACTCGGATGGATCCAACCCGGTCCAGTTGACCAATGGCGCGGCAAATCCTACCGCACCCCGCTGGTCACCGGACGGACGCCGCATTGCCTTTGCCAAACGGCCTGGCGGCAACACCGATATATACGTTGTGGACGCACAGGGAGGCGTCCCCAAGCGGCTCACCACCGACCCGGCCAATGATGCGACCGCCTACTGGTCGCGCGATGGCAAGTGGATCTACTTTGCCTCCAATCGCACAGGACGCAACGAGGTGTGGAAGATTGCCGCCGCTGGAGGATCTCCAGAAGTGCAAGTAACGCGAAACGGCGGCTGGCGTAGCCGGGAGTCCGCCGACGGTACGATACTCTACTTCCAGAAGTTCGACACAGTCGGGCTGTGGCAGATGCCGGTGGCCGGTGGCACGGAGAAGAAGATCGCCGACACCCCGATGCTGCAGCCGTGGGATATGGCCGGCGCCAACAGCATCGTATACTTTGGCAGCGGTCGAACCCTCCATCGCCTGGATCTTGCCACGCTGCGCGACACAGTGATCAAGCCGCTTCCAGAACGCACCTCCGGCGGCACCTCGAACATGACCGTATCCCCCGACGGACGCTGGATGGTCTTCGTCCGGGTCGATCAAGTGATCAGCGACTTGATGCTGGTGGAAGGATTCCGCTAACTCAACTACAATACTTGCAAGATGCGCCTTCTGCTCCTTCTCGCGTTGCCGCTCGCCGCACAAGACGACGGCGTCTTCTTTGAAAGTAAGATCCGCCCGCTGCTGGCCACCAATTGTTTCGCTTGCCATACTGGGTCGGCGCTGGGAGACTTGCGCCTGGATTCTCGCGCGGGCATTCTCAAAGGCGGCAAGACTGGTGTTGTGGTGGTTGCCGGGAAGCCGGAAGAGAGTCTCCTCATACAAGCCGTCCGGCGCACGCATGTGCGGCTCAAGATGCCACCGGTCGGCGCGCTGACGCAGCAGGAAATCGCTTTATTGGAGGAGTGGGTGCGGCGCGGGGTGCCCTGGCCGGAGGCTGCGCTTCCCACTATCGCCGCAACCACCACTAAGATCTCAGCCGAGCAGCGTTCTTTCTGGTCCTTCCAACCTGTCACCAACCCGACGCCACCTAAAGTAAAAAACGAGGCATGGATCAGGACGCCGGTGGACCGCTTTGTTCTTGCGCGCCTCGAAGCCAAAGGCCTGAAGCCCGTCCCTGTCGCTAGTAAGCGAACCTGGCTCCGGCGCGTCACGCTGGACCTGCTTGGGTTGCCGCCTACTCCGGAAGAGATGGACGCCTTTCTTGCCGACGCAACACCAAAGGCGCAGACCAAGGTGGTAGACCGGCTGCTGGCTTCGCCTCACTACGGCGAACGCTGGGCGCGACACTGGCTGGACTTGGCCCGCTATTCCGATGGCGAACTGGCTGCCGGCGTGGACACACCGCTCGCCAACGCGTGGCGCTATCGCGACTGGGTGGTGGATGCTTTCAACAATGACCTGCCCTACAACCAGTTTGTGCGCGCACAGATCGCCGCCGACTTCCTCCCGTCCGCGGGGCGTGAATCGCTCATGCCCGGTCTCGGCTTTCAAGCGCTGGGCCGCACCGCCGATGACCAGGTGGACGTTAGCACGAAAGTATTTCTCGGGCTCACCGTGGGCTGCGCGCAGTGCCACGACCATAAGTACGATCCTATTCCCACCAAAGACTACTACTCGCTGCTCGGCGTCTTTCGTGGCAGCAAAGATTTCGAATTCCCGTTGGTTTCGGAAAGCGAAGTCAAGGCTTACCGCGAGAAGAAGAAGAAGCTCGATGCCATCAATGAAATGCTCAACGATTTTCTGGCCGAGCAGAGCAAACAGGTTGTGGATCACTTGTCGCGCGACACGGCGCAGTACTTGATGGCGGTATGGAAAAACGCAAGTGCGCAGGAAGGGCTGGACACGGAAACCATCGGCAAGTGGAAAACCTATCTCAACGTGAGGGACAAGGACCATCCCTATCTGAAGTCCTGGTACGATCTGATGGCCGGCAATCCCACCGAAGAGCAGGTCCGGGCCGAAGCGGCTCGCTATCAGCAGTTCGTCCTCGAACTGCTGGAGGAAGCCAAAGAGGTGGAGGATAAGAACTATGTGGCCTTCGGGGGCAAAAAAGGCATCAAGGACGAGAAGACGCGGCAGTACACCAACATTGTTGCGCTGCCCGTTCTGAAGTTTTACCAATGGCGTGAGCTCGCCAACGGACCCTACAATATCGACGGCTTCCGGGCTCCCGCCGGCGTCTACTACTACGGTCCGAAGGAGCTGGACCGATACCTCGGCGGCGTCGCCAAACAGTATGTGGACAGGCTCCGCGCCGAAGCGAATGCAATCGAAAAAGATCTTCCGCCCATGTACCCGTTCCTGCACACCGTCAGCGATACCCCCAAACCCGCCGACATCCACGTGGCGCTCCGCGGCGACAACAAGAGTCCGGGCGAGATTGCGCCGCGGCGCTTCCTGTCCGTGCTCTGCGAGGGAGAAGCAACGCCTTTCCAGAAAGGGAGCGGGCGCGGCGAACTGGCCGAGGCCATCGCGTCGCAGGCCAACCCGCTCACCGCGCGCGTGATGGTGAACCGCATCTGGCAGCATCACTTTGGACAGGGCATTGTGCGGTCTCCATCGAACTTCGGCCAGATGGGCGAGAGGCCCACGCATCCCGAATTGCTGGACTATCTGGCATCGCGGTTTGTGGAGAGCGGCTGGAGCGTGAAGGCGATCCATCGCGAGATTCTGCTGTCCAGCGCCTACGCGCTTTCGAGCCAATCGAACGAGGCGAACCTGGAAGCCGATCCCGACAACAAACTTCTGTGGCGCCACAACATGCAATACCGGCTCGACATGGAGGCCTTGCGTGATTCCGTCCTGGCCGTCAGCGGCCAGTTGGACCGCAAGTTCGGCGGTCCGGCTTCGGCTATGACGGAGGCCAACGCGCGCCGTTCGCTGTACCTCACCGTGAGCCGGACGCGCCTGGACGCCACCATGGCCCTGTTCGATTTTCCTGATGCCAATGCCTCCGCGGAGGAGAGACCAGTCACGGCAGGTCCGCTGCAGGGATTGTACTGGCTCAACAGCAAGTTCGTCGCCGCGCAAGCCAAGGCTCTCGAACAGCGGCTCGCGCGCGAGGCTGGCACAGACACGGAGAAGCGCATTCAGCGCGCCTATCAGTTGATGTACGGACGCCCGCCCGATGCTGAGGAGCTGAAGTTAGGTGTAGAATACGTGGCAGCAGGTGGTAATGTCTGGCAACAATACTTGCAGGCTTTGTTTGGATCGGGCGAGTTCACCAGCGTGAATTGAAGGAGACACATGTTTGATCGACGACAGTTCCTGCAGAACCTCGGGGGCGGCTTCGGGTTAGTGGGTCTGCAAGGCTTGCTACAATCCGCGGCGCAGGATCCGATGACGCCGCGCCAGCCGCACTTCGCAGCGAAAGCCAAGCACGTCATCTTCCTGTTCTTGAACGGCGGCATGTCGCATGTGGATACCTTCGACCCCAAGCCCGCGCTCATCAAGAACAACGGCACTCCGATGCCTGGTCCAAAGATTCGTACCGACCGCGCCTCCGGCAACCTCATGCGCTCCCCCTGGGAGTTTCGCCATTGCGGCAAGAGCGGCGTGGAGGTGAGCGAAATATTCCCGGAGATTGGCAAGCGCATCGACGATTTTTGCGTTATACGCTCGATGTGGACCGACATCGGCAACCACGGGCCGTCGCTTCAAATCATGAACTGCGGCCACCAGTTGCCGGGCCGCCCGTCCATGGGCGCCTGGGTTACTTACGGCCTCGGCACGGAGAACAGAAACCTGCCTGGCTTCGTCGTTCTGTGTCCCGGTTTTCCCGTGCTTGGGTCCTCGCTTTGGACGGCGGGCTACATGCCCTCCATCTACCAGGGCGTCCACATACAGAACGCCGCCGTGGAGCCCGACAAGCTCATCCAGAATCTTCGCAATGGGGAGTTGTCCCCGGCCGAACAGAAAAAGCAGCTCTCGCTGCTGGACCAGCTCAACCACCGCTACCTCGACCGTCTCGGGCCGCGGCAACCACAGATGGAGAGCGCTGTGCGGTCGATGGAATCCGCGTTTCGCCTGCAGACCGAAGCGGGCGACCTGTTCGACATTCGCAAGGAACCGGAGAAAGTTCGCGCCCGGTACGACATCTCCGACTTCGGCCGCGGGTGCCTGCTGGCGCTGCGCATGGTGGAGTCCGGCGTTCGCATGGTGCAGATTTACTATGGCAACGGACAGCCTTGGGATAATCACGACGACATCATGGTCCATTCCAAATTGGCGGCGAAAACCGACGGCCCCATCGCCGCGCTCGTCGATGACCTGAAATCGCGCGGCCTATTCGATGAGACTCTTATCCTGATCGGCAGTGAGTTCGGGCGCACTCCTATGATTCAGAATTCCGGCCTCGAAAAACTCGGCAACGGCCGTGATCACAACCCGCCTGGCTTCACCGTTCTGCTGGCGGGCGGAGGAATCAAAGGCGGGCTTGCTTATGGCGCCACGGATGAGTTTGGTTTCAAGGCGGTGGAGAACAAGGTCCATGTACACGACCTGCACGCCACTATGCTTCACCAGCTTGGCTTTGACCACACCAAACTTACATACCGTCACGCCGGCCGCGATTTTCGGCTCACCGACGTTCACGGCGAGGTGGTGAAGGGGATTCTGGCTTAGCCGGTGAACGTACTCGTCACCGGCGGCGCCGGATACATCGGCAGCGTCGTCGCGCAACAGCTCATCGAGGCGGGCCACCAGGTCACCATTGTTGACAACCTTTTGAAGGGTCACCGCGCAGCCGTCCCGGCGCAAGCGGATCTGCTGATTGCCGACCTTGCCGACCGCACTGCCATCGACTCCCTGTTTGCCGCCAAGCCCATCGACGCAGTGATGCATCTGGCCGCCTTCATCGAAGCGGGCGAATCCATGCAGTCGCCTGAGAAGTATTTCCGCAACAACTCCGCCAACACGCTTAACCTCATCGAGG
>JAENWC010000387.1 GCA_016650235.1 Terriglobia bacterium
CTCGGTGCACTTGGTGATCTACACCGCGACAGGGGCGCACTCGTTCAGCGACGAGAAGGCTATCCGGCGCGCCGCGGTGCTCTACCGTATCCCGTGCATTACCACCTTGAGCGGCGCGCGCGCCGCCGTACAGGCCGTAGCTTCCCGCCGCCGCGACCCCATCCGCGTTTGGAGCCTGCAGGAGATTCACCAGCCCCAACGGGTTGGCTGAAGTCTGCGATTCACAGTTTACCGGCGACATCGGACGCAAACCCGCCCAGCCGCTCAGTGCGTCATGGAGTAGATGATGTAGTTGATCCCGATGCGATAGGCTAGCGATGCGTACTGCTCCGGGTACTCCGGAAGGTCCGCCCATTCCCAGGCGTCTCCGAGGTCCATATTGAAACAGATCGCCACCACCACCCGGCCGCGATCATCCAGGATTGCGCGCCAGTGCGGATATACGCCGCCCCGTTCGATCTGATCCCCATGAACCACGTTCAGCCCCGGAACGCGAACCCGATGCGAGAGATCGAACACGGTTTGAAAAATCGGAGCGTCGTCCGGCAACTCCACCAGCTGCCCGGCCGGCATCACTAGTTCCATGCCGGCCATGAAGCGCGACCATTCCCACTCGTTGTGAAAGTCGTCTACCATCAGGAATCCGCCGCGCTCGAAGTACTTCCGCAGACGCTCCGCTTGGGGCGAATTCAGCGTCCAGTCCCCGATGCCGACCGCGTAGAGCCAGGGCCAATCGTAGATCTCGTCGCTGTCGATGTCCACGATCTGCTCCACCGAACGCGCGTGAACCCGCGTCAGCCGTCGCAGCCCCTGTAAAAACTGACGCTCCGATTTGTTGGCGTCGATGCCCCACCGCGCGCGCCAGTAACCGCCGCGGCCCGACCTGTAGCGCAGCCGCGCAAACGCAAACTCGGTTTGCTCCCAGGCATCCGGCGGATCGTCGGCGGGGTTTTGCATCTCCGCTTCGTAACGCGCCCAGCGTCGCCCGCGGTGACCGGACTGAGCGAGAACGATCGCGGTCACCAGCGCCGCCGCCAGCCAACACTTTGCCATCATTGGTAAGAGTTTACCGCGTTACCGCCACGAAGCCGGCCGGCCATCTACCGGCATTGCGTGAGACCCTTCCGCAGCCCCATCTCCCCAATCCGCCGTGGTTCTCGCGAAGCCGCAAAGACGCAGGGCTTTCAGCTCCAACCAAGCGCGCCTGGAACCAGGCAGGCAGGAACGCCCAAAGTGGGGCACTCCGTAGAAGTGCCTTCGGAGGCCGTGGGTCGCGATGCAGGGCGCCAAAAATATTCTGCCAGAAACATGCCGGATGTAGAGGTACTAACACGCCGCGACTGGTCAAAGACGCATCACACTCTTGCGGTTTTGGCTATTTCTTAAGACACTACAGTTGCCATTCTCCTCCTCAAATCCTAGACTTTAGTTATGGACCGAAAAGCGATGGCATGGATGATCCTGTCCCCCGCTTTGCTGTGCGCACAACTGGATAAATTGGGCGAGCAGCTTGGGCAACTGGGAAACAAAGTTCCTCTCACCCAGATCAAACTGGTTGCCGATCCAGCCGATGCGCGCCTGCGACCGCTCGAAACCATCGTCATTCAGGTCCAAGCCTTCGGCAAGCCGGCTGACCAGACGGTCCGCCTCCAACGCGCCGGCGCACGGCTACAGATAAAGCCGGCCGGCCTTGGATGGCTCTCCAAACCCTTCGTCTTCCAAGGCAAGGACGAGGAAAAGTTCTATGAAGAGTCTGTCAATTCCATCATCAACATTTTCAGACAGCAGTCCGGCGCCTTCGTCAACAAGGATTCCTTCCTCTACACGGCTCCCCAGCAGCCCGGCAAGTACACCATAGAGGCCGAACTGGATGGACAAAAGGCTTCCATCGAGATTACCGTCGCCGCCAACGCGCCTTCCCGAAAAAAAGCCGAGACCTCCTCATTTGAACCTGAGCGGCGCGCGCGCGACGCGTACCGCCCGCTCGCCGAATACTACGCGCCTTTTCTCGCCCAGGAAACCTGGTATCAGCCCAAATCCGACATGCCGGCGCGCTTCGATTTCGACCGCGATTGGGACGGCGGCAACAATTGGGATCACATGGAGGAGGGTTCCTCGCAGGCCTATGTCTATTACGCTGCCATGGAAACTTCCACGCATTGGTTTCTCATCTACAACGTCTTTCATCCGCGCGACTACTCCGACAAATGCGCCGCCGCAACGTGCCATGAAAATGACAACGAAGGTATCATTCTTACCGTCCGCAAGGATGGTTCACAGTTTGGCCGATTGCAGGTGATGGAGACCCTCGCCCACAATAACGTCTATTCGATGACGGCCGACAATCAGGTAAGAAGCGGCGCGCATAACATCGATGGGCCGGTCGAATTCTACGACGAGTCGCATCCGGCGGTGTTCATCGAATCCGGTGGTCACGGCATCTACGGAACCAGGACGGAGCATTCCCGCTATCAGTTTGCCAATGACGAATTCACCGCGGGTACAGGCATCACCCTCATCTACAAAGGAGTTGCCGAACGCCCGTTGCACGCGAATCATCGATTGGTGGGTTATGATCTGTTGCCGATCCTGGACCACTGGTGGCCTAAGGCGGAGCAGGGCCAATGGAACGAGAACACATTTGACGAGTATTTTCAGTACCAGCCGGCCGGTGGGCGTCCCGCGCTTCCTTTTGCCATTGGCGGAAGCTTCTACGGCCGCAATCAGGCCGCCAACAAGGCCAAGCCGTTTTGGGGTTGGCACGATACACAGACCTTGAAGAAAGGGCTGCTCGCCGTGGGTCAATGGGGACTCGATCCAGCTTATGGGGTTACGCGTAATCTGCGTATGCCGGGCGAGTTTTCACTCGACTACGTCTACAACCCCTACTTGCTCATTGGTGAGAGGCCGGAAGCGCAGGCTCCTGAGCCCGCCGTTGCGCCATCCGTTGAACCGCAAACCGGCGCCGTCGAGATAGAACTCCGCGTGGATGATGTAGTCGAGGTTCAGATCGCCTGGGACCAGGTGTATGCGCAAACGATCAGCGGTCAGGAGGCGGCCCAGGTGAAAAGCGTATTCAGCGCGCCGGTCCCGCCAGTTGCGCTACAAACCATGACTTTGAAAAAGCTGGACGGGCGGGGGGAAGTCACGCTCTGGCAGCACGCGGAAGCCGGCAACGGATTCACCACCATTGTGCGAATCGAAGACTCCAAGGGCGGCGCGGATAACTACCGTTTCCAATTAGTCTGGGCGCGGTGAAGCTCCGCTTTGTGCGTTGCTCATTGAAAGAGCGTGATGCCGGCCACTCCGGCCGCGCCGGCCTCCATGCACTGCGCCATGTTTCTCTCTTTCACTCCGCCCAGCGCCAGCACAGGCATGCTCACCGATCGCGCTGCCTGTCTCAGCGCCCCGATGCCCAGCGGCTCTCCAAAAACTGTCTTCGACGCCGTGTAGAAGATGGGACCCAGCACGGCGAAGTCGGCGCCCTCCGCCTCGGCCGCAACTACTTCCTCCACTTTGTGGCAGGAAACTCCAATCAGGAAACCATCAGGGACAATGCGCCGCAGCAGCGAAGCAGGCATCGAGTCCGCGGGCAAGTGCACGCCATGCGCACCGCTGGATAAGGCGACGTCGGCGCGCGTGTTCACGAGAACGTGGGACCCACGTGGATTGGGGAGCGCGAGCACGCGGTCCACAAGGTGCAATAGATCGCGCGCCTCCATATCCTTTTCCCGCACCTGGATCAGTTCAATGCCCTCTCGCAGCCGTCGCGCAACATTCTCGAGTAACGCCTCAACACCTCCGGCCGCATGCCGGTCCGTGATGTAGTAGCGGATCAATCGCAGGGCTCCCAGTAGCGCTCGCCCGCGCAGGCCCGGCAAAGCGCAAAGGGCGCCGTCCGCGCCTTCAAACATTCGAGCAACTCAGGGCTTACCTGCGCGGACGGCAGCTCCGTTTTGCGCTGTTTCATAAAAAGCTCCAGGCCTTCCCAGGTCACCTCCTTGCCAAAACTGATCCCCTCCCCGCAGATATCGCAGCTTACCCGCGGCGCTTTATATCCGGGCAGATCCTCCGGCCCCACCCGGACGCGGACCCATGTGTGCGTGAACAGATCCGTCTCCGGCATCTCACGATACGCCTTCATCTGCTGCTGGTTCCGATCGGCAATCTCCGGATACATTTCCCGTGCCTTTTGTTTCGAAGTCTCCAGCGCGACCACGCGAACCGCGCGCTTCTCCTGCAAGTCGCAGAAGGTGGCCGCCACCTTTCCAAAGTCGCGGAACTTGAGACTCCGCTTGCCCAGCCGGCACCCCGTGACCACCGTCACCGCGTCAGTGGCGCAACGGTCAATCTCCACATAGGTGACCAGGCGCTTGCGCTGCGTCCCGGCCGGATCATCCAGTCCCAGCAGCTTCATCCCATAGACCGCGAGCCGCAGCCCGAGAATCTGACCCGCGCAGATGTGGCCGTGCGCCTTCCCGGCTATTGCGACGTACTCGTCAAATGTCTTCACCGCTTGCCTCCCTGCACACCTTCAAACCCGGTCAAGCGGCTCCCTTCATACTCGATCCCCACCCAGCCGTGATAGTTCGCCTCGAAAACCAGTCTCATCATGCGGTCCATGTCGATCGTGGTCTCTCCTAAAACCGGAGCGCATCGGGCGTTCGCCGCACCATCGGATCCCGAAGGAACACGCGATCCAGGTTCCTGGCGAGCACCTCCGTTTTGCACGGGTTCCTCAAAAGCAAAGTCGAAGCACTTGAAGCTCACTCCTTTCGCCAAAGGCATCATTTTTCCCACCGCCTCGTACCGGTTGGTCTCCTTTGGGAAGTTGCCGAAGTCAGGCAATGTCCCGAACTGCGGCAGGTTTCCCGGCCTTCATCAGACGCACCACCACGTCCGGGTTCGATGAAATGCCGCCGTGATTCTCGATGATCACATTGATTTTGTTGGCTATTTGGTGGCCGCCGATAAGGCCGAGCGCCGGCGCGCCGCCGACAACCATCGCAAGTGGGTCGACAGTACAGCCGAACTTGGCGGCCACTCGATTCGAGACGCTGCACATATCCTTGCGTTGGCGCCTCCCACAACGCGTTCACAAACTCCAGCCCTTCAATGCCGAACTGCTCCCGCGCGATCCGCGGAAAATCGAGATTCGAAATCAACCGGCTTGGGATGGCTTTGTGCAGCGACCACTCCGCTAGTGAGATCCGGAATCTTTGAGATTGGTTCTGTGCCGCGGCCGGAACTAATGGAGAAGCAGCGGCAATGCCTAACAGTTGACGGCGGTTCATTGGTACTATTCTATAAAAAAGAACTCTGCCGGTCGATTGGAAGTATATTGTGGTTCGGTGTATATTGCCAGCGAGTGCTTACTTTTCTGGGCGTTGTTCTGGGTGCGCTGCCAGGCGTGGCTGCCGACAACGGTGACAAGGCTATCTTCGCCAGGCACTGGCAGGTCTCGAAGGAGTTCACGCTTGCCGTGGCCGAAGCCATGCCCGCCGAAGGCTACGATTTCAAACCGCATCCGGAAGAGATGAGCTTCGGCAAGCTCATGATCCATATTGCGGACGAGAACTCTCGAGATTTTGCGCGCGCGCAGTGGGAACCGCGCCGCTCGCTGAACCCGCCACGACTGATAAATGATCTTGTCCAGATGCTCCAGCGTCATGGCGTCAAACTCTTTTGGCGCACTTGTCGAAAGAATCGGCGAGAAACTTGATGGCCGCCAGCATATCGGTTTTAGCGCTCAACCGCGCCCGGCTGAAACCAGCTCCCGCAAATCGTCGATCCAGAAGTCCGGCTCGTGCCGGGCCATCTCCGCATGATCGCCATAGCCGTAGCGGACCGCACAGGTGCGGACCCCGGCGCGGCGGCCCGCTTCCATATCGGCGCCGGAATCGCCCACAAACAGACAGTCTTCCGGGTTCGCCGCAAGCGCTTCGAGCGCCTTCAGAATCACATCCGGAGCCGGCTTGGCTGGAAACCCATCCGTGCCTTGCACGTGGTGAAAATAAGGCAACAGCCCAAACATGTCGAGCACAAGGCGCGTCGTGGGTGTTCCCTTTGTGGTGGCGGTGGATTTGCGTCCTCCCAGCGCGGCCAGTGCTTCGGCAGCTCCCGGATAGGTGCGTGTCATTGTGTGGCGGCGGGCGGCGTAGATGGCCCGGTAATCCTGGATCATCTGGTCAATCTGGGCCGCGCTGTAGTGCGGCAGCAGGTGCTCGAACAGATCCAGCAGATGCCGTCCGATATAGGTTCGTAGAAACGCGTCCTCTACGCCGGGCCGGTTGTGCTGGACAAGCACCTGCTGGATGGCCCCGCAGATATCCGCGGCCGAATCCAGCAGCGTCCCATCCAGATCGAACAGGTATACCGGATACGCGGGAATACTCACGCCGGCTGCGGGCGCTCGCCGTCAATCAGCGGAGCAGCGCGGTGACTGCTGCCGGACTCGGGCCTGATCACTTGCTGCGTCTCGTCACTGGAGTCGCCGCCCGGCTCGGCAACCGCGGTCGAGACTACCTTCCCGTGGATCAGTTCGCGCACTTCTTCCCCGTCCAGGATCTCGCGCTCCAGCAGGGCCTCGGCGATGCGGACCATCGCTTCGCGCTTGCCATCGATGATCTTCATCGCCCGCTCATGCTGCGCTTCGATCATCCTTTTCACCTGTTGATCAATGCGGATGGCCGTATCTTCGCTATAGTCCCGGTGCTGGGCGATCTCACGGCCCAGGAAGATCTGCTCTTCCTTCTTGCCGAAACTCAGCGGTCCCAAATCGCTCATACCCCATTCGCATACCATGCGCCGCGCCAGCTCCGTCGCCCGTTCAATGTCGTTGCCCGCGCCGGTGGTGCTCTGTTTGAGGAAAACCTCCTCGGCAATGCGTCCGGCCATCAGAATGCAAATCTGCCCGTTGAGATAATCGCGCGAATAGGAATGTTTATCATCCAGCGGCAACTGCATCGTAAGACCCAATGCCATGCCGCGCGGAATGATCGTCACCTTGTGCAGCGGATCGGCTTCCGGCAGCATCACGGCTACCAGCGCGTGACCGGCTTCATGATACGCCGTCGTCCTCTTTTCCTCATCGCTCAGCAGCATCGACTTGCGCTCGGCCCCCATGATCACTTTGTCCTTGGCCAGCTCAAAATCGAACATCGTAACCACTTTGCGGTTCTGCCGTGCCGCCACCAGCGCCGCTTCGTTTACCAGGTTGGCCAGGTCCGCGCCGGAGAAGCCCGGCGTTCCGCGAGCCAGTACCATCAACTTGACATCGTCGGAGAGCGGTACTTTCTTCGTATGAACCTTCAGAATTTGATCGCGTCCGTTCAGGTCGGGCCGTGGCACGACCACCCGGCGGTCAAAACGCCCCGGGCGCAACAGCGCCGGATCCAACACATCCGGACGATTCGTGGCCGCCACCAGTATGACGCCCTCGTTCGATTCAAAGCCGTCCATCTCCACCAGCAGTTGATTCAAGGTCTGCTCGCGTTCGTCATGCCCACCGCCCAGTCCCGCCCCTCGATGCCGTCCCACTGCGTCGATTTCGTCAATAAATATGATGCACGGCGCGTTCTTCTTGCCCTGCTCAAACAGATCGCGCACACGGCTTGCCCCCACCCCGACAAACATCTCCACAAAGTCCGAACCGGAGATGGAGAAAAACGGAACATTGGCCTCCCCCGCAATGGCCCGCGCCATCAGCGTCTTTCCGGTACCGGGTGAGCCCACCAGCAGGACGCCCTTGGGAATGCGCCCGCCCAGTTTCTGGAACTTCTGTGGCTCCCGCAGGAACTCGATGATCTCCTGCAGTTCCTCCTTGGCCTCTTCCACCCCCGCCACATCCTTGAAAGTCACCTTCTTCTGCTGCGAGGAGTGCAGGCGCGCCCGGCTCTTGCCAAAGCTCAGCGCTTTGTTGCCGCCGCTCTGCATCTGCCGCATCATGAAAATCCAAAAGGCCAGCAGAAGGATGAAGGGCACCGCATTGATCAGAATCGATACCCAATTGCCGTTGGAGGCTTCCTTGATGGTCACATCCACCTTATGGTCGCGTAGATGATTGTAGACGTCCGGATAGTTGATCGGAATCAGACTGCGAAACTCTTTGCTCGCGTCGTCCCGGAATTTGCCCTTCACTTCATTGCCGCTGATCTCCACCGACTTGATGCGCTCTTCCTTCACCTCGGTCAGAAACTGGGTGAAAGTCAGCGCCTCCTGCTTGGTCGACTGCCCACGCTGCACCACGGCCCAAAGGAGCACCGCAACGCAGATCAAAACCACCCAGAAGACCGCCGTCTTTACATTGGAATTCATGAATTCTCCCTATACTGCTTTCCCGCACACTCTAATAGACGCGCAAACAGGGCCGGACGGTTCACAAACCGCCTGCCGTCAGGCGCTTTTCCACAAGGCAGACCTCCCGCACCCTCAGCACTACCTGCGAATCTCCACCCGCTGCAAAACCGTCCATAGCTCCGATATTCCTGACCCAAATAATGTTATCGCCCATCCTGATCATCGGCCAGAGGGGTCGTTCCCAGGAGGGAACTCTTTCCTGCTGGAATAGATTCCGGATGCTTTTCACGCCGCCGCCGGCCCGCTGATAGCGATCCCCCGCGGTCCAACTCCTCAATTCCAAGGGTCCGGAGATGGTTTCCCAATCCAAATCAGCGTCTGCTTCATTATAACCGGGTTCCCCGGAGGCCGGGGACCACTCCCCTCGCCGCAGCAATTGGAATTCCAGTCGCATACCCAGTCCGGCCATTTCCACCGAACAAGGAACCTCGATCGGCAGCCGGTAAGGGGCCGGGCCAGGCTCAGGCCTCGACAGCCGGAGCCACTGAAACGAGCGCCGCCCGTCCAGCCCCGGCAATTGGATGCGCCCCTCCCCACGATCGCGCAAGCCCAGTTCCCGCAATCTCTCCACATGCTCCAGATCCACTCCGCGCAGATCGCCCTTGGCCCGCGCGATGGCCGCGCGCAGCAACCGCCTTTGCAGCGCCGGCGGAGCCGCGGCGAATGCGGGCAGGTGCAAAATGATTGCTTGTCCCCGGGACTCCATCCCGTTCCACTGCTCCACCTGTTCCTGCCAGTAGCGCTCCTCGTCGCGGGCCACATCGGAAACGCCCGCCAGCCTTGCCGACAAATTCGGGTTAAAGTCCCGCTCGAGCGCAGGTAACAACAGATGCCGGATGCGGTTGCGCGCAAAACGCGTGTCCTGATTGGTGTGATCTTCCCGCCAGCCCACCTTGCGCCACCGGAGAAACTCCTCCACCTCTTGCCGGCTGCATTCCATCAGCGGCCTCACAAACCCCTCCGGCGTCACCGGCCGCATGCCCGAGAGCCCGGCCGTACCTGATCCGCGCAGGAAACGGAACAACACTGTCTCGGCCTGATCATTCCTCGTGTGCCCCAACGCGACACGGTTCAACCCGTGCTCCCGCATCGCTTCCAGAAAGAATTTCTGACGCGCGTCCCGCGCCCGCTCTTCCAGATTGCCCGGCTCGTTTCCCACAGCAACGCGCTTCCCCGTATACGCCAATCGCAGTGATGCGGCCATTTTCCGCAC
>JAENWC010000388.1 GCA_016650235.1 Terriglobia bacterium
GGCATCGAGCTCGGCGTCACCTACATCGATACCGCCATAGGCTACGGCAATGGCAAGAGCGAAACATGGGTCGGCAACGCACTCCAGGGACGCCGCAAGGGGCTCTGGCTCACCACCAAGGTGCAGGAGCGCGATGGCGAAAAAGGACAGCGCCAACTGGAGGAGAGCCTCAAGCGCCTGCAAACCGATCAGGTGGATCTGATCCACGTTCACAGCCTCCTGGGCGCTGAGGACCTCGCCAGGATCGAGGCCAAGGGCGGCGTGCTCGACGTGCTATATAAACTTCGCGATCAGAAAGTCACGCGCTTCATCGGCGTCACCAGTCACACCGATCCCCGCACGCTCGCCACCGCGCTCGGCCGCCACGATTTCGATTGCACGCAAATGGCCCTCAATGCCGCGCTCGTCGGTATGGCCAACGGCAAAGGCGGCATGGTCATCAACAAGGAGCTTAAAGACAGCTTCGAACACATCGCCTTTCCCGTCGCCATGAAAAAGAAGATGGGAATCACCGCAATGAAGGTCTTCGCGCAGGAAGGGCTCGTCGGAGCCGCCCCTATCGAAACGCTCATCCGCTACTCGCTTACCCTGCCCGTGGCCGCCGCGGTTCTTGGCATGCCGCAAATGCCGTTCATCGACGAAAATATCAAGCTTGCCAAGGCCTTCAAGCCTCTCAGCAAACCCGAGATGAGAGACCTGTCGGATCGGCTCAGCAAAACGCACAAAGCGCGCCTGGACCGGTTCTTCTCCAATCACGTCGACGCCTAGCTCTTTCCTGTAAACCGTTCGTCGATCTCCACCTGGTAGCCGCTGGCCAGCCGGTTGGTCTCGTTCGCCATGCCCACCACCGCCATCAGCTCGGTGAACATTGCATCGCTCATCCCGGCCTTGCGCGCAGCCGCCGTATGCGAGGCGATGCAGTAGCCGCATTGATTCGTGGCGCTCACTGCCACGTAGATCATCTCCTTCACCACCGGGTCCAGCGCGCCCGGTCCCATGATCTGCTTCACACTCTCCCAGGTGCGCCGCAGCGTGACCGCATCATGCGCAATCGCTTTCCAGAAGTTGTTGATCCAGTCGATTTGCCGCGTCGCCATGATGTCGTCATAAATGGCGCGCACCTCCGCGCTCGCCTGCTCGTATTCAATCAGTCCCAAAGTAGCCATGTAGGGAATGTAACAAAAAACAACAATCCTTTACTTTGTTGTAATATTTCCGCCCTAACTGCGTCTATATGTTCAGGAGAGTAGCCCGTCATGACCAACACGACCAGCCAACGCCTGCATCAGGGAGTCTCAGCACTGCACAAGCTCGACCGCCGCCGTGAGGAAACCCGTTCCCCACGCCTGGGCTATGACACCGAACACGACATCGTGGACCGGGAGTTGCGGGAACTGGAACGCGACATTATGGCCGATCCCGGTGCGCTGGAATCCCTCTTTGTACGACTGAGGAAGCCGGAGCCGAGGCCGAAGCAGGGCAATTAACCGCCTCGTCCGGGTCCCAAAACCGCCTGACGTATAATCAGGGTGTGCGACAACCTTTGCTGGCTTTGACCCTCCTCGCCCTTCTGTGCTCCTGCTCGAAGAGCCTTGACAACAAGGACGCCATACGGCAGAGCGTCATCGATCACCTCTCCTCCCGTAAGGGTCTTGACCTCGACCTCAAGGCCATGGATGTCGACGTCACCTCGATAAACTTTCGCGCCAACGAAGCCGATGCCGTCGTGAACTTCCGTCCCAAAGGCGCGGCCGGTGCTGCCGGGATGGAGATGAAGTACACGCTCGAAAGGAAAGGCGATCGTTGGGCCGTGAAGTCCAAGGCGGAAGCAGGCGGTAATCCGCATGCCGCGCCGAGCCCCGGCGGCATGAGTGGCGACGGAGCTGGCGGCGGCGCGGGCGCCCTTCCGCCCGGCCATCCGCCAATGATGGCTCCTTCGCAGCCGGAAAAGCGCAAAGGGCCGCCCAGCGCGGATCCAATCAAATGAGGAACTTCAATTTATGCCGCGCGGAGCCGGCTCCGTTTTGCGCGAGTTCAATAAGAAAGTGAAGAAAGTTGCCATCCTCGGAGGCGGCCCAGCCGGCGCAATCGCTGCTGAGCGCTTGGCACAATCCGGCTTGCACACGGTTCTGATTGACGAAAAACTCGCCTGGGAAAAGCCCTGCGGCGGGGGCATCACCTACAAAGCCTACAGCCAGTATCCATTCCTGCTCGATAACGACACTCCCAAACGGATGGTCTCGGAAACTTATCTTTCCGCTCCCAATGCCGGCCGCGTGAAGATGGCCCTCACCCGGCCCATGGCCATCTACTCGCGCTTCGATCTCAACCACATGCTGCTCGACCGCGCTGAAAAAGCAGGCGCGCAACTGGAGAAGGTGCGCGTCAGTGAGATTCTGCGGCAGGGATGCGGCTGGGCTCTGCGGACCCGCCACGGCGTCATCGACGCCGACTTCTGCGTGGTGGCTACCGGCGCTCGCAACCCGCTGCGTGAGGTAGGCACCGCATGGACCTCCTCGGACACAATGTACGCGCTCGGTTACTATGTGCCCAGCAACCAGTACCACATCGACATCCAGTTTCTCTCGCGGCTGGAGGGCTACGTCTGGGTCTTCCCCCGCTGCGGCCATCTCTCGGTGGGCATCTGCGGCAAAGGCGAATCCGCACAGTCCCTCCGCGCACGCCTGGAACACTACATGCGCGAGCACGAGATCTCCTGGAAAGGCGCGCAGTTCTACGCGCACATGCTGCCCGCGCTGGAACCGCGCTCCTGGAAAGGCAACCGGCTCTCGGGCGATGGTTGGATGGCGGTGGGCGATGCCGGCGGCCTCGTCGACCCCATTACCGGCGAAGGCCTCTACTACGCCATGCGCTCGGCCGACCTCGCCTCGCAAATTCTGCTCGACGACGCCCACGCCCCGCATGTCAAGCCTGCCGCCTACCGCTCCGTCATCGAACATGACTTCGCCAAGGATCTCTACCTCGGCTCCCTCATCGCGCGCCGCCTGTTTACCGGTAACTTCCTGCTCGGTTCCGTTCCCGCGCGCATGGTGCAGTTTGTCCGCCGCAGCCCGCGCTTCCGCGAGCTGATGCAGGATATTTTTGCCGGAACGCAAACCTACGAAGATCTGAGCGGGCGCCTGCTGCGCAATCTCAACGGCACGCTCCAGGAAGTTTTGATGAGCTTCTTCTTCCGCCGTATTCTGCCCGAACCTTCCAAATCATGAACCTCACCAAATCCGCGGCCCTGCTCGAACGGGCCTGCAAAATCATTCCCGGCGGCGTCAACTCTCCTGTCCGTGCCTTCCGCGGCGTCGGTGGAACTCCGCCCTTCATCGTCAGGGGCGAAGGCAGCCGCATCTTCGATGCCGATGGCAACTCTTACATCGACTACGTCTGTTCCTGGGGCCCGCTCCTGCTCGGCCACCGCAACCCCGCCGTCATCGAGGCGCTGCGCAGCGTGCTCGAAACCGGCACCAGCTTTGGCGCGCCAACGGAGCGCGAAATCGACCTCGCGGAAATGATTCGCGCCGCCATGCCCTCCATGGAAATGGTCCGCCTGGTCAACTCCGGCACCGAAGCCACCATGAGCGCTCTCCGCCTGGCGCGCGGCTTCACCGGACGCGATCTCTCCATCAAGTTTGAAGGCTGTTATCACGGCCACGTCGATTCCCTTCTCGTGAAGGCCGGCTCGGGCCTGGCCACCCTCGGCATCCCCGATACCGCCGGCGTTCCCGCCGCTTTCGCGGACACCACCATCGCTCTGCCCTTCAACTCGATTCCCGCGCTCGAAGAAGCCTTCCGCTCGCGCGGCTCCCAAATCGCCTCGGTCATTGTCGAACCGGTGGCGGGCAACATGGGCTGCATCCCGCCGGCGTCCGGATTCCTTGAAGCCATGCGCGAACTCTGCACGCGCCACGGCGCGGTCCTCATCTTCGACGAAGTAATGACGGGCTTCCGCGTCGCACACGGCGGCGCACAGCAATTGTTTGGAATCCGCCCGGATCTCACCACCATCGGCAAGGTCATCGGCGGCGGACTGCCCATTGCCGCCTATGGCGGTCGCAAGGACATCATGTCCAAAATCGCCCCCTCCGGCCCTGTCTATCAGGCCGGAACCCTCAGCGGAAACCCGCTGGCGGTGAGCGCCGGAATCGCCATGCTACGCCAGCTCGCGGCCAACCCCGGAATCTACGCTGCACTCGAGACGCGCGCCGCCCAGCTATGCGCCAACCCGCCCGCCGGCATCACAGTGAACCGCGTCGGCTCCATGTTCACCTTCTTCTTCACGGATCTCCCCGTCACCGATTATGAAACGGCCAAACGCAGCGACACTGCGCGCTTCGCCAAGTTCTTTCATCACATGCTCGAAAGCGGCGTCTACCTGGCTCCGTCCCAATTTGAAGCGGGCTTCGTTTCAACCGCGCACACAGAAGACGACATCAGGCATACGGTGGCTGCGGCAGCGGCTTTCTTTACCCGCGTCTAGCGGGCTAGTCATTTTCAACCCGGTCTTCACACCATAA
>JAENWC010000389.1 GCA_016650235.1 Terriglobia bacterium
TACCTGAATAGCGATGTTAGCATCAGGTGGATGAGCACGAGACTGCAGCGGGCCATAACGCGCATCGACGCCAGGAACGCCGGCGATCCCAACCGGATTGTGGTCCGGGGGGTAGAGCGAGGCAAGGAACAGGCCCATGCCGAGATGGTCAGCGACTGGGTGAGGCGTTTATGTCCGGAGGCCAGTGAAGAGTTGTTGTTGGCGGCCCGGGCGCATCATGTGCGGCGCTGGGCCATCGCGCGAGAATCCTATCCGGAAGGCCGCGCTGGATACCTGGATTGGCGCCGCGCGCTCCAGGAACTGCACGCGGCGGAACTGCGTGCCGTAATGGAGGCCGAGGGCTATCCGCCAGAGGCGCTCTCACGCGCCGGGGAGATCGTGCGCAAGCGGAATCTGGCTCGCGGCGCCGATGCGCAGGCGCTGGAAGATGCTCTATGCCTGGTTTTTCTCGAGACGCAGTTTCATGATCTAGCCCGGAAGCTGGATGAGCGGAAGATGATTGATGTGCTCAGAAAGACCATCCGGAAGATGAGTTCGCGAGGGATTGATCTCGCGATGGAATTGAACCTGGAAGCACCGGAGCGTTCCTTGTTGCTCAAGGCTGCGGCGGAAAAATAGCGGCGGCGCAAGAACGTTGTCGAGTATACTGGTTCGGGCTGACTTTGAAGGAGGTTCAAAGATGAAAAAACTGAGACTTGTATTTTTTATTATGGCGCTCGCGGTGACGCCTGTGATCCATGCCGCGGATAGCACCGACGGTCAGGTGAGTCCTGTTCCAGAACCGAGCACCATTGCTCTCATGGGTGCGGGAGTGGCGGCACTTGGATTTGCCGCTTGGCGCCGCAATCGCAAGCGGTAATGCGATAGCGGAAGAACAAAAAGGTGCCGGCGCTGCCAACCACTCGAAAGTGGCTCAAGTTCAGCCGCCATCTTTTTTTGGGAATCGGAGTCCTCTACCTTCTGCTCGCTTCCAGCGCAGCGCTGACAACCGCCCCCTTTCCCAACGAAGCCTGGTTTGCCTCTCCCGCGCTCAATCTCTATCGGCATGGTTTCATGGGCACCACGATCCTGGAATCCACCGGGACGTGGTTTGCGGGGATTGATCGACACACATACTGGGTGCCTCCCGGGTATTTCCTGGTGCAGGCCGTTTGGTACTGGTGCTTCGGACCGGGGCTGATTGCGGCGAGGGCCTCCTCGCTGTTGTTCGGACTGCTCGTGCTCTACTCCACATACTGCTTCACCCGGCGGTTGAGCGGCAGCCGCGCCGCGGGGTTTATCGCATCGCTGCTTCTCGCATCGGATTACAGGTTCGTCCACTACGGCGCCAATGGGCGCATGGATATGATGTGCGCAGGACTTGGCTTTGCCGGACTGGCGGCATACCTCGGCCTGCGCAAACGATCTTTTCCTCTCGCCCTGGCCATTGGCCATGGCCTGGCGTCTGCCAGTTGCCTCACACATGCGTGTGGGGTCCTCTACGCCGTGGGACTTCTCCTGCTGATACTCTTCCTGGACCGGGAGAACCTCAAGGTGAAGTGGCTTTTCCTGGTGGCGGCTCCCTACCTTCTGGGGCTTGCGGCATGGGGCGTCTATATCGCAAAAGATCCAGGTTCTTTTCGATCTCAGTTCTTAGGCAACGTGTCCGGCATTAGTGCTGAGTTGGGCAAGGAAAGCCGTTTTTCCGGCCTGCGGCAGCCGGTGCAGGCGCTGCGGCACGAGGTGGGTTCGCGCTACCTTGCCAACTTCGGTAGATGGGCAAAATGGGGCGACCCGCTTGGGCAACAACTGGCGGTGCTCGCCCTCTACATCATTGGGATTGCGGGAGCAATCCTGATTCCCCGCTTGTTTCATCATACCGGGACCAAATTGCTCATGACGCTGGGTGCCGCCTTCGGACTCATTTTCTGGTTGCTGGAAGGGACCAGAACCTCGGCCTATCTGGTACATACGATGCCGGTAGGGATCGCTATTGTTGCAATTGGGCTGCGGTGGTGGCCGCTCGCATTCCGGCGTGAGATCATCATAGTCGTGGTGACCGGGGCCTGTTTGTTGAATACCTTCGCCTTGGCCAGGGAGTTCCAGCGCGATGCGCGCGGTGCCGAATACGAGCCGGTGGCGCGCTACATGCAGCAGCACATCCGGCCGGGGAAGCTTGTCATGGCCAGCGGCGCCTTCGGCTTTCGCCTGGGCTTTTCCGGAGAGGTGCTTGACGATGTCCGGCTTGGGCAGTTGAGCGGAAAACAGCCGGACTGGGTGATTCAAAGCAAGTACTACGCGAAATGGGCAGAAAACTCGGTCCAGCGGGAACCGGAAATCGCCAAAGCTATCCAGCAACGGCTGTCGCGTGATTTCAGGCCGGTGTTTCACAACGATGCCTATACGGTATACCGTTCCCATCGACTTCCTTGACAAGTCCAACTTCTGGGCGCACTTAGGGCTCTCATGCGCTATTCTCTAAGCAGGCCCAGATATGTTTCCACGTTTTGGCCAATCCGGCGTCAATCTTGGTAGAGGATGCCTGTTGCCGCCGCAGTTATGGACCGCTGGACCACCACCACCAGTACCGGTCTGCGCAGCCCTTCCGGGTCATCCATGAACAAGGTGTCAGGCTCCAGTCTTCCGGTACAATCCGAAGCCGACTGGCAGGGACAGTTCATCTCCGAGCACATGCGGCGGATCTTTCTCCAGATCTATCGCATGGTGGGCAATGCCGATGATGCGCAGGATCTCACACAGGAGGTCTTCATCAAGGCGCTGCAACGCTCGGATCAGATTCAGGATCCGTCCAAGGCAGCCCACTGGTTGTCGCGCGTGGCTACCAATACGGCCATCGATTTCTTGCGGCGCAGGGGACGCGTCCATTTCTCGGAGCTGGAAGAGCTGCCCGAATCCATCACCGTGGCACGGGAGGAGAGTCCCGAACAGAGGGTTCTGCGCGCCGAACAAGGCCACTGGTTGCAGGCAGGCCTGGAAGAGTTGAGTGAGCGCGAGCGCATGGCCCTGGTACTGCGCGATGTGGACGGACTGCCTGCCGGGGAAGTGGCGTTGCAGATGAACTGCTCCAAGGCCACCGTGCGCAGCCACATTGCCAACGCGCGCATTAAGTTTCGAAAGTACATGGAAAGGAGGAAAGTATGAACCACCCATCACAAGCCGATTTGTCCTTGTACGCCTCGGCCGATCTTGGTTGGGCGCGCAGTCTTTTGCTCGGCCGCCACCTGCGCCGCTGCACCCTGTGCCGGCGGGAAGTGAGCGCTTTCCGCCAGACCAAAGTCACGTTACAGGAGGCTGGCGCGGAGTTTCCGCCGGAGCTGCATTGGGCCAAGCTGGCCTCCGAGATGAAGGCAAACATACGGCTGGGTCTGGAAGCCGGCGCGATTGCCGGTCCCCTGCCGGTTGCCCCGCGCCAATCTGGCACAGAGGCTATCTGGCTTTCCGGCTATCGAAGCGCCGCCGCCATGGCCACGCTCACAGTTTTGATGTGCAGCGCATGGCTGCTCAACCGTCCCGCGCCGCAGCCCGTTTCGCTGGCAGCCAGAGGCCATGAGCCCAACGGCCAGGAAATAGTTTTACGCGCCACATCAACCGGGATTCTGATGGAGGAAAACGGCCGTTCTCTGGCGTTGATGCATCGCGATGCGGAAACGGTAACACTCACGGTCGGCATGCAGGGCTCGCTACGGGCGCGGTATCTGGACGAGGATACCGGGGAGGTGACTATCCACCATGTCTACTCGGAATAATTTCTTAGCCCGCAAAGGGCCGTCCCGGCTCTCGATATACCCAGGCAACAGCCAGCCACCGCGCCGGGACAGGCTCCCTCTTGCGGGCTGTTACTTAGGATGCCTGCTGCTGGCTCTGGCTTCCGTCACCGTGTGCCTGGCCCAGGCCGGGCCGGCCTCGCGCAGTTCCCTCAAAGTGAATCTTCCGGCCGACTCTCCGGTCACGCTGCTGTCGGCCGATTGGGGCGAGTCGAGCGCATCCGAACGCGGTAGCGCCATGGTCCTCAACCTCCACACCTCGCTCTCGCTTCGCAACTCCTCTTCCCGCCGCATCCGCGGCATCACCTGGATGGTTTTGTCGCAGGAGGTTACCCCTGGCGGGCGCGCCTCGGTTACCAAGGCCAGCCTCGACATCGCGCCCGGCGAAGCCTTCCCGGTTCGCTTGGATCTGCGGTTGCTGCGTCCGCTCGCGCCCGGGCAATTGCAAAACGGCGCGCCTCTGGTGCAGATGTCACTCGATGGCGTGCTGTTTGAGGACCTTTCTTTCTACGGACCCAACCGCCTGGAGTCGCGCCGGTCCATGACCGCCATGGAACTGGAAGCCCAACGCGACCGCCGCCACTTTCTGCAGGTCTTGTCAGCCAGCGGAGCCGAGGCTCTGCGCAAAGAGTGCCTGGCCTCGCTGGCCCGGCAGGCCGACACGCCGCGTTTAGACGTGCAACTGGCGCGGGGCCGCGCTACCGCCGTCGAACAGGAGCGTCAGGTTCAGTTCGCATTCCTGCGGTTTCCGGGCGCGCCGGTGGACCCGGTGGCCGGCATGGCCCAGGTGGCGGGCGGCGAGGCGCGCGCGCCTCAATTGGAGGTCCACAACAAATCCTCCCGTGCGGTGAAGTCGATGGAGATCGGCTGGCTGCTCCGTGATTCACGCGGACGTGAGTTCTGGGCGGGCACGGTTCCTGCCAGAGCCTCACTTTCTCCGGGTCAGAAGACGGAGGTGCTCGGCCAGACCGCGTTTCGTTTTGCGGAGCCTAGTGGCGCGCCGGTAGCCATCGACAGCATGACGGGCTTCGTAAGCCAGGTGGAGTTCGCCGATGGCTCGTTGTGGATCCCGAGCCGCAACGCACTCGGCGACCCGCGCCTCCAACGTGCCCTTGCCCCTTCCGCCGAAGAGCAGCGTCTCACCAGCATCTATCGTAAGAAGGGCCTCGGCGCAGTTGTGGAAGAATTGAAGAAGTTCCAGTAAGGGCAAAGGGCGCGCGCCGCAAGCGGGTTTGGCAGTTTTTGCGCCGGGAAGTGGACTGGAAGGGCTTCCGGATCTCCACCCGAGGTCAATTGCTCAACCGCTTGTAAAATGAGTAACCGGCGACGGCAAAGCCGATGGCGACCACGAAGTAGCGTACGGCAACGGCCGGCATGCGGCGCGCCACGCGCGCCCCGATATAGCCTCCGGCAATAGCGGCCGCAATCATGATGCCGGCGTATTTCCAAACAACAACGCCTTCGGCCAGGAAGATGACAACGGTGACGGCGTTGATAATGACGGCTAGCATGGTTTTCAAGCCGTTCATTTGGTGGATATCGTTGATCCCCATGAAACCGAGCGTGCTGAGCATGAGAATGCCGATGCCGGCGCCGAAGTAGCCTCCGTAGATGCCGACCAGGAATTGAAACAGGACGATCACAGTGATGGTGGAAGCTTTGGGCGCCTCGTGCGGGTGTGCGCCCAGCCACCGGGCGACGGGCCGCTGGAGCAACAACAGCGTCGAGGCCAGCAACAATAGCCAGGGTATAAGGCTGGCAAAGACGCGTTCCGGGAAGCGTGTGACGGCCAGCGCGCCCACAACGCCGCCGAGCAGGCTGGGGAGCCACAGGCGCGACAGCATGACTCGCGTGTGGCCGAGTTCGGCGCGATACGCCCAAACGCTGGCAATGGATCCCGGCAAAAGAGCGATGGTGCTGGTGGCGTTGGCCGCAATCGGATTGATGATGGCGAGCAGCGTCGGGAAAGTGAGGAGAGTTCCGCCGCCTGCTACCGCGTTAACGGCGCCGGCCGAGAAGGCGGCCGCGCCCAGCAGCGCGTAGGTGAGAGGCGAGTCAGCCACTACTGGCCCAGAATATCGTAGGTTGTGGTACCTGCCCGGCGCACCTTTTCGTACAGCTTCAGCCACTCGGGATGGTACGGGTGGGCGGTATATTCCTTCAAAGCGGCCGGCCCTTGATTTTTGAATTCGAAACAGACTCCGTGCTGGCGGTCCAATCGCGTGAACTTACCCTCGGCTTCCGTTGCGCTGGCGGTGAACTTCTTGCGCGTTTCCGCGTCCGGAGAAAACTGCGCGAGCGGCCGCAGGAGTTTGCCGTGCCAAACGCGTACAATGGAGGGAATCTTGGACGGCATCGCATCGGTGGCCGCGGAGAATGCTTTCCAGTCGGATTCAGTTGCCGAATCGAGAGTAGTGAAGGCAAAGCAGTGCATCATGGTCTTCTCGCCGGCACTGAGCGCGATCGAGCAGGCAAACAGCAGGAGTGTGGTTTTGAACATGAAGACCATTCTAACCCGGGCAAAAGGGAAAGTGAAATCTAACCGCCGAGTAGTTCCAGAAGGGTCCCGACGCCGGTGGTCCTCCGACCTGGGTTGCAGCCGCTCTCCCACTCAGGCGGCTTCCAGATCGACTCGCACACGGCAGCCCAGCGCGCTGGAGATATTCACCAGCGCGTCCAGCGAGAAGCGCGAAACCCGGCCGCGGAGCAGATCGTTAATCCGCGGCTGCGTCACCCCGCAGTGGCTCGCTGCCTCAACCTGCGTCCAGTCCTGCCGCCTCACGAAGGCCGCGATCTGCTGCATCAGTCCGGCCCGCGCCCGCAGGTTGGCGGCCTGCCCGGGCGTGTCCGCGATGGCATCCCAAACACTGGCGTAGCTCTCGGGTTTGCTCATTTCTCACCTCTTGACAGTTCAGCGAATCGTCTCTTGGCGGTGTCGATATCACGCCTTGAAGTCGCCTGCGTCTTCTTCTGGAAGGCGTACAGCACGTACACGGTGTCCGCACGCCGGGCCACGTAGATCACGCGGTAGGCGCCGCTGTCGTCCGTCACGCGAATCTCCTCTACGCCCTTGCCGATGGCGGCCATAGGCTTGCAATCGTCAGGCTGCTCTCCGCGCTGAACCTTGTCCAGTTGGTAGCCCGCGTCGTGTCGCGCATCCTCGGGGAAGTCGCGCAGGGATTTGAGCGAGTCACCGAGGAAACGCACTGGCCGCATGCTTAATTATATCCAAGTGGATATAGCACGCAACGGTCTGATTGCCGCAACACGTGGGCCCCCCAGAAAACCGGAGGTCGACAAGATTGTGCGGGCCGATGCGCTGCCGCCAGACCGAGCCGCCTGAGATTTTGCTGATCGACGCCGTCTGGAGGCAGTTCGCCCGCGAAGCCGTCGGCATCATCCACTAGCCGAGTAGTTCCAGATACCGGTTTACTACAATGATTCCATTGAAGAAATTGGGTAGATGGAACTTCTCATTAGGCGCATGCAGATTGTCATCCGGCAGGCCAAATCCCATCAGAACACTCGGAATTCCCAGGTGTTTCTGAAACAGACCCGCAATCGGAATCGATCCGCCCGATCTTATGTATACGGTTTCCCGCCCGAAAACACTCGTCAGAGCCTCCGCCGCTGCTTTCACAAAGCGGTTTGCCGGGTCCATCATCGATGGCGCGGCGCTGTGAATCGGTTGGAACTCCGCCTTGACCCCCTTCGGGCTCACACGCGCGATGGCCGCCTGTAGCTGTGTGGTCGCCTCAACAGGATCCTGATCCGCCACAAGCCGCATGCTCAGTTTCGCCAACGCCTTGGCTGGAATCACCGTCTTTGCGCCCTCGCCCGTGAATCCACCGCGCACGCCATGGACCTCTAAGGTGGGCTGCGCCCAAAGGCGTTCCAGCACCGGAACTTCGGCCGGACCCACCAAACAACTCGCCCCTACCTCCTTCTCCAGAAACTCCGCCTCATCAAATGGAAGCCGCGCCCAAGCCGCGCGCTCTTCCGGCGTGGGCGGCCGAACACGATCGTAGAACCCGGCAATCCTGATACGCCCGTCGCGATCCTTGAGCGAAGCAAGGATCTCCGCAATCGCCTGTATCGGATTCGGAGCCGCGCCGCCATAAACACCCGAGTGCAGATCCGTCCGCGCGCCCGTCACCAACAGTTCTCCGTACACGATGCCACGCAGCCCGGTGCAGATAGTGGGCAAGCCCGGCGCGAACATCTCGGTGTCGCAGATCAACGCCGCATCCGCGGCCAAACGTTCCGGATGCCGGGCAACAAACTGCCCGATGTGCTCGCCGCCTACCTCCTCTTCCCCCTCCATCAACACGCGCACATTCACCGGCAGGCGGGTGGTGGTGCGCAGCAAACCCTCGAGCGCCTTCAGCAGAATGTAGGTCTGTCCCTTATCGTCGCAAGCTCCCCGCGCATAGATGTTCTCATTGCGGACCTCCGGTTCAAACGGCGGACTCAGCCACTCCTCCAGCGGCTCAGGCGGCTGCACGTCATAGTGCCCGTAAAGCAACAAAGTGGGTTTTCCCGCCGCACCCAACCAATCGGCGTAGACCAGTGGATGCCTGCCGGCTTGCTCGATCAGGCCCACATGCTCCATCCCCGAGGCTGCCAGATCCTGGGCCACAAACTCGGCCGCGCGCCGCACATCACCGGCATGCGCTGGTGATGTGGAGATGCTCGGAATACGCAAAAAGGCCTTGAAGCCGTCCAGATACCGTTCGCGATTGGCTTGATGATAGGTCATGTGCTCCATTCATACCATGGAGCACTTCCTATCGTCCGAGGCGGGGCCTGTTAAGGTGTTAGGAGTATGCTCAAACCGACTATCTTCCGCGAATACGACATTCGCGGGATTGCCGATCGCGACTTGCTTTCAGACGACATCCGCGTGCTCGGCCAAGCCTTCGGCGCCTTCCTCCGGCGCAATGGGGGAACGAATATCAACCTTGGACGCGACTGCCGTCTTTCCAGCGGACGCCTCCGCGACGCTCTAGTGGAAGGATTGCTGGCCAGCGGCTGTCAGGTGACCGATATCGGCGTGGCGCCAACGCCTTTGCTCTACTACTCGGTATTTCATCTCCAAGCGGCCGGCGGCGTCATGATCACCGGCAGTCACAATCCAGCCGACTACAACGGATTCAAGGTGGTTTGCGGTGGCTCCACCATCCACGGCGAACAGATTCAGCGCATCCTGCAAATGATCCAGACAGGAGATCTTGCCGCAGGGCCAGGTACAGGGACGGCCCTTGGCGGGCTTGCCAAGGCGGATCTGGCAACGGATTATATCGAAGAGATCGCCGCCCAGTTCTCCTGGAAGCGCCGTATCAAAGTGGTGCTCGATGCGGGCAGCGGAACCGCGGGCCCGGTCATGTCCAGGCTGCTCAGGAAACTCAACTGTGATCCTGTCGAACTGTTCTTCGACATGGACGGGCGCTTCCCCAACCATCACCCCGATCCCACCGTCGAGGAGAACCTCAAACACCTTGCCCAGGCCGTTGGCGACCACAAGGCCGACCTCGGCATCGCCTTTGACGGCGACGCGGACCGCATAGGCGCTGTGGACGAAACCGGGCGCGTGGTCTGGGGCGATTATCTTCTCCTTGTCTACGCGCGCGAGATCCTTAGACGCAAACCCGGAGCTACCTTCATCGGCGAGGTGAAGTGTTCTCAGGTGATGTATGACGAGATCCGCCGGCTGGGCGGCAACGCCATCATGTATAAGACCGGCCACTCTCTCATCAAGGCCAAGATGAAACAGGAGCATGCCGAGCTTGCCGGGGAGATGAGCGGGCACATGTTCTTTGCCGACCGCTATTACGGCTATGATGATGCGCTGTACGCCGCCTGCCGCCTGATGGAGATTGTCGCGGACTCGGGTAAACCGTTGTCGGCTCAGATGGAGGGGCTGCCGGAGATGGTTTCCACGCCTGAGATCCGCCTCGATTGCCCCGACGAAATCAAGTTTGACGTCATCAAGACCGTGACGGCGGCCTTCTCGAAGACGCACAAGGTAGTGGACGTGGACGGCGTTCGCGTTCTGTTTGAGAATGGCTGGGGGCTGGCCCGGGCCTCGAACACGCAGCCGGTGCTGGTGCTTCGCTTCGAAGCCACCACAAAGAAGTTGCTGGCGCAGTATCGGGAGACGGTGGAAACCGCGGTGTCCGAGGCGCGCCGTCTGGCCGGCGGATAAAGCCCTCGGAAAAAGAATATGGGGTCGCCGGCACCTGTCCTCCACCTCTCCAGCGAAACAGGCGCCGGCGCGTTTGAATGCGTGAACCGCATCTCGGGCTGTCCCCACGGCCAGCCTGTGTCACATCCAGGATGACCTCTGTGGCCGAGGAAAGAAAGACACCGAGGTACTGATCTAGACGCGTGTTGTACTGTCTGCTATCCCGTACCGTGCGCAAGAGGCTAAGTCCACTGTTTCAGAAGTTCGATTACCACTAACCGAGAGGAGAACACCATGGCACGCACACCCATTCACCCCGGAGAGATCCTCGGCGACGAGTTGGAGGAGATCGAGCTTTCGGCCAAGAAGCTGGCCGACCTTCTCGCCGTACCTCCGAACCGGCTGTACCAGATTCTTTCCGGCAAGAGGAACCTGACGGCGGACACGGCCTTGCGCCTCAGCAGGTACTTCGGCACGTCGGCTGATTTCTGGATGAACCTCCAGAGCGCCTACGAGCTCGACCTGGCACGACAGCGGATCGGCAAGGCCATCCAGAGTATCCCGAAGCGCAGCAGGACACTGGCAGAAGCGAGGCAGCATCAATGATCGGAACGCTCCAAGAGCACCGAGGCGAAGAAGCCATAAACCGCTTCGAATCGGGTATTTTGATGGCTCGAGAGCCGCACCCTTCTATTACGGACAGAAGGCGAGCAAGCCGAAGCTCATCATAAAAGGGCTGAACCTACTCGATGCGTGTCTCGATATAGAGGGACAGATCATACCGGGAAAAACGACACTGATAATTACGGCGCCCCCGATAAGATGCGCCTCAAGGTGCTCGCCGCAATTGTGAATCACCCCCTGCTGTTGTTCTATCTGAGGGAGCGGTACCCAGCGTCAAGCTATAACCAAGGCACTACTTTTACCAAGGACATGCTAAACGACCAGCCTGTACCGAAGCTCTCGAGCAGGCAAATGGAGGATCTCGCAGATCTTGTCGACAAGATCACGCAGGAGAAGCCCAGGGGAACATCGGCAGTAGCTGAGTCAAGTACTGAGCAAATACTCAACAACTTGATCTATCGTTTCTATGGCGATGGCGACGCCGAGATCGAAGTGATCGAGCGGCGGGGACGATAACTCCCTCATCGTTTCGGGGAGCGTTGCTGCGGTGGCCGGACTGGCAGCGGCGCAGCGTTCTGTTGCTCGACCACGACAAGCGATTTCACATTGAGATCGACGGAGCCACTCACCGAAACCGGCTTCGGTGCTTCTGGTCTGTTCGATCTACATTACGGGGGTCAGGGCGGATCTATCGCCTGTCTGCGCTGCTTTCAGAACTGGTTTGCTGCCTTTGACAACGTTTTTTTCGACATATGGCCATCGCAACGGAGCTGTATTACGATCCTCCTATGGGCATGACAAAGGATCGCTCAGAAGTCTTACAAGGCACGCTGGATCTCATGGTGCTGAAAACGCTCGATGCGTTGGGCCCCTTGCACGGTTATGGCATCGCGCGGCGCATCGAGCAACTCAGCGAAGAGACCTTACGGCTGAATGAGGGTACCGTCTACGCCTCGCTGCTACGTTTGGCGCAAAAGGGCTGGATTCGTTCTGAGTGGGGCGCCTCGGACAACAAGCGCAAGGCGAAGTTTTATTTCATCACCAAAGCGGGGCGCAAACAACTGGCTCGTGAAGCCGAAAGCTGGGAACGGATCTCCAGCGTAATCGGTCGGGTGTTGCGGCTCGAGAGTCAGGGTTAGAGAGTATGCTGCGTGCTTTACTGTCGCGAGTCTTGGGGGTTTTCCGCCATCGCCGAATGGATCAGGAGTTCGAGGAGGAATCCAAGATTCATTTGGACATGCTGGCGGGGCGGTTCATCGCTCAAGGCATGTCGCCCATGGATGCCCATTTCGCGGCACGGCGGCAATTTGGAGGAGTGACCCAAGTGAAAGATGAACTTCGGGAGATGCGCGCCCTGTCCGCAGTCGTCGACATCCTGGCGCAGGATGTCCGGCACGCGTTTCGGCAACTGGGAAAAGCGAGAGGATTCACGGCCGCGGCGGCGCTTACGCTGGCTCTCGGAATTGGCGCCAGTACCGCTGTGTTCGCCGTGCTGGATGCGGTTGTGCTGCGGCCACTGCCGTTTGCCGAGCCTGACCGGCTGACGGCATTCCGCTCCGCGGACGCTCGTGGTGTTCCGCACCAGCTTTCCTACCCCGACTTTTTCGACTACCGGAAGCAAAACGAAGTCTTTGAACACTTGGTGTCCTACCGTGACGCCGACTTTACGCTTTCAGATTCGCTACCGCCCCTTTAGGTGGCCGGCGCAATCGTTTCGCATGATTTGTTTCCACTGTTGGGCGTACAACTGAAACTGGGGCGCGGCTTCCTGCCGCAGGACGAAGAGCCAGGCACGCACGTAGTAGTGCTAAGCCACTCACTGTGGGAAAAACGGTTCGGTGAAGACAAGGCAATCTTGGGGAGATCTGTCAGAATCAATGGAACACCATTCATGGTGGTGGGAGTGGCCCCGGCCGGATTCCAGTTTCCTGCGGATGCCCCGGCTGTCGAGTTATGGGTAACACTTTCGGAGGACGCCGCTGCCGGCCAACAGCGAGGATCCCGGATGCTGGATGCCATCGGCCGCTTGAAGTTGGGAGTCTCGGCTGGGCAGGCGCAGGCGCAAATGGACTTGGTGGCGGGCGCGCTCGCTCAGGAGTATCCCGGCAATAAGAATTTTCCCAAGACCCTGGTTCTGCCTGAACTGGACCGTGTGGCTGGGAGCAGCCTTAAGCCCCTGCTGATCCTCCTGGGAGCGGTAGGAATGCTGCTTATGATCGCGTGTGCCAATGTGGCGAACTTGTTGCTGGCTCGCAACGCCGAGCGTGCTCGGGACTTCGCGCTACGAACTGCGTTGGGAGCTTCGCGTTCGGCGATTGTGCGGCAATTGCTGATCGAAGGCTTTGCTCTGGGGCTCCTTGGCGCCGTGGGCGGCGTATTGCTTGCTCTGGGTGTACTCAGCGCCGTCTTGCCGCTGGCCGGTGAGAGCATTCCCCGCGTTGCTCAAACGGGCATTGATGAGCGGGTTCTGGCGTTCTCGATTGCACTGGCGGTTCTGACCAGCATGTTCTTCAGCCTGGCTCCCGCGATTCAGGCGACCGGTTCCGGTCCGGCCGGGGTCCTGAAAGAAGGTGCGCAGAATATTGCGCGCGGGAATAACCGGTTTCGGAACGTCCTTGTGGTCCTGCAGATCGCGCTCGGGCTGGTATTGCTCGTCGGCGCGGAACTCTTGATAGCCGGGTTTCTGAATCTTGTTCGGCGCGACCCAGGTTTCCGCCCCGACCACCTATTGACTTTCGGCATCGGCGTTTCCGAAGCCCAGTCAAGCATCCCTGGACAGATCGCTTTCCGCGATCAACTGCTTGAGCGCCTCAGGGTGATTCCTGGAGTACAGGCGGCGGCAATGGGCAGACCGCTGCCGCTGCAAGGACACCAGATGCGGATCGCGTTCGATATCGAAATGCGCCCGGCGCCTGTTCCTGACCGGCCACGCTCCGATGCGGCGATCGTGACTCCGGGTTTCTTTGGCGCGATGGGAATTCCGGTGTTGAAGGGGAGAGACCTAAACGAGCGGGATAGTGCCAACGCTCCGCCAGTGTTGGTGGTAAACCAGGCGTTCGCCCGCAAGTTTTTCCCCGGGGAGGACGTGATTGGCAAACGCATTCAGCCCGGAGCCGGACCGCGGCCCATCATGCGGGAGATTGTTGGCGTAGTTGGAGACGCCAAGCAGGCCGCGCTCGGTGCGGATTTCGATCCCATTTACTACTTTCCCCACAACCAGCTTCCCTGGGGTATCGGCGTCATTGTGTTGCGGTCGACGGTCCCGCCGCACCAGGTTGAATCGGCCGCGCGGGTGGCGCTAGCGGAAGTGGACCCGCAAGTCCCGATGCATCAGGTTCGGACTGGGGAACAGCTATCTGCCGCGGTGGTCGCCCAGATGCAGTTTCTGATCGTGTTGATGGGCAGTTTCGCCGTGATCGCGTTGCTGCTTACGGTAACGGGGCTGTATGGTGTGCTGTCGTACGCGGTGGAAAGAAGGCGGCGTGAGATCGGCGTGCGGATCGCGCTCGGCGCAGGGCGGAAGCAAGTGCTCGGGCTCGTCTTCCGGCAGGCTGCCCAGTTAGTGGCGGCGGGCTTGATCTTGGGCTCGGCCGGCGCGGCTGCTGCTGGGCGCCTGATGGGAACGATGGTATTCGGGGTCCACCCGCTGGACCCGGTGTTCCTGGCAGGCGCGTGCTGCACGCTAGTTATCGCCAGCGTGGCAGCGGCATACATGCCGGCAGCGCGGGCGGCTTCAGTGGACCCGATGCAGGCCTTGCGGAGCGAGTAAATCAGGTGGAATTGGCCGCGATCAGTCGGCTCCTCCGGTGCATTCAATTGGGTCCACTTACGTGAGCCTGCGAAGAAGCCACTCGGAAAGCCGGATGCGGGCTGGGTACGCGGTTTCCCGATGAAAAAAAATCGGGTTATGTCGTGCTTAAAATTAGCCCAAGTTCGTCACCACCACGGCAGCCCGAGCTTTTTTCGGGCGAGCCATCAAGCTATGCGATAGAGCCATCAGGGAAGGAATTCTCAAAACCAATGTAGTGCAGACCTACCCTCTTGAAACGATTTTGAGGCCGTGA
>JAENWC010000390.1 GCA_016650235.1 Terriglobia bacterium
CGCAGACTGGCAACGAGTGAAGCGGGATCGTCTCCGGTCAATCGCCGGAAGGGCCAGCGGGAAAGACTCACATTGACGTCGATGATCATGCCTTTATTCCCTTGGCCCGCAAGATCGGCGTCAACATCCGGCGCAGATTTTACCCGAGGATCAGCTTGCGGGCCGGTTCCGGGATTACGGCTCCCATGACTTTGCCGAGCTGAGAGGCAAAGCTCCGGCCAGCGGCGTCGCTGCCAAAGACCACACGTTCGGCTCCAAGTTCACGCACGGCCATTTCCACGACGCCGGAAGTGGGGTCGAATCCCGCCATGGCGGTGGAGACATTCCTGGCGGAGCGAATCATACGGATTCCGAGTTCCCAATCTCCGCCGGTGTGGGCGTCGATGAAGGAGGCGCGGGGATGGCGCGCTGCCAGTTCGGCCAATTCGCCAGGCGTCGATTCGCCCGGCCCATTGCCGCTCACTTTGAGCCATGTGTGCTGCAGGACTACCGCATTCATCGAGACCGCCCGCTCGACGATCGGATCCAGCTCCGGAGCGCTGCAGCGCCTGGCCACCCATAGCTTGACGCCCACCATGGGACCGTCACGGACGCAGCGGTCGAACTCTTGCAGGCTGAACGGGACATGGTTCGGATTCAGGTACACGAAACCAAGAGTGCGGTCCGGAAAACGCCGGATGGCCCGCAGGACCTGATCGTTTTCCAAACGAAGCTGGTCCGGCGGAGGATCTTCGAGCAGCGGGTAGCCGAGGGAGAGCATCACGCGCTCGATCCCCAACCGGTCCATGAACCGTATGATGTGGGCCATGCGCTCTTCGGGATTATCTCCGGTTGAGGAGGTCAGATGGCAGTGCACATCCCAGATCATGGGGGACCGGGACGGAGCATCCTGCGCAAGGGCGAAGGACGATGCGGCACTGTATTTGAGAAATGTTCTTCTGTTGGTCATGCTAGTGGACGGGAAGCGCCTGGACATTGCGGACGCGAAACGGCTGGCCATTGGAAAATGTTCCCACAAAGCGGAGATGCCTCACCGCGCCCGGAGCAAGGACGTCGGTTTTTGTGCCACGCCAGGGGCCGTGACGCCGGTCGGCCAGCATGATCCAGTGTTCCCCGTCGGCGGAGCCCTCAATGACGTAGTGTGCATAAGGCGCGGGCTTGCGATGCCAATCCGGGTCCTGGAAATCGATGAACCCGGGCAGTTCGTAGCGCAGAGCGCCGATTCGCACCGGTAGGTCCCAGCGAATTAAAGTGGAGTCGCGCTGCTGGGGAGGGACCAGGTTCGTCCCGCCGCTGACGGCTTTGGCGCTATCGATCATGTGATGGAGCGTGCGCCGGTACAACTCGCGAAAGAGCGTGTAGCGGGGGTCGACCAGGATATTGGGAAAATTCTCCCCGCAGATCATGGCGAGGCGGTCATTCTTATGAACGGCGATGCCTATGCGGTGCAGAGGCGTGGGATCGTAGGCGTCTATTCCGAATTCACGTTCTTCGGGCGCGGCACGGCCGGAACGGACGAGGATGTCCCAGGCCTGCGGTTCATAGGCGAAGTCCACTTCCCCGCCCCAGGGACCGGGCACTTCGTCCCCGAGCTTCAGATTGAGGCCGCGAACAATCGGATGGACCGTGTTCGCGATGACGGCCTTGCTGCCTGGAATCCAGTAGCCGACGCTGGTGTGAAACAGGTTCAGGTAGTCGATGGCGTCGCCGGGAGTGGGATTGGTGATGGGCGCGTCCGCGCGTGCGTTCGGGGGGAGCAGTTGTGGTCCCCGAAAATCGCTGGGTTGATCGCTCCAGTGGGTCCAAAAATGTCCGCGCTGCCAGATATAGCGCGGCTGTTCGAGCGTGGGCAGAAAGTTCACCATCACGGCGAAAGAGTCCCCGCCGTGGATCAACACGCCGCCGCCGTTGCCCATGTATTCGGCGAAGCGGCGGTAGCTTTCCTCCGTGGTGAATTCGCAATGGTTGCCGATGAGGACCAGGCGGTAGTCTTCCAGGCGCACGCGGCCGCGCGCCACATCGTGCTGCGAGGCAAACTCGATTTCGAAACCGTCCTGGCGCGATAACTCGTAGAGATAACGGAAATGATGAATGTCGTTATAGCGCTCATACAGGCTATAGAAGAAGTTATTCAAGCGGCGCTGGCGGCTACTCATCACGGTGGGCGCATACCCTACGCTGCCGTCGTAGCCGGTTCTCCAGCCATGATAGTCGTGACCGCCGTTGGTCGCGTAAGCCAGCCAGGCATCCGTGGGGGCGACAAAGAGGACCCGCGCCCGGGCAGCGCCCTCAGTTACACGAGCCCGGATGATGACGTTATTAAGTTTGCGGTTCAGGTCGTTCACCATGGGATCCACCGCCTCGCCTGTGGGAACAACGATCAGGCGGTACAAGCTGGATGGCCATGACTCGACCTTCACGGCGACGTTGGTTACGGGCAGATCGTACTGAAAGGGCACACGAGACACTACTTTGCGGCGGAGTTCGTCGATCAGAATCAGTTCCATCCTCCGGCCGCGGTCGCCAGGGCCCGGAATCACAGTCAACATCTGTTGCTCGCCGGGCTGCCAACTGAGATCGTCAGGCGCCAGGATCGGGAAGAAATTGGCCGGGATGCCCGGATCGGATGCGCTGCGTAACTGGTACCACTCGGCCCACCAAAACCGCTGGTCCTTAGGGCGGTACGCAAAGAGTGTGATCTCCATTTTTGGATTGCCCGTTGTGGTCATCAATTGCAAAGTGGAGGACTTGGTGAAACGGGAGTGCCCGCGCCGCGCACGCCGGGACGGCTCCGCGCCGTCCAGTACCGCGCCCACCGCCAGATTGGCCTCGCGGTTGTAGAACAGCGACCCCCAGTTGGTGAACTGATTGTCGGGAACCTTCCCATTGGGCAGGTAGAGCGGCTGACCTTGGAGCGCCCCGGTATCGAATGTCATGGACTCGTTGTAGGCGTCCGGGAACCTCCAATCGAAGCGGACGTGTTCCGCGCGAAGCTCGGAGTCCGGCGCAGGCTGGAGGCGGTACAGATCGATGCCCGCCTGGCGCTGGTAACGCAGATCAAAGCGGAGCGGGATTCCCGGGAGGGTCAAGCGCGCCGCATTTGGCTGGGAAGTTCGCTCGACGTCGAACTCGCGGCTTGCGACGGTGAGCGAGAAGCCGGGCGCGAGCGTGCTCAACAGGGGCTGGCCACTGGAGGAAGAGGTCCCGAAGGCGCGCTGCAGGAGGTTGGAGGTTTGGGCGGGGAGCGAGCCAGGAAACAAAACAAAGCCAAAGAGGAGAATCGGTGTCGCGCGCTTGGCGGCCGGCCAATGTTTGAGGACTGAAACGGTGCTCATCGTTGCGGTTACCGGGATGATCATAGCAGACCAAAGGCTTTTAATAAGGTAGCGCGGTTGGTGGATTGATGGGTTCGTTTCGTCATTTTTAATAATGGGATCGAGTGGGTCGAGGAGCAATGGCGGGACCGTGGTCGTGGAGATGGATGGAAATGGTTGATATGAGGACGATTGGGTGATCGGTGGGTTCGTTTCGTCATTTTTTGTATGGGCTGGAGCTGGGTCGGCGAGCGCGGCTGATGGAGGTGCTGCTGCACGGCGGCACGCAACTCAACGGATGGCGCTCCGCTGATATTCATCAAGCCATCCTCGCCAGCTTCGGCTTGTCCCCTGACAGATATA
>JAENWC010000391.1 GCA_016650235.1 Terriglobia bacterium
TCAGGCTGAACCAACACAGTCTCGCGCTACATCCGGTAGAGCATCCAATAGACCACAACGCCGGTGACGCTGACGTAGAGCCAGATGGGCAGGGTCCAACGGGCGATACGGCGATGCTTGTCGAAACGGGCCTGCAGACCGCGTCGCAATGTGATGATGGCCAGGAACGGGACCAGGGCTGCCAGCACAGTGTGTGTGAGCAGGACCGTAAGATAGACCGTCCGTATTGCGCCCGTCTTCTGGAACCGCACTGAGCCAACCTGAAAATGATAAATGAGGTAAGAGATCAGGAACAGCACCGATGCGGTGAACGCACCGAGCATCACTTTCCTGTGCGCCTCACGGCTGCCCTGACGGATGAGGATGTAGCCGGTTACCAGCAGCAGGGCCGAGGTGGCATTGAGAGTGGCGTTAAGGGCCGGCAGATCCGTGACCGAAATCATGTTCGTTCATCTGAGGAAGCGTAAAACGGAGCTGCTCGCCGCGAACCGATGTCCGGTATTGCCCTAGGGGCTGGTGGCGCGGCGAGCGCCCTTTGCGCTTTGAGCAGCCGTTTCACATCGAGAACCAGATCGTGAATCTGAAAGCCCTCCGACGTCGCGTAGTATTTCCGCACGCGGCCCTCTTGATCCACCAGGACAAAGCGCGTCGAGTGGTCCATTTGTCCGTCCACTTTGCTGAGCATGAAGGTGTCCATGCTGAGCATCTGCAGCATCTCCTTCGGGCCGGTGAGGAAGAACCAGCGCGCAGGGTCAGCCGCGTAACGTTTGGCGTAGGCGGCCAGAGCCTCGGGCGTATCGTTCGCCGGATCCACCGTGAAGGACACCAGTTTCACTTGCGGCATTCCGGAAAGCGCGGCCTGCACCTGCCTCATCTGCGTACTCATCCGCGGACAAGGACCCATGCAGGTGGTGAAGATGAAGTCGGCGATCCAAACTCTGCCTTTGAGTTGAGTCGAGTAATGGAAAGGGGAACCTGAAGATGCCGTGAGAGTGAAGTCCGGTACGGTCTTGAAGGTCTCCAGCGGCTGCCCCGGCCTGCCGCAGTTCCATAAAAAAAGGCAAAGGACCGCGGCGCGGAGCTTCACGCCTGGCTCCGGGTGGTCTTACTGCCGGCCACCAAAGTGGATAAAAGCCAAAGCGCAACGCCGCAGACCAGCGTCACCAGAATGCTGAGCCTGAGTTCCGGGGAGCCGTCGGTGAGCGCCGGATTGAGGATACGGCGAATGGCGGCCACGGAGTAGGTGAGCGGATTGGCGCGCATGAGCCACTGCATCGGGCCGTGCGCCTGCGCCATCGTGAACAGAGATCCGGAAACCATCCACAAAGGGAACAGAACCAGGTTCATAATGGCGTGGAAACCCTGTGTGGAATCCATCTTCCAGGCGAACAGAAATCCAAGCGAGGTGAAGGCAAACGCAATCAGGAACAGTGTTCCGGCCAGTTGCGCCAGCAGTAGAGGCGTAACGGAGAAGCCGGCCAGAGGCAGGAAGGCAAGCAGAACGAGGGCCTGCATCCAGGCAAGCGTCGAGGAGCCCAGCACTTTTCCAAGCACCATCGAGGCGCGCGGCGCGGGCGATACCATCATCGAGAGCAGAAACCCTTCCCGGCGATCCTCGATGAGCGACATCATCGAAAAGAGGGCGGAGAACATGACCGAAAGCGTGAGCGTGCCAGGGAAGAAGTAGGCCATGTCGCCGAAGCCTGAGCCGACGATCAGCCAGAAGATGACGGGCGTTCCGAGAAAGCCGAGCACACGGGTGCGCTCGCGCCAGAATCGTATCAGGTCACGGCGCCAGAGCGTGTAGACCGGAAGCCAGAAGGAGGAGCTCAAGATATGGATTCTCCGGTCTCGTCGAGGAAGACATCCTCGAGCGTGGGCTTGTGCAGGGCGATGGACTGTATGGCCCCGGGAAAAGCCTCAATCACCTCCGTGATGAAGCGATGCCCGTTGGCGATCTCAACGCGAATCTGTCTGCCGGTCACATGGGGCTCGACCGCAAAGCGAACCTTCACTTTTTCCGCCAGGCCAACGGGTGAGTCAGACTCCATCACCACCACGTCCCCGCCCACCTTGGCCTTGAGTTCCGCCGGCGTGCCTTCGGCCACGCGGCGGCCCTGATGGATCAGCAGAAGGCGGTCACACCGGTCCGCCTCTTCGAGAATGTGCGTGGTGAGCAGTATAGTGACTCCGCGGTTGGCACGCAACTCCTGCATATGATCATTGAGTTCGCGCCGGACGCCGGGATCAAGTCCCGTGGAAGGCTCATCCATCAGCAGAATCTCTGGTTCATGCAGCAACGCCTTGGCGATCTCGACCCGGCGCTTGAGGCCTCCGGACAAGGTATCGACCAAGTCGCCGCGGCGATCGGTGAGGCGCATCTTTTCCAGCGATTGCTCAGCCCGCGCACGGAGGTCCGCGCCGGAGAAGCCGAACAGGTGGCCCTGCGCCGTGAGGTTCTCCCCGACTGTGAGTTTGCGGTCCAGACTTTGCGTCTGGAAAACGACGCCAATGCGGCGGCGTACCTGGGCCGCGTGGGCCGCGACGTCAAAACCGGCCACGTGCGCGCTGCCCGAGGTGGGGCTCATCATGGTAGCCAGGATCCGGAACAAAGTGGATTTGCCGCCGCCATTGGGACCCAGCAATCCAAAAATCTCCCCTTTTGCGACAGAGAAGCTAAGCCCGTCCAGAGCTGTTCGGGAACCGTAGAGGTGCGTAAGATTTTTGGCTTCGACGATCACAATCCGGGCCTATCGATCAACATCAGGCCATACAGTACCGGAAGGTAGATCACCGAGGCCAGCAAGACGGCGCGCGCGCGCAATATGGTCCGCTCTTTCAAAACGCCGAGCCCGTAATACAGGAACACCAACCCGGAGATCAATGCGCCTGTCAGATAGATGCGTCCGGCCATGTCAAGAAACGCCGGTGCAAGACTTACAGGAATCAAAAGGACCAGCATCCACAAGATCTGGCGGGAAGTGGAGATGCCATCTGGTTCCACGACGGGCAGCATCCGGATGCCGGCCCGGGAATAGTCTTCCCTGTACATCCAGGCGATGGCGTAGAAATGAGGAAACTGCCAGACAAACAGAATGGCGTAGAGCGCCCAAGCCTCCGCGGTCAAGGAGCCGCTGGCCGCGGCATAGCCAATCAGCGGCGGCATTGCGCCCGGAATTGCCCCGACTGTGGTCGAATGGCGCGACCTGCTCTTGAGTGGCGTGTAGAGAAACAAATATGTGACCAGCGTGAACAGGCCAAGCATGCCTGTCAGCAAATTCACGGCCCAGGCAAGCTGGACGAATCCGGCAATGGAGAGCGCGGCGGCAAAGATGAGCGCATTGGTGCGCTTGAGACGGCCCGCGGGGATGGGTCTGTCCATAGTCCGGCGCATCTTCCCATCGGCCTCCCATTCATACCATTGGTTCAGCGCGGCCGTTCCACTGGCAATCAGCGCGGTTCCAATGATGGTGTGAACTACAGAAGACGGGTCCCAGTTGCCGCGCGCGCCAAAGAAGTAGCCGATGGCGGTGCTCATGAGGATGAGCCAGGTGATGCGCGGCTTGGTGAGTGCAATGTAGTCGCGCAGCATAGGGGACACCTAACCGGCCACCTGTATCGCATGCGATTGAGGAGCCGCAAACGGCCGCCGCACGTGACGGTGCACCTGTATCGAAAGAATAATACTGGAGGCGAGCGTGAGGGCGCCCAGGGCAACATGGGCCACCGTGAACCAAACCATGAGGGGCATCGGCTGCGGGCTGCCCGCCGTATCGACGCGGCTCATGTAGGCTCCTAGCCCAAGAAAAACCTGCGCAAAAGTGATGATCAAGAGTGCGTGTGCGGAGCTATACAATGCTCGATGGCGGCTGTAGTGAGTAATGAAAAAGATGGATACAAAAAGCACAAGGGCCGCCACAACCATGGCGCCCAGCACGTGCGGCACAAGCCCGAGAGCCTTGTGGCGGTAGCTTGCCCCAAGCGCCAGTTGCACGAATACCGCGCCAGGGACCAGCAATGCGCCCAACGGACGAGCAGGCCATCCAGCCGCGTCCACCCACCGCGGACCTTGCTTCCAACCCGGAGACGTGAACAGCGCAATGGCAACGGTGGTGGAAAAGAAAAGCTGTGCCAAACAGGCATGCGAGATGCTGACCGGTTTGGGCAGAAGGAAAATGACGGTCATGCCGCCAAGAATTCCCTGGGCGATCACGCCCCCCAGGGCCACCAATCCAAGCCGCTTCATCCATGTTCTGGATTCGGCGCGCCAAAGCCACACGGCAAGAACAATCGTGAGGAACCCCACCGTGGAAGCCACCATGCGATGGCCGTGCTCATAGAAGATCCCACCGGTCATCTCCGGCATCACTTTGCCGTAAGAGAGCGGCCAATCGGGCACGGACAACCCCGCTTCCTGGCTGGTGACGGAAGCGCCGGCGACTACGAGAAACAACGTCGTAACCGCCAGCAGGATCGAATAGCGGTGTAACCACTTTGTGGGGCGGTCAGAGTGCATGAAAAGAAGCGGGGCCGGCAAACCACCGGCCCACAAATCAGTGTAGCTTATCCCTTGAAGCTAAACTCGGCTTTGCCCTCTTCCTTGGCGCCGACCTTCACCTTGATCTCCTGGGTGCCATACTTCTCGTGCCAGGCTTCCACGGTGTACTCGCCCGGAGGCAGACCCTTCAACGTGAAGGTGCCGTCATCGCCGGTTACGCCGAAGAAGGGGTGGGAGACCACGCCGATATAGGAGCGCATCCAGGGGTGGACGTTGCACTTCACCGGGATCATCACCTCTTCGCGCGGGAACTGCTTCATCTTCCCTTCGCCCTGCGGCGGCTGGGATTCGTTCCATTCGCGATTGGCCTTGGGTAGCGGGTGGATGTTGTGGTTGGTCGGATCGGAGTTGGTGATCTCCAAATCCTGATTCACCATCACCCCGACAACGTGCGGGTTGTAAATGCAGGTCTTCTGGTCCAGCTTCGCCGGCGTGGTGGGAGTGGGCCATTGCTGGCTGGGAAGGCCGGCCTTGACGTAGACGAAAACGTTCTTCAGGGAGCCATCCGCGTTCACAACCACCTCTTCAGACTTCGGCGTCGAGGTGTGCTGCCGGGAACAGGCTGGAGTTGCATCCATGCTGATCGCCTTCATCGTCGGCTTGTCGCCGGTGAACATCACCTTGCCGGTGATCGAAGCCGCGGTGGCCTCATTGACAGCCGGCGCGGCTGCGGCTGGCGGAGCCGCTTCCTCCTTCTTAGCCTCTTCCTTGGCCCCTCCACAGGCGCCCAGGAACAAGACGGAAACCAGTCCAAGTGAGAATAGTATTGTTCGATTCATAAATTTTCCTTCCTTCCTTCAGAACCGTAACCGGCGCAGAACTACCGCAACCGGCCCAGTTCCTCCGGCGTGAAGCTGAACATATAGCGTACCAGAAGATCGGCGTGATCTTTCTGATAGGTTTGAAAACCAGCCGGTGTCGGGCCGGCGAAAACCCAACGTCCACCTTCCTTGGCAAACAGGCCCGAAGGCATGGCGGTGCCAGGA
>JAENWC010000392.1 GCA_016650235.1 Terriglobia bacterium
CCAACTGGTCCTACTCGGAATTGCCATCGTGTCAGCCGCTACCGCGGCGCCCAAGAAATCCACCGAGGTCACCTTCTATAAGGATGTGCTCCCGGTGTTGCAGAAGAACTGCCAGGAATGCCACCGCACCGGTGAAGCCGCGCCGGTCCAGTTCTTCACGTATAAGGAAACCCGTCCGTGGGCCAAGGCGATGAAGGAAGCGGTGCTGAGCAAGCGGATGCCGCCGTGGTTTGCCGATCCGCACGTGGGCAAGTTCACCAATGACCGGTCCATGTCTCAGGAAGAGACCAACACGCTCATTTCCTGGGTGGAGGGCGGGGCCAAGGAAGGCAGAGAGAAGGACGCTCCGCCGCCGCGCCAGTTCCAGCAGGGTTGGGTGATTGGAAAGCCCGACGTTGTATTCGAAATGCCGGAGCCGGCCGAAGTCGCCGCCACAGGCACGATCGAATATACCTATTACATCGTTCCCACCGGTTTCACGGAGGACAAATGGATTCAGTTTGCCGAAGCCCGCCCTGGCAACCGCGCCGTGGTCCATCACATCATCGCTTTTGTGCGCGACCCGCAATCCAAGTGGCTGCGTGATTACCCGGCTGGCAAGGCATTCATCCCCAAGGGCAGCCGCGGTGGCGGTGGCAGCCAGGGGGGCGTGGGAGGCGGCGAGTTCCTCTCCGGCTATGCGCCGGGCGCGCCCCCGGAAATGCTGCGTCCCGGTCAGGGCAAGAGGATCCGGGCCGGCTCGGACATCGTCTTCCAGATGCACTATACGGTCAACGGCAAGGCGGCCTCGGACCGCTCCAAGGTTGGCATTATCTTTTCGAAAGAGCCCCCCACGCAGCGCGTGCTGACCCTGGCGGCCCAGAACGGCAAGTTCGTGATTCCTCCGGGAGCGCCCGCCCACGTCGTCGATGGAGCCATTACGCTGCATGCCGATTCTCAATTGATCTCCCTGCTTCCGCACATGCACCTGCGCGGCAAGTCCATGGAGATGCGCGCGGTCTACCCCACCGGCGAGACTGAGAAACTGCTCTGGGTCCCGGGCTACGACTTCAACTGGCAGCTCTGGTATCAACTACCGGAGGGCAAGATCCTCCCCAAGGGGACGCGCATTGAAGCAACCGCGACATTCGACAATTCCGCTAACAACAAGCACAATCCCGATCCGACCAAGGAAGTCCGCTGGGGCGACCAGAGTTGGGAAGAGATGATGATCGGCTTCTTCAACGTCGCCGTGGATGTGAAGATGGACCCGATGCAACTGCTGCGGCCGCCCAAGAAGCCGGCGGCGGCAACCACCACCGGCACAGAGGAGTAAGGGGATGAAGGCACTGGCCGCGCCCATGCCTCTGCTCACATACAAAGACGCCCGGCCGTGGGCCAAGGCCGTCAACTCCAAGTTCGTGATTCCACCCGGGGCCGGCGCGCATGAGGTAAAGTCCACCATCACGCTGCGCGCGGATGCGAAGCTCATCAATCTGATGCCGCACATGCATCTGCGCGGCAAGGATTTCCTGTATCGAGCCACTTACCCCACCGGGGAAACCGAAACCCTGCTCAGCGTCCCGCGCTATGACTTCAACTGGCAGCTTTATTACTATGTCGACGGCGAGAAGCTGCTGCCCAAGAACACGCGTCTGGATTGCACGGCGCACTTTGACAACTCGGCCAACAACAAGGACAACCCGGACGCCTCCAAAGAGGTCCGTTGGGGCGACCAAAGCTGGGAGGAGATGATGATTGGCTGGTTTGACGTGGCCATCGACGCCAAGATGGAACCATCGGCTTTGTTGCGCCAGCCAAAATCAGAATAAGGGCAATGGGGATGAAGTTTGCCGCAGTTTGCGCCCTATGCGCCTTCTGCATTATTCCGGCCCGCGCGCACGAGACCATCTCGACCAAACTCACCTGGACCCGCGAAATCTCGCGCATCCTGTATAAGCATTGCGGATCATGCCACAAGGAAGGCGGGCCGTCCTTTTCGCTGATGAGTTATGAAGAGGCGCGCCCGTGGGCGAAGGCTATCAAGGAAGAGGTTCTCGAACGGCGCATGCCTCCCTGGAGCGCGGTGAAAGGATTCGGCGAGTTTGCCCATGATGAGGCGCTGTCGATGGAAGATCTCCATCTGATCTCCGATTGGGTGGAGGGCGGGGCTCCGCAAGGCGATCCGAAGTATCTGCCGGACGCGCCCCGATACAAGGATGCGCCGAAGCCCCGGCTGATACAGGGGCGCGTGGTGAGTGGTGAATACAAGCTGCGATCCGCGATGAGGGTTCGCGCGGTGCGTCCCGAAGGGCTGGCCGAGGGCGGGTGGCTGAAGGCGATCGCGGTGCTGCCGGACGGCCGGGTGGAGCCGCTCCTTTGGATCTACAACTATCAGCAGAAGTGGCCACGGAACTACACCTTTCAGGACGCGATCGCGCTTCCGGCGGGCGCGGCGGTGCAGGTGGCACCGGCGGGAGCCAAGCTGGTTTTGTCATCACGGTAGTCTCAATTGGCCGGAACGGGCGGGTTGGCTTCGTTTTGACGGCGTTGTGAGGCGAGGCTGAATGCGGCCGCTTCGGCTTCAAATTGGGATACGGAGTAATCGATAGTTGCGTTTGTGGCGAATTGGCTTCGTTTCGCCATTTTGTCGATGGGGACCAGCGGGGATATGTTTTCCGCGTTGAGATGGTTCGCGTTTTCCAGGACATAGCGGTCGGACTGAAGAACGCGGAGTTCGCGCAGGGCGCGATAGTAGGACTTCTCGGCGCGTGCGAAGTAGCGGGCGTAACGGTCGCATTGGGAGGCGAGGCCCGAGTCGGAGAGCGGGTCGATGCCGGATTCGGCGATCTGGGCTTCGAGGCGGCGTATGCGTCGCATGTTCCAGGCGGCGTGGAGCAGGTTGTCGAACGCGGTGAGTTCGAGCTGGCCATTGGGTTTGATTTGTCCGGTGAGTGAGATCTGGAAATCGAGGAAGTCGTCCTGTTCGTGGGGAAGGATGACGAGGTCCTTGGATGTGAGGCCGTGGGTGCGTGCGTTTTGCGCGGAAGCTGCTTTGCCTTCCTGGGTGCATGGGCCAGTGGAGAGTTGGGCGTTGGCGCGATTGGCTTCGATTTGCGGTAGTGAAGACATGGGATGAGACTCCTTTTATGAGCGATACGGGCCAAGGCAGGCTGGTGGGAGGCGGGGCGCGCGACGGACCATGCCTCCTTACTTTCAGTTTAGCGCACGGGGCCAAAAGCGGCGGTTTGGAATTTGGCTGGATGTTTAGTGTTATGAGTTGTTTACAGGGATTTTTTATGGTTGTGATCGGCACCGGCCTATTTCTGCTTTTTGACTCAGAAAGGCCCCCAGCGCCGCGGCTTCAACATCACGCTTACTACAAATCCGACTAGGGATTCAAGATATCGTTGATGCGCTCCTCCGTTAGCCGCGTATGAGTGTTAGCCTCAGCTAATGGGATGATCCGCCCAAGAGTATTCCGGATGAACGACACTCGGGAGTTGACAACAGCAGATCGGTAAACCAAACGGCGTTACTCGGCCTAGTTTGACAGTAGCCAATAGTAATGCGCATGCCTTGCCAGCCGTTACTGGAAGTTCTCCGGCGACCAGTTACCGATTCTCTGCGGCAGGGCCCGACGCCGCCAAGGGATGCCCAACGTCTTTCCCGGTGAGCAATTGAGCAAGGAACGCAGAAAAGATACCACTGCTGCCGTCGGCTGCACCCGCGCCGACCAGAATGTCCGGGGTAATCTTGAGTCCGGCTGCGGCAATGGATTTCGCGACTTCGATTGCAGTCAGGTTTAACTGTCCAACTGCGGCGACCTGTTTCTGGAAGGCTTCCGCGGTCGCGCTTCCCACAGCGAGAACCTTTTTCCCTGAGGCTTGTCCCAGCATCTCGATGGCGCGGGCTTCGCCCTCGGCCCGGATAATGGTCTGTTGCCGGGTCTGTTCAGCTATTTGGACGCCGACCTGAGCGGCAACCAGATCGGGCTGCTTGTCGGCTGTAGCTCGTGTATTGTCGGTCGCAATCCTTTTCTCTTCCGCTCTCTGCTGCTCCACATACATCTCTTGCTGTTGCGTTGCAATGACCCGTTTCGTTTGGATCTCCATCAAATTTTGTGGAAGAACGATCTGGGAAATGAGTACCGAGACGATCTCGACATGGTACTTTTCGAGCTCGGTGCGAGCCTGCTTTTCTATCTTGTGCTGTTCCAGGGTGCGGTCTTGCATGAATCGCATCGCCTCGGTCGAGGAGGCCTGATTGCGGAAGCACGAGTCAATCATCGGGTGGACAACGTGCTCAACCAGATTATGGAGCGATCCGATTTTAGAGACCATCAAGGGAGCCTGGTCGGGCCGAATCCGAATGATGACTTTCACGCTCACCTGCATTTCAAAACCATCACGGCTGATCACCGTAAGCTCGTCGAACACCTGGGGTAACGCGCTTAGTCCGCTCTTGCTTAGCGTGACACCAGCAACTTCTTCGCCTCCGCCTTGTTCCGCCCAATCGATCGTAATGTTGGTCGTCGGGATGATGTAGGGGATATAAGCCCAGCGGTTAAGATAATAGGCACCCGGTCCGGCCACCTCGACCTGGATACCCCGGCAACCGGCCGGAACCACGTACCGCTCCTGACCGGAGCGCAGTCTATCCTCCGTGGTGAGCCAGTCCGGTTCGCCGCCTACGTTTGACACGAGTACGGCGACCTCTCCTCGGTTGACAACCATCACCTCATCTAGCTTCACATTGAACATCAACGGGTTGACATAATAGGTTCCGGGCTTCAGTAGATCAAACTGAGGCCCGCGCAGCCCCCTGCTAGCCAGAAAGGCCGGGGCGTCCTGAAAATCATTGTGATGCTCCACATGTGGAGCCACCAAGTCACCCGATGGCAAAGGTTGGCCGTCATTCGCCGTCACCAGACCAACTTGATTCGCCTCAATGACGGTTGCTTCCTTTACCTCTATTTGGAACAGGTCGGTATTGATCCGATACCGCCCGGGAAGAATGACCTCGATCTGCGGGCCACGCTGGCCGCCATTCTTGAGAAAAGTCTCTCCGTCCTGGAATGAATTATGTCCCTCCGCTTTCTGAGCGAGCAGGCGGCCGGCCTGTATCACACTTCCATCCCGAGCGCTCGCGACGCCGACATGGCCTGGAGGAATGGTTGTTACCGGCACCAGTCGCACGTGGAACAAGTATGAGTTAATCCGGTACTTGCCAGGTGGAAGAACATCTACCTGGGGTCCCTTTTGGCCTCCATTGTGAAGGAAGGCTTCGCCATCCTGGAAGTTGCCGTGGCTGGCGACGTGGCGTGCGAAGATCTGGCCCGGCTGGAGGGGCAGACCATCAATGGACTCGACGAGTCCAACTTGCTCGTCTTGTACGACAATCATCTCCTCTCGCGACACTTTGTAGAGGAAGGGAGGCAGTACGTAAAGCCCGGGTTTTAGTGATCTCGCTTGAAACCCAATCTCTCCCCGCATGGCGACAACTCGCGCTTCCGGTAGCGAACGGCCTAGGTAACGGCGTTCTCTGATCCCAACCTCCGACCCTCTGACGCTAACCAGCATCCTCCCGCCAAACACAAGCAGTACCACCACTACTGCCAGAACGATCAGTTCCACATTCATTGTGATTTCTCCTTTGCTCGCCGATGATAGGCGCGCCATACTACGATTTCCGGTTTCATGCCTTCTTCGCGAACTCGCTGCGGTGGCGGCTGTAAAACAGGTAGATCAACAGTCCGAGCACCAACCAGACGACGAAACGCACCCAGGTGATGACCGCAAGTCCCATCATCAGACCGCCGCAGAGTGCGGTGGAGATCAGAGGGAACCACGGCACCAGAGGCACTTCAAACAAGCGCGGACGGTCGGGCTGGGTGCGGCGCAGGACGATCACGCCGAGCGAGACGAGCACGAATGCGAAGAGCGTGCCGATGTTGGAAAGGTCGCCGGCGTCGCTGATGGCAAATATTCCTCCGGGAATGCCAACAGCAAAGCCGGCGATCCAGGTGGACAAATGTGGCGTCCTGAACTTGGGATGAATGGCGGAAAAGAACTTGGGGAAGAGATCATCGCGCGACATGGCGTGCCAGATGAGAGCCTGGCCGTATTGGAAGACCAGCAGTGAGGAGATCATTCCCGTGAGGGCGCCGATCCCCAGCGCGGCCAGCGACCATGGGTCGAGTGTCTTTTGCAGCCTGTGTCCCGGGGCCTCGGACCCGGAGATCAGCTTGTCGATGGATTTGCGGGAGAAAAGCTGATTCCAGAAGCTATGATTCTCCGATGTGTGGATCACTTTCATATTTCCTCTTTGCGTTCCCAGGCTGGAATAGCGCTAATTTTCGCCTCCGACCTATGACGCGCCATTTCTTTCTCTGCGGGGTCACCTCCAGATCGGCGGATGGGGGGCGGATGGGGGAAATTAGCTTGCATATTAGGAAAGGGTGGCGTATAAAACAAACTATGGCCCAGCCCGGAGACGTTACGAGCCTGTTGGCTGAAATTCATCGCGGAAACCGCCGCGCTGAGTCGGAGCTGATCCCATTGATTTACGACGAGTTGCACCGCCTTGCCGCATACTACATGCGGCGCGAGAGATCCGACCATACGTTGCAGGCAACCGCCCTAGTGCATGAGGTTTACCTGCGGCTTTCGAAGCAGCGCGAAGTGACCTGGCAGAACAAGGCCCACTTCTTTGCGATTGCCGGAAGCTTGATGCGCCGCATTCTCGTGGATCATGCTCGTGCGCATAGCCGAAGCAAGCGCGGAGGCTTACAGCAGAAGATCTCCCTAGAGGAAGCGCTGCTCTTCTCAGAAGAGCAATCCGAAGAGCTAATGCTATTGGACACGGCACTGGCTCAACTCACTGAAGAGCACCCCCGGCAGAGTCAGATCGTGGAACTGCGGTTTTTCGGAGGGCTCACCGTGGAGGAAATCGCGGAGGTTTTGAAGGTTTCGCCCAAAACGGTAAAGCGCGACTGGAGCGTAGCTCGTGCTTGGCTTTATCGCGAAATCCACAAACAGGAAGCTGGATGACGCCGGAAGGGCGAGAGAGGATCTCCGAACTATTCGAGGCGGCGCTCGAGCGAGAACCGAACGAGCGAGACGAGTTCCTCGAGGAAAGTTGCAGCGATGAGGAGATTCGGACTGAAGTCAAGTCATTACTCGCCGAACACGAGAAGGCGGGAAATTTCATGAAAGAACCGGTGCTCGCATCGGAGCGTGCACTGTTTGCATCGGCCCAGTCCTTGGCACATCCCGCAATTGGCGAGGTTGCTTACCGCCAGCTCAGCGAGCGATACGAGATCCTGGCTGAGGTTGGCCGCGGCGGAATGGCTATCGTCTATAAAGCCCGCGACCGCATCACTGGCGAAATTGTGGCCCTTAAGATTTTGAAACCGGAGGTGGCCTCCGACCAGGTCGCCATGGAGCGGTTTAAGAACGAACTACGTCTAGCCCGCAAGATAACGCACAAGAACGTGTGCCGCATCCACGAATTCAGTCTGATTGACGGTACGGCATACATTTCGATGGAGTTTGTCGAAGGGGAAAGCTTGCGCGAGATCTTGAGGCGTTTTGGCGGGCTGTCTCTTCGCAAGGGAATCGAAGTTGCTCTCCAGATTTGCGACGGACTTCAGGAAGCCCATAGCCAGAAAGTAGTCCACCGCGACCTCAAGCCGGGAAATATCATGATCGATCGATCGGGACACGCTAAAGTCATGGATTTTGGCATCGCTCGCTCCGTGGAGACAGGCGTTAACACTGGAACCGCAGTCATCGGGACACCAGCCTATATGGCTCCGGAACAAGCACAGGGTAAGAACATCGATGATCGAACCGACATTTATTCCCTGGGACTAATTCTTTACGAAATCTTTACCGGGAAACCGGCTTTCACCGGTGACACCCCAGTTTCAGTTGCCCTCAAGCAAATCAACGAAATACCGCGCTGTCCTCGTGAGCTCGAACCCACGATTCCTCTCCAGATCGAGAAGGTAATTCTCCGATGCGTGGAGAAGGACCCAGCCAACCGCTATCAAACCTTGAGCGAATGGAAATCGTCATGGACCAAAGAATCTGCTGTAATCTCACCCGTCCTCCCCAGCCTTGTTCTGCATAAGAGGTGGCTGATTTACCTGGTCCTGGCCTCGTTGGCCCTGGTCGCCGCCATCACTGGCATTGTCGTCTGGAACCTGAAGCCCTCCGTAGCAGGCCAGCCGTCTGTGGCGCGCATTACGGTGGATCTTCCGCCGGGTGAACGGCTGGCCGGGTTGGGGCTGTCCGCTCTCACCGTTTCTCCGAAAGGCAGCGAACTCGCATATGTCGCTAAACGAAACGGTATCCAGCAACTCTTCCGTCGGGCACTCGATAGTCAAGAAAGTAAACCCGTCTCTGGCACGGAAGGTGCACTCAGCCCCTTCTACTCACCAGACGGTCAATCATTGGGTTTTTGTGCAGATGGAAAGCTGAAAACAGTCGCAGTTAACGGGGGTGCCCCAGTGGTATTGGCGCCTGTGTTCTCTGGTTGTGGGGGAAGTTGGGGGAATGCCGGCCAAATCATTTTTTCTCCGAGTTGGACAGCCGGACTTATGCAAGTTTCGGCTCTGGGTGGCATGCCGAAAGCCCTCACAGCGCTTGATCGAGAACGGGGTGAAGGAGGCCACCGCTTTCCTCACCATTTGCCGGGTGGCAGGGCATTGCTTTTCACCGTCGGGACGGGTGGCAGTTGGGATGACGCGCGGATTGAAGTGCTACGGCCCGATACCGGCCAGAGAAAACTCCTGATTAATGGGGGTAGTGATGCCCGTTACGTCCACACAGGTCACATCGTTTTTGTGCGAGGGGCGACTCTTTTGGCGGTGCCGTTTGATCTGGCGCGGTTGGAGGTTACGGGTCCCCCAATGCAAATCCTCGAGGGGGTTATGCCCTCAGTTGATAAAACGGGAGCGGCACAGTTTGGTTTTTCCAATGCTGGTTGGTTGGTGTACGCACCAGGGAATTTACACGCAGAGGAACGGCAACTCGTTTGGGTGGATCGTTCAGGCGCGGAACAAGCATTCCCGCTGCCGCCCCGTCCTTACACTGATATTAAACTCTCTCCGGACGGCCACCGTCTGGCTCTAAGTATTGATGAAGGAAACAAGGCGGATATTTGGCTATACGAGGTTTCTCGCGCCGTACTCACGAGGCAATCATTTGCCGCCACTAATAGTGCTTCTACTTGGACTCCAGACGGGAAGAAGATAGCGTATTATTCCGACAGAGACGGGCAATGGAATCTCTATTGGAGTGCAGCCGATGGGAGCGGGGTTGAAGAGCGGCTCACGTCAAGCGAATCCCCCCAAATTCCCTGGTCGTGGTCCCCGGATGGTCAGCTCCTGGCCTATTCAGAAAGTCACCCAACCACAGGGATCGATATTTCGGTGCTATCTCTCAGAGATGGCCGGAAGGCACAACCTTTCCTTCGGACTCCGTTCAACGAAGATGCACCCGTGTTTTCGCCCGATGGTCGCTGGCTTGCCTATCAATCCAATGAGTCCGGCCGCAATGAAGTTTACGTGCAGCCCTATCCCGGCCCCGGCGGGAAGTGGATGATTTCATCAGAAGGGGGAGTGAAGCCGCTGTGGGCATCGGATGGGCGGGAGCTGTTTTACCGTAATGGCGACAAGATGATGGTGGTTAAAGTGGCGACTCGGCCTGAATTTCGTGCTGCGAAACCGGAGATGCTTTTTGAGGGAGACTATAAGGATGATCCAACAGGCCCGCAGTACGACGTGACGCCCACTGGAAGGCGGTTCGTAATGATGAAAGAAAGTGACCTCGTAGCCGCCGCTACAAAACTCAACGTCGTCCTGAACTGGTTCGAAGAGGTGAAACGGAAAGTGCCGGCGAAATATCCGAGATGACCGTCGAAAGTAGCCTCTTTAACCGCTACTCGACGGATAGTTTGCCACCGCAGTAGAAACGGTCTCTCGGGTCTGAGGGTTGCTCAGTGGACCCTTACGACGCATCCGGACGCTATCTTCCGAGTTCTGGTCCAGTCGGCTTCTGGGAAGTTGCGGATCACTTGGCTTGTTTGGCGACCTATAGAAGTGCGGCAATTCGATCAAATTCTCGAACACCGTAATGGGAGGTGCCGGGAAGCCACCTGTTAAGTGAACAACAGTGGTGTTAGCCTGTAGAGCATGACTCGCATCGGTCCCACCTTCACCCGGCGATCCTTGCTGGCGGCCCCAGCTTTGCTGCTGGCCCAGAAATCGGCGCCGGAGCGGCCGAACATTCTCTTCATCGCCTCCGATGACATGAACAACAATCTCGGCTGCTACGGCCACCCTGTGGTCAAGTCGCCCAATCTCGATCGCCTTGCGGCGGAGGGCGTGCGCTTTGACCGCGCCTATTGCCAGTACCCCGTATGCGGCCCTTCCCGCGCGTCGTTGCTGACCGGCCTGCGGCCCGATTCCACGAGAATTTTCGAGAACAATATCGCGGTTCGCGAGAAGATGCCGGATGTGGTTACGCTGCCGCAGTTGTTCAAGAACAATGGATGGCATTCGGTGCGCGCGGGCAAGATGTATCACATGGACGTGCCGGGGTCGGTGGGCACCAACAAGTGGGACGATCCACCGAGTTGGGATGTGTCGATCAGCCCGCCGGGCAAGGAACAGCACACAGTTGGTGAAGGACGGAACATCACGGAAGGCAGAAGGGCGCGTTGGGAGTGGGTGTCCTTCCAGGGCGAGGGCAAGGATCAGGCCGACGACCGCGCCTCGGAAATCGCGATGGAAACGATGGCCGCGAAGAACGGCAAGCCGTGGTTCCTGGGACTTGGGTATCTGCGCCCGCACGTGCCTCACGTGGCCCCTGCGCGATTCTTCGATCTCTATCCGCTGAGCCAGATTCAAACCGTAGTGAATCCACCCGGTGACCTGGATGATATTCCATTGGCCAGCGAGATCACCATCAACACGCGGGCCAAAGACATGGGCATGAACGAAGCGGAAAAGAAGGAGGCGATTCGCGCCTACTACGCCTCCATCTCGTACATGGACTGGCAGGTCGGCCGCGTGATTGGGGAACTGGAAAAGCGCAATCTCAGGCGCAACACGGTCATTGTCTTTTGGGGCGACCATGGCTGGCATCTGGGCGAGCATCACCGCTGGCACAAGCGCAGCCTGTTTGAGGAGTCCATGCGCGCCCCGCTCATCATTTCCGCGCAGGGACGCAAGGGCAACGGAAAATCGTCCCAATCATTGGTGGAGTTTGTCGATATTTATCCAACCGTGGCGGAACTCGGCGGATTGCGCCCGCCGCCTAATCTGGAAGGGCAAAGCATGGTTCCCTTGCTCGACAATCCGGGGCGGGCCTTTAAGAAGGCCGCCTTCAGCGTTGTGACAGCGCCGGACGGGATCATGGGACGGGCGGCCGTAACCGATCGGCACCGCTATATTCGCTGGACGGGGCCGCATCCGGACGAAGAACTCTTTGACCATAAGAACGACCCAAGGGAGTTCACCAATCTAGCGCGAATGCGGGAACACGCGGCCTTGCTGCAGCGTATGCGGGCGGTGATGGATGCCGGGTGGCGCGGCGCGAAGGCCACCTGATTCACCGGCTACAGTCACCCTTTTTCAGCGAGCCATCGTGCATGGACGGCGCGGTGCGAGCCTTCGCGCAGGGTTGGGGTTTTGAAGCTTCCGTTTCCGGCGCTGGGATCGGTGAGGGCGCCCTCGCGCCAGTTAATCGCAGACGGAGCTTACCGCGGCTTCCGCTGTTCGCGCTGCCGAGCCATCTCGTCGAAGATTTCGTCGACCGTCTTCCTGCCGAGTACCGCCTCTGCCAAGTTCCGGTGGGCTTTCATGTCGAAAATGGGCTCGCGCAACAGGTCGCGTTTGACGTCTGGATAGCCTGGACGGTCGCGCGGCACGATACGGTCAAACTCTTCTTCGAAGCCCGCCCAACTGCGTTTCATGAATGCATCGAAGATTCGGGAATACGCAGAGGGGAATGAGGGTGAAGACCAACCATGTACAGATTCTTGGCAACACCGCTCTATTATGATGCAGATCAGGGGGTTGCATCATATAAGTGAATCGAATATGATATGGTTGAATTATAAATTTGCCAAATTCATCTTCTCCAGGCATACTGGTGCAGTAGCCTCGGTGCGCGGAGTAACAGGCCGCCACCGGGGCACAATCAGGAACTGCGCGGCAGAGTCAAATGCTCCACGCCGCAGTTCCAAACCACTTGCCTGAACATGGA